>JAAYFQ010000160.1 GCA_012728165.1 Synergistaceae bacterium | reverse complement strand
TAGCTTCCCTTCGCTATCTATACCCATAATTCGTCCACGGCGACTGTTAAAATCTCCCATAACATCACCAAGACAATCTTCGGGAACTGTAACTTCTATGTTCATTACTGGTTCCATAAGTGTTGCCATTGCGGTTTCCATGGCTTTTTTGTATGCTAAAGAAGCTGCAATCTTAAATGCCATTTCTGAAGAGTCCACATCGTGGTACGAACCGTCAAATATAGTACAGGAGAAGTCTGTTGCGGGGTATCCAGCTAAGATACCCTTTTTTGCAGCTTCACGAAGTCCTTTTTCTGCTGCTGGTATAAAGTTCTTGGGGACTACTCCGCCAACAACTTTATCAATAAATTCAACTCCTGCATTCCTCTCTAATGGAGCAAGTTCAAACCATACATCTCCGTACTGACCTCGTCCTCCAGACTGCTTCTTATGTTTGCCCTGAGCACTTGACTTTTTCTTTATTGTTTCACGATAAGGAACTCTAGGCGTGCGTGTTTCAAGTTCAACTTTATAGCGTTCCTTTATTTTAGAGAGGACTATATCTAGATGCATATCTCCCATTCCAGAAAGGACGTCATCTCCGGTTTCTGCGTTTTTATCAAATGATATTGTTCTGTCTTCTTTTAACATTTTGGCAAACGCATTTCCTAGTTTATCCTCATCAGCGCGGCTTTTGGGTATTACAGCCACACTGTAAACAGGCTTCGGGAATTGAATCTTTCGGAATTGAAGTGTCTCACCTTTAATCCCCAAAGTGTCACCAGCCGTTGTGCTTTCGAGCTTAGGAATAGCAATAATATCGCCTACTGTTATTTGCTTGGTTTCAGTGCTCTCTTTTCCCATCATTACACGAAAAGCACCTACACGCTCGGTCTCCTCCTGAGTTACATTATATAATAATTGATCACTCTTAAGCTGACCCGAGAAGACTTTTACAAATGAAAGTTTTCCCACATATGGGTCTACCATTACTTTAAAAACAAAACCTAAGAAAGGTCCATTTTCATCGGGTGGAATATTAACAAATTTTTCATCTTTAATTGCTGCTCTACGAAGCATGTCTTTTGGTGATGGCATATAATAAACTATCATATTCATAAGCTGTACAATGCCGACATTTGCTGTAGCTGAACCTGGAATAATTGGATAAATCGCCCTTGAACAGACAGCCTTTCTTAAAACATTAAGAATCTCGTCGTCTGAAATCTCTTCACCGTCAAGATAACGTGTCAGAAGATCATCATCTGCTTCAACTACACGTTCTACGAGGATATCGTGTGCAGCAGCTATTTCATCTGCCATCTCAGCCGGTGCTTCGCATTTGATGAAATCTTTGCTTCCATCACCCTTATACATATATGCTTTACCTGTACGCACATTGACAATTCCCTTGAAATCAAGTTCTTTACCTATTGGAAGATAGAGAGGGACTGCACGATCAGATATGTTTTCTTGTATGTCTTTTACTACACTGTAAAAATCAGCATTTTCACGATCTAATTTACTGATGAAGAAAATTGCCGGCGTTTCAAACGCTTCTGTAAAATTCCAAACTGCTTGTGTTTGCACTTCAACACCGGCAGTTGCATTTACAAGAACAACAGCACCATCTGCAACCCTCATAGCTGAGCGCTGCTCACCCACAAAATCTGCAAAACCTGGTGTGTCGAGTAAATATAAAGTCTTGTCTTTATATGGAACTGTTGAAAGAGAAGTGCTTATTGAAATGCCTCTTTTTTGCTCTTCTGAGTCAAAATCGGAAACTGTGTTCTTTTCTTCGACTTTGCCCATACGTGAAATTAATCCGGCATTGAATAAAATTGCTTCATTAAGAGATGTCTTTCCTGCGCCCCCGTGTGAAATGAGAGCTATACTGCGAATATCTTCTGGTATGTGTGTCCCCATAATTTCACTCCTCCTGAAACCTTGTATATTTTTATATATAAATAAACAATTTATAAGTAAAAATCAAGTATACAGAATCTGTGGTGAAAATCAGTAACAACCTGTTAATAATACCCTTGATCATGTGTTTAAGTCAATCTTTGCGGATTAATACTGTTTGTAAAATCTGAAAGAATTTCTATCGACATAAAAATCAATTTAATTTAACATTTAAGATGTTTAAAACCTCGATTGGATCTGCAGAACCTCTAGTTTCCCGCATTACAAGACCTTGAAGAAACTTTATTTTAGCTCCTTTTATATCTTGTCCAGAACGGATGATTTCCGCAGTTTCCGATTCGCATCCAATTATTTTTTTGATTATTATTTCCAATGCCTCACCCGTAATACGTCCAGTGATTGCTCCACATTCTTCCAATGCATTATCTAGCGTGAGATTTTTATCTAACATGGCAGACAAAACATCTTTTGCCTGAGTGTTTGAAATATCTCTATTATCAATTTTCTTGATAAGTTTTCCAAGTTCTGACGCACTTACTTGAAAATTAATAATATCAATTTTTTGCTCTCTTAGTATACTTTGTACTTCAGAACGAATCCAATTTGCACTCTTTCCCGGAGACGCTCCTTCTTTAACACATTCTTCAAAATAATTAGCTATTTCTAACTGTTCCGTAAGTTGCTGGCTTTCTTCAAGCGAGATTTTATATTGCTCAATAAATCTGTCTCGTTTTTCCCAAGGCATTTCAGTCAAACTTTGGTATATTTTTTTAATATATTCTGGTTTTACTTCAATAGGAGCAAGATCCATCTCAAGATAATAACGGTAATCGCTTGCGCTTTCTTTGCCCCTCATGGAACGTGTAACCCCTGTTGCATCATCCCATAGACGTGTCTCTTGAATTAATTTTTCGCCATTATCAAGAGCTTTATTTTGTCTAGCTATTTCATATTCAATCGCACGTTCAATAGATTTAAGTGAATTGACATTTTTAATTTCTACGCGCGTTCCAAGACTGCCGTCATTATTTGAGAGAGATATGTTTACATCCGCTCGTAAAGAACCTGATTCCATTTCCCCATCTGATACTTTCAGATACCTTGCAAGTTGGCGAATTTGTTCAACATAAGCTATTGCTTCAGCCGATGAATTTATATCAGGTTGTGAAACTATTTCAGAAAGAGGCATTCCGCCTCTGTTGTAATCTACAAAAGAATGAGCCGCACCAGAAAGCCTGCCATCAGATGTTTGATGTACAAGTTTGCCAGCATCTTCTTCCAAATGCAGATGATCAAGGTGAACTCGTTTATGCTTGCCTTCGACAATAATATCAACGTAACCGCCTGCAGCTATAGGATATTCAAACTGTGTAATCTGATATGCTTTGGGTAAATCCGCATAAAAATAGTGCTTACGATGAAACCTCGTGTTGTCTTGTATATCACAATGAAGAGCAAGTCCCAGTTTTACCGCAAGTTCCACAGCACGGTCATTTAGCAATGGAAGTGAACCAGGAACAGCAAGACAGATTGGACAAACATTAGTATTAGGGATGGCACCAATATAATCAGTTGAACAGCTGCAAAATAATTTGCTCATTGTTTTAAGCTGAAGATGTATTTCGAGTCCTATTACTACTTGTCTTTTCATTGTTAAAGAACTCCTTCTACTGAAAGGTCAGCAACAGAAGGAGAACCAGCATAATTCTCTATGACTGATGCAATTGATAGCAAATTCTCGTCATCAAAACGTGGCCCCAAAAGCTGAATATTTGTAGGGAGACCTTCGGGCGTAAAACCAACATTCAAGCTTATACTAGGAAGCCCTGCAAGGTTTGCAGTAGAAGTAAAGACATCTCTTAGATAAATTGTTGCAGAATCATCTTCTACATATCCCTTTTTATAAGGAAGCGTTGGTGAAATGGGGCAAATTAGTGCATCAACTGTCTTAAACAAATCTGCATATTCGTCTGCTATCATCTGTCTCACTTTAACTGCCGGAACATAATAGTTCTCATAATAACCGCGTGTAAGAATACACGTTCCAATAAGAATCCTACGCCGAACTTCATTCCCAAAACCCTTGTTGCGGCTTTTTTTATACATTTCAAAAAGATTTTTGCCATCCTCATGATAGCCATATCTCATTCCATCGTAACATGCGAGTTTTGAGCTTGCATCACCAAGCGCAATCATGTAGTAGCATGCAACAGCGTGTTTATTTGCCGTGGGGAGATTTACTTCTATAATTTCTGCACCAGCCTCACAGCAAAATTGAACTGTCGTATTTATGGCGTCGAGAAGAGATTTATCAACACATTCTTTGTCGAAACCTGTAAGTACTGCAATCTTTTTGCCTTTAAGGTCAGTTTTTTTCACTGCAGCAGAGAAAGAGGGTCTATCATATGCGTCACAAGTACTGTCATTTTCATCTGCTTTTGCAAGAACATCCATGACAATTGCCATGTCATTAATATTTCTTGTTATTGGACCTATTTGGTCAAGGGAAGAAACATATCCGACTATTCCGTATCGGCTAATCTGTCCATAAGATGGCTTCATTCCTTGTACACCGCAAAAAGCAGCCGGCTGACGTATTGAACCGCCAGTGTCACTTCCTAAGGCTATGGGACAATAACCTGCAGCTACAGCAGCTGCACTTCCACCGGAACTTCCTCCAGGGACGCGTGTTAAGTCACGTGGGTTAAGCGTAGGTCCAAAAATGGAACTTTCAGTTGTATTACCCATAGCGAATTCATCCATATTTGTCTTACCCATAAGAATAGCACCGGCCATTTTCATGTTTTTTATAGCTGTAGCATCGTAAGACGGTATCCAATCATGCAGCATCTTGCTTGCGCATGTTGTTCTAATTCCGTCGGTACAGAAATTATCTTTCACAAGGAATGGTACTCCTGCAAGCAATCCGAGGGTTTCTCCTCTAGCAATCGCTTCATCTAATTTTTTCGCGTCTTCATGTGCATTTTTTTCACACAAAGTTACAACTGCGTTTAATTTACTATCGCAAGTTTTTATGCGCGTTAAAAAAGAGGTCAGTACTTCTTTCGCTGTCCATTTCTTTCCTCGCACACCGTCTGCTATTTCTTTTGCAGAAAGTTTATAGAATTCCATTAACTATTCCTCTCAATCTCCGATAAGTTCATTGTCTTCATCAAGTGCAATAATTCTTGGCACACGAAAAAAATCCCCATCTCTAACTGGTGCTTGGTTGAGGAAAGCATCTCGTTTGTCCCACTTTTTAGGACTGTCTACTCTTCTAGGACAGGCTTTTTTTATATTCCATTCAAAAGAACGGGTATTGGCAAAATTCAGCTCTTGCATTTCGTCACACATACGAAGAACTCCATTAACTCTATCCAATACTTCTTTGAATTCTGTTTCTGGTAACCCAATTTTGGAGAGCTCAAGAACTTCTTTAAGTCGTGTTTCGTCCATTATCATTTTTTTGATCATCTATGTCCCTCCGTTACGCAAGTTCATTTAGCTTATCTAAGAATGCTTCTTCATCTAATATAGGGACGCCCAGTTTTTGCGCCTTTGAATATTTGCTGCCTGGATTTGTCCCCACTAGTACAAAATTTGTTTTTTTACTGACACTGCTAGATGTTTGTCCTCCAAGAGCTTTTATCTTCTCTGATGCCTCTGTTCTAGTCATTGAGGAAAGTTCCCCTGTCAAAACAAACTTAAATCCGTTCCAAGGAAGTTCTTCTTTATTTGTAGCAGGACCTTCCAACTCGAAATTTATTCCTGCTATTCTAAGTCTTTCTATCATTGCTTTATTATGCGGTTCAGTGAAGAAGGTATTGAGTGATTTGGTTATTATAGGACCAATTCCATCCATCATCTCAAGTTTATATTCCGTTTCAATTGAGCTTTTTGCGAGCGCGTCAAGTGTACGGAAACGTTCCGCTAACTCTTGTGCCGTTTTTTCTCCTACATTACGTATACCTAAAGCGTTGATCAGCGAAGCAAGGGAGCGTTTTTTAGATTTTTCTATTGCATCAAGAATGTTTTGTGCCAGCTTCTTTCCCATTCTATCCATCGAAATTAAAGTTAATATGTCAAGTGAATACAAATCTGCGATGTTTTTAATTCTTTTTGAATCAACAAGCTGAGCTACTATTTTATCACCAAGCCCTCTTATATCCATCGCCTGCCGTGATGCGAAATGTACAATCCCTTCTTTAACCTGTGCGGGACAAGATGTATTTGAGCACTTAAGAGCGGCTTCACCGGGCAAACGGACAGCCCTTGCATCACAAACAGGACAGGTTTCAGGAAGACGATATGGCTTTGAGTCATTTTTACGTTTGTTCAAATCAACACTAATTACTTCAGGAATGATTTCTCCAGCTTTATGTACAATAACCATATCGCCAATACGAATGTCTTTACGATCTATCTCATCTTGATTGTGAAGGTTAGCTCTCTGAACAATTGTGCCCGAAAGATGAACCGGTTCAAGTATTGCAGTAGGAGTAAGAGTGCCTGTTCGTCCTACTGTAACTTCAATATCTTTAATCAAAGTCAGTTTTTCTTCTGGTGGAAACTTAAACGCTATTGCCCATCGAGGAGCCTTCGCTGTAGATCCCAACCCAGCTCTCTGTGACAAATCATCAAGCTTTACAACAACCCCGTCTGTATCAATAGGATGGTCAAAGCGTTTTTTAGTCCAAAAATCAAGATAGAGTAAAATCTCTTCAAGTGAATTACATGTACGTTCCTCACCTTGAACTGGTAACCCTAATTTTTTGAGACGTTTAAATATTTCATTTTGGCTTGTAATCCCCTGTTTTTCAGGTTCTATTATTTGATAGAGGTAAATATTTAATTTGCGGGTTGCTGTAATTTTAGGATTAAGCTGTCTTAAGCTTCCGGCAGCAGCATTCCTCGGGTTCGCAAAAAGTGTTTCTCCTGCTTCTTCTCGTCTGTCATTTAGTAAAGCAAAGTCGTCTTTGTCTATACAAACTTCTCCACGAACTTCTAATCTGCCATTTAAGGCTTCGTTAAGTCTTAGAGGCATCGTTCTTATGGTTTTTAAATTCTCAGTTACATCTTCACCAATACGACCATTCCCTCGTGTTGCTCCACTAATGAAAACTCCATCCTGATAAATAAGAGAGATAGCTACGCCATCTATCTTTGGCTCACATACAACTTGAGGAGCTCTAATTTCCAAAGATTTTGATAATTTTTCATAGAAACTTGCTAGCTCGTCCCTATTAAGTGCATTATCAAGACTCATCATTGGGTTTTTATGTTTAACTTTTACAAATCCCTCTCTTGGTGCTCCGCCAACTCTGTGTGTCGGAGAGTCGGGAGTTACAAGAACTGGATATTTTTGTTCAATATCTTGAAGCTCTCTGATAAGGACATCATATTGAAAATCCGAAATTTCAGGGCTGTCTTGTTCATAATAAAGTTGAGCGTGGCGTGTTAATTCCTCGCGAAGAAATTCTGCCCTTTTTTTTAGAACTTCAAGTTTGTCCATTAAATCCTATTCCTTTGGTTTCATTGTCGGAAAGAGTATTACGTCCTTTATGCTCTTTGAATTTGTCAAAAGCATAATAACTCTATCTATACCAATGCCCATCCCACTGGTAGGAGGTAGTCCGTACTCAAGTGCATTGACAAAATCCTCATCAAACGGATGAGACTCGTCATCTCCTTCAGCTTTTTTCTTGGCTTGGTCTTCAAAACGAACTCTTTGATCGATAGGGTCGTTAAGTTCGTTAAAAGCATTGGCGAGTTCCCATGAGTTAACAAAAAGCTCAAAACGATCAGTAATATTTGGATTATTTTTGTTACGCTTAGCAAGAGGGGAGATAACGGTTGGATAACCAGTTACAAAAGTTGGCTGAATGAGTTTCTCCTCTACAAACGCTTCAAAAAACATGGGAAGAATTTCATAACGTGTCTGACTAGGCTTGACGTCAAGACCTCTTAGAGCTGCTTCTTTACGTGCATCTTCATCACTTATTGTTTCAAAATCAATTTCGGTATGCTCTTTAACAAGCTCTTTCATAGATACACGACGGAAGGGAGTATTTAAATTTATCTCTATTCCTTGATAATCAATAACACGGCTTCCAACTTCATCCGCACATGCCACAAGAATTTCTTCCGCCAAGTCCATCATGTCCTCATAATTACAGAATGGCCAATAAACCTCAAGAGTTGTAAACTCTGGATTATGTTTAATATCCATACCTTCGTTGCGGAACTGCTGTCCTATTTCATATACTCTTCCCATCATTCCAACCACAAGGCGTTTCAAATGAAGTTCAGTTGCTATGCGAAGGTACATATCCAAATCAAGTGTATTATGGTGCGTAATGAATGGACGAGCATTTGCTCCGCCTGCAATTGTTGAAAGGACAGGTGTCTGTACTTCAAGCGTATCGTGCGCATCTAGAACTTTACGAAATGTTTGTATAATCTTTGTCCTCTTGCGGAATGTCTCACGTACTTCGGGATTTGCCAGCATGTCAGCATAACGCTGACGATAGCGAATTTCTGTGTCTTTTAATCCGTGCCATTTCTCTGGCATTGGACGAAGTGCTTTAGAAAGAATGCGAAAATCTTTGACGGACAAGGTAAGCTCACCTCGTTGTGTTCGGAAAGCAACTCCTATAACTCCTAGAAAATCACCAGCATCGACCCATTTTTTAAAGAAAGTATATTTTTCTTCACCAAGTAGATCAAACTGGAAACATATTTGCATTTTACTTACTCCGTCTTCAAACGTTGCAAAGGCAGTTTTTCCATGACGGCGAAGTATCATAACGCGTCCGGCAGTCTGCATAATATCTTCAGACCACTCTTCTTCTTTAAGTGAATCATAGCTATCTATGATATGTTTTAATGTATTCTTTACTTCCCAACGATTCTGCTCAAAAGGATCATATCCTTCTTCTTCGCGTAATCTAGTTAGTTTGTCTTTTCGCTGACGAAATATTTCCTCTTCGGGCATCATGCTCTTCTGTTTTTGCTGGGGCTTGTTATTTGCCTCGTTCGACATCTAAATCACGTCCTCTTTCTATGTAAATACTTTTTTATTATTTTATTCAAATTCTCCTACAATACCACGAGGGAATCTTTCTTTTGTAAATTGCACTTCTGGCTGCAAAAGAATATCTTTCCAATTAATAAGCAAATCTTCCATCTCTAGCCATGTTCGCACTAACGCACCCCTTCGCCTTAACTGCACTACCCCCGGAAATCCCTTGAACAATGCGGCAAGCATTCTTCTTGAAATCATAAGAGCAGATGATTCACCTTCGGTATTATAAATGCTATGTCCAAGCTCAAGAAGAAGTTCAGTCTGCATATCCATATCAGGATCCATAAACTGTGTAGGAACATCACAACCTAATAATTTTAACGTTTTAGGTATTAAAAAAGCATCTCTTAGTATTCCCCTTGCCGCAAGTACTGTCGAACAGCCTTTATCAAAATATTCGATTATATTTTCAGCTGTGTAACAATCTCCGCTGCCACCGATAAGTCCCGGGAATCTCAACGCAACTTCTTGAACATCATTTCTAGAAGCAATCCCACCATACTTCTCAGCTGCGGTACGTCCATGAACAAAAATATAGTCAGCTCCTGCAGTAAAAAGATTTTCACAGAAATCACATGTTGTTATGTTGCTTTTTTTCGGCATTATTCTTATCTTCGACCATACGGGAAGTCCAAACGGCTTCAGTTTTTTTATAATATTAGCCGCCTCATAGGGGTTTTCAAGTAACTTTGAGCCACTGCCTCTTTTAGTGACCTTAGGCATAGGACATGCCATATTTACCTCTATCGCATCAAATTTTCTTATATTTAAGGCAATTTCAGCTCCACGTACAATATCCTCTGAGTTAGAAGCAAAAAGCTGGAGTGCAACGGGATGTTCATCTTCTTTGCCATTTAGCAGCTCTTTTGTCTTTCGTCCTCCGCGATAAAGACCTACAGCGCTTATCATTTCGGTATGTACCAACCCTACTCCCATAGCTTTGTAAAAGCTTCTGATTGAGGAAAAGGTTATGCCTGCAAGTGGCGCAAGCCATATCGGATTGTATACCATTACTCCACCAATTTTTTTAGGAAATCCTTCGGGTTTATTATTATCAAGTTTTTTGTTTATATATTTTTGCAATCCTTTGTCACCGACTTTGTTTTATCTGTTTCTTTCATAAATAATTCTCATCCCGTCAAGAGCTAACCAAGAGTCAACATCTTTTACTATCGTTGAATACGCAACTAATATTTCGGCATTACCGCCTGTTGCAATAACTCGGCACGGTCCTCCAAGTTCTTTAAATACACCAGCAATAAGAGTATCTATCATTCCAATCGTCCCATAAACCATACCTGACTGGATGGCTTCGATAGTACTTCTGCCGATATAATTAGCAGGTGCTGTCAGAACTATTTGAGGAAGTTTTGCAGTATGTAAAAACAAAGCTTCCATTCCAAGCTCCATCCCTGGCGAAATTATCCCTCCTATATATGCGCCATCAGGTGAGATAATATCAAAAGTAATAGCTGTTCCAAGGTCTACTATTATTAAAGGCGCCCCGTATTTTTTTATTCCGGCGATAGAATTAAGTTTTCTATCTGCTCCAAGTTCAGCGGGGTTTTTTATCTTTACTTTAAGTCCCGTATCAAGTGTTGCATTTACTTTCATACAGGGCACATTAATATAGTGTTTAACTCCTTCAATGAACATTTCATCAAGAGAAGGAACAACACTAGCATAAATAGCAGCTTTTATATTTTCTTTTTTTATAGATGATGAGTTCAGAAGTCCAAGAATCATCAAACCGACTTCATCAACAGTCTGTTTTTTAGACGTCAAACGCCAATGCCCAACAAGTTTTTCCCCAGAATAAATACCCATCACAGTATTTGTATTACCAACATCAAGCACTAGAAGCATAAACACACCTCCGTTACAAATATAATAAGCATTTGAATAATACAATTATATAATCAAAACAATCGGAACCTTACGAACAACTTACTTATTCTACAACATTAGACTAAAAATAGGACAGATGATGAAAAGATTGCGGCAATATAAGGGATTCTTTTCATAGGAATTCCCGAAGCATAGGCTGAAGCACAAATAAAAATAAATAATGACGAAAAAACAAGCGTCATTGTTGAATAAACACTCCATGGAAGCAAATAAGTAATAAGATTTGAAAAAATATTCCAAGCTTCAAGAATATATTCTATTGGAGCTACCAACACCTCACTAAATGGAAGACCTATAAGCAATGGAAAGGCAAATAATATTATTAGCGGGAATAATAAAGCAAACAGTGGAACGGCAATGATATTTATTGCTAATCCTACGATAGGAACTTCTTGAAATGCGCATGCTACTAGCGGTGCAGTTACAAACCATACCAATAGAGAAGCTACACAAGCCTTTAGCACGACATGCCAATCTATATCTATAATAGCTGAAAGAAACAATGCCGCAGTAATAGAAAGACGCCATCCTATACTGTAAAATATCCATGGGTTAAAAAGTAACATTAAAATTCCTGCGACACTTACGCTGTTGAATGCATAAGAAGGCTTGCCTAATAACAATCCAAGAAGATAAACTTGAACCATCAACGCAGCACGAACTCCTCCAGGTGGCATACCAACAAGCAGAATCGCTCCCCAAATCAATATTGTTATACCAATAATTTTTTTCTTACCTCTACGGAAAAAGTACGTGCCAATCGCGGCAAGCAATCCTATGTGAAAGCCCGACACTGCAAGGAGGTGAATCGTTCCTGCTTTTCTGTGAATTTCGGAGAGAGTTTTATCTTTTTCGCCAACTGTAAGGGCAAGCATATAGGCGGCCATATTTGGAGGCAGCTTATCATCAATGAGCTCTCTCAAATAGTTTCGCCATCTATATATTCCTCTTGGCAATGACGTCACAACTATGTCAAGAATAACTATTTTTTTTACAGCATTGTTTGAACGCCAAAAAAGATTTTCATCAAACCCCTTGTTGTTTTGTTTCGCATTTTTAAAATCAAATAAAGCCCCTCGGATATTTACGTATGATCCCTCGTTAGGAGCCTTGTCACTATGAATATATGTCACTAATTTCCCATATTTTGTATCAATTAAAACTGCACGAAGTCTGCCCCACTGCCGATTTAGTACTATCTTACCGCTTGTTTCTACAGTGGAAGGAAAAACATTTTTTTTATGAATTTGCGATAACGAATAAAACGAAAAAAGAAAAGAAAGAAACAGTATGAATATAAATATTTTGGCTCTATTATCCGTAAAATGCCAGCCTCCAACTAACATCCAGGAAACTCCAAGTAAAATAGAGGAAAATAGACTAATAAAGAATGAGTAGTTTATACTATTCAAAAATAGAGAGCAACACAAAATCATCAGAATCACAAAGGCTGGTGCCGTTGCGATAGGACTTCGGCTATTTAGTAACGGTGACAAAGTTTTTTAACCCATCATACTTTTTTGCACCTATTCCTTTAATGAGCATTAAATCTTCCACTCGGTTAAAATTCCCATTTGTCTCCCTATGGGTGATGATAGACTGAGCTGTTTTTGGCCCAACTCCGGAAATTGTTTCAAGTTCCTGTTGTTCCGCTGTATTTATGTTAATAAGATTTTTTGAGTTCTCTCCGCTTTTTTTAACTCCGACAGTTGTTGCTGAACCAGATGATGTAGAAAACAATTGTTCTTGATTAGTGCTACTTCTTTCACCTTTACGCGGAAAATGGATATGGACACCATCTTCCATCATGGCAGCAAGATTTATTGCCTCTTTATTCGCATCTGCTGCAAATCCTCCAGCTGCGTTAAGTGCCTGGTATACTCGTGATTCTGATGCAATATGATAAACGCCTGGGTTTTTAACTGCTCCAGTCAGATATGCCGACCATGTTACTTCTGTTACCGGGTCTGTGCTAGCTAGAGCAACAACCTGTCGTGACTGCCCGGCTGCTGAGTCCGTTTTCTTAATTGTCACATCTATTGTATCCTCCATTACTACCGGAGAAGAAAATAGATGTTTTTCTGTTTCTTGTACAAAACGTCCTTTAAATGAATGAAGCACTACCGCTGCAAGAAGAAAACATACAATTCCCGCGAAGATAAAGACACTCTTCGCTCCATTTGGATTACGCATAACGCACCTCCATTTTAGATTCGTTCTCCTTCAAGAGACCAATTATTTCCCTTTGTGATTCTCACTCGCATAAAACTCCCAATTTCTTCCTCACAAGCTTTTACTATTACAACCTTATCTGTATTTGTACGCCCCTGGAAAAGTCCGGCTCCTTTCGGAGCACGCCCGTCAAGCAGTATTTCAAGTTCTCTTCCTATATATTCCTCGTTAAGTTCTCGAGTAAGCTCAGACTGCATATCATTTATATCATTTAAGCGCCTAGCTTTGACTTTCTTCTCTATTTGGTTTTCCATAACTGCTGCAAGAGTACCATCTCGAGGAGAATAGGCTGCTGTATGAACCACATCATAACGAACTTTCTTGAGAAGATTATACGAGTCTTGAAAATCCTCTTCTGTTTCTCCGGGAAACCCAACTATAATGTCTGATGTGAGACTTACATGAGGAAGAACTCTCCTTATACGTTCCACGAGAGATAAATACTGCTCTACCGTATAGCCTCTATGCATTGCTTGAAGAATCCTGTCACTCCCAGATTGAATCGGAAGATTTATTGCTGGACAAATTGACGTATTTTCATCCATCACTTCAAGAATATCTTCATCAAAATCTTTGGGATGTGATGTTGTGAAGCGCAAACGTTTTAATCCTTCAATCATTGAAACTTCTTTTAACAAAGCTGCAAACCTGTATCCATCGACCTTGTCCTTGCCGTACGCATCTACATTTTGTCCAAGCAAAGTTATTTCAGAAACACCTGTATTGACTAGTGTTCTTACTTCATTCACGATGCTGTTATGCTCACGAGACTGTAGACGTCCTCTTACATGAGGGACTATACAGTATGAGCAGAATCTATCACAGCCATAAGTTATTGTTACGTAAGCTTTGAAGGGATTATCGCGTTCGGTGGGGACAACTTCTAAATCTATAAGTTCACGAGGATCGTCATCCATAAGAAAGCGTCTCTTTCCGTCCTTTAGAACTTTTTCAATTGCATCAGGAACAAGTCCTAGGTGTCTTGGGCCTGAGACAAGTTTAATACAAGCGAATTTTTTAGCCATTTTGATACCTATTCTTTGTGCCATACAACCAACAAAAATAACTATTGGAGAATTTGTGTTTCTGTATTTAAGATCATATCGTCCAATTGCACTGGTAACTTTGTGTTCTGCTTTCTCACGAATGCTACAAGTTACCAAAATTATGACATCTGCAGCACTTTCTGGGTATTCCTTCCAGTTTTTATGTATCAAAGCAGTGCGCAAGCGGTCTGCATCATATGTATTCATCTGACATCCAAAAACTCTTATGGCAAATCTATACAAAATAGTATCTCCCTTATCTATGTTATTAAAATATTATATGTGCTTGAAGCAAATCTTTCCACTAAAGGTATAATACTAAGAAGTTACGGAGGTGTTTTAAGGTGTTTAAACTAAAAAAAATAATAATGTTTTTTATTCTAACGATTGCGTATGCATTTTCTACAACGATATTATCGGCTTCGGTTGTAGAAGACAAACTCCTACCAGAAATCAATGGATGGACAAACGGAACTCTCCGAATCACAAGACTTGATACTGTCTCAGGCAACAGGGGAATATGGCTTGAGAGAGATTATAAAACTCCTGAAGGTAAGTTTTTCCACGCGATAAGAATTGACGGAGACGGAGTGAAAAGCTGGAACTTAAATAAGGATGCTCTCACAGCTGATGATGGACCGATAGGGAGCCGTGCTACATATAAAACTATCAAAATCTATACGCAAGTTTCCACGGCAGAATTAAACTTCGATGATCCTAATTCTCCATATTATGCAGCAATTGAACAACATCCTTTAACAGGCTTAAGCCTCATTGTTCAACTCAATAAAAAATCGGCCCTGACTCTTGAATCTAAAAATGCAAATGAACAAGAGGTTATTGATGCTGTAATCGCAATAATTCAAAATTTATATTAAAATAAAAAAACCCGGCTAAAAGCCGGGTTTAATTTTTAGTGGTGGGCCCACCAGGACTTGAACCTGGAACCATCCGGTTATGAGCCGGGAGCTCTAGCCAATTGAGCTATAGGCCCGATTGTTAATCGTAAGTAATTGCAGAGACAGGACAGCTATCAATTGCTTCTTTAACTGAAGGTGACTCTTCCTGAGAAATAACAACAGAAATGCCTTCGTTTTCTTTCAATTCAAAGTTCTCCGGACATATCTGTGAACAAACGCCACATCCAATACAATCGTTTATATTAATTTTTATTATCATCAGATACTTACCGCCCTTACAGCGAAAAAGTTTACGCTAATATTTCTATTACGTCAACTGTTTTCTAGTTTTCTTATTTGTTGAGTGAAACAGCTAACTTGGTACTCCCGTTCTGCTGTGTCAATGTTAACAAAGAATAATATTCTGGTATCGCTTTTTCTTTTGGTTCATCAGCAGCAATGAAAACTCCAATACCTACAACCTGTGCATCAAACTGCTTCGCCATAAGTAACATTCCTGCAGCTGTACTTCCACCTCGCATAAAGTCGTCAACAATAAGAACTCTACACCCGTTCTTTAGCTGCCTTGTCCCCATATACATTGTTTTTACATCCCCATTAGCCGTGGGATAGTGAACTCCTACAGCTGCACCATCACTAGGTCTATTGCGGAAGCGGCAAACGGCCAGAGGAACACCTAAAGCATATGCTGCAAACATTGCGATGGGGATTCCTTTTACTTCAGAAGTCATAACAACATCTGGATTTCTTCCTATAAACATTGAGGCCATAGCATAACCAAGAGGAAGCGCTTTTTCTGGATTAAAAATTAAGTCACTATAGTAAATGAGACCACCCGGAAGATTTCTGTCAGGATTTGTAAGTTCTTTAGCAATAATTGTTAAAATTTCTGTTTTATATTCTTTAGTACAAAGCGGTATAAATCTAGCTCCTCCGCTACGCCCTCTCTCAACCTGCATCTGTCCAAACCCTTCTGCTGACATTGCTGAATTTATAACTTCAACATCGTCACTTATTACTGTTTTTGAAACATTAAACTTTCCTGCAAGATGAGTTAAGGAAATCAGCTTAGAAGGACAAAGCATAAACCTGGAGGCAAGTCTTACAAGTCTTTCTGTTCTTTGACCTCTCATTACAAAATCACTCCAACTTATTAATTTGATTAATCCAATATTGATTTTCGAATGCTGACATTGCTTTAGCAGCAGAGTGTGAGCTTTTACAAAGGGCAAAAAAAGTACTTCCGCTTCCGCTAATTCCCCATGCAACTGCTCCGGAATCTTCAGCTATGTTTTGGGCTATATTGTATTCAGGATGCTCTTCAAGCAAAGGAGCAAAAAAATCATTGGGTAGAAGTCCTATCTTATTGCCCTTGTTGAGATTATACAAAATTGTGTCTATTTCATTATCTAGTTGGGATTTATTAATTATTAAACTATTGTTTTTCCTATATTGATCTAGTTTTGAGTAAGCTTTTACAGTTGAGGTTGTCCACTTTGGAAAGACCAAAATCCACTTAAGACTTGGAATATCATTAACAGGAAGAATCTTCTCTCCTATTCCACTAACGATTGCCATATCAGCATCGCCAGACATAAACGGGACATCCGCTCCTAGTTTAGAAACTGACTTGGCATCAGCTTTTAAACCATACTCTTTAACAAGCCATAAAATTAATGTTGCTGCATTGCCACTTCCGGCGCCAATTCCACTACCTATTGGGAGTTTTTTATTCAGTTCAATATGTAATGGAGGAATTTTATATCCTAACCTTCTAGCCCAAGTGACTGTTTTCATTATAATGTTTTGTCCATTTATCGTATATCCTTTTGCATTTAATATGTCTCGTACATTGTCTTCTTTATTGCGACTAATTGTCAACCCATCTATCCCTTTTCTTTTCCAAAAAAGAGAGTAAATTTCATGATAACCATCATCTCTAGTTGACAGCACTCTTAATGTTAAATTTATTTTGATTGGACAAAACATTTTATACTCCATTGCATGTCCTCCAATAAAAAATAAGCCCCGGCGTATGCCGGGGCGATATAACATAACATCAATTACAGTAGAGATTCACCAGTTGATTCAATCTGAACATCAACTTCACGCGTCAGCACATCTGCGTAACTAAAAGATACCGTGCTCTTCTGCGATTCAATATAAACAGTAAACAGGCTAGGATAAATTTCTTTAATTACGCCTGTACGTTCTTCTTTTTTGCGTCTTCCATTTGCCGCACGATAAAATATTCTCGAGCCCTGTTGTTGACGCACCAAGTCACGTATCGTGTCGATTGTATGCACCATAAACACCACCCCTTACATTACCTTACCATATTTAACTAGCAATTATAGCGTATTCGCTAGATAAAATCAAGTGCTTAGTCATACTTTCTTGCGAATTTAAAGTAAATGTAATGAAAAAGTTTATGCTGTATTAATAAATCTTTATTTTCTTTTTAATATAATTCTTTTGTCTCCAACTCTCCGCGTAATTCCAATACTGTCAAAATACTCGAGCAAGGGCAGCATGTATTTTCTACTACTATTTGTTAAATCTCTTGCTTTTCCAAGAGTTAGATCTCCATCTATTGCTTGTATCCTTGTCTTGAAATCTAAAAAAATCTCTTTTGGCAACAAGAATTCTTGACCTATTATTACAAGCTCTTTTTGTTCCTTGAGATACGATATTATTCTGCTTATTTCTTTTGCTCCCATTGATAATAAATCTATTAAATCACCTATTGTCAACATTTCGTATTGTGCGTTGAGAATTTTTTCTTTCACCTTAGAAACATCGGATAAAAAATTTGCTTGATCAAAAGATTCGAAACTGTTCAATCTTATCTTTTCATTTTCCATGGTTATCCATTTCAGTTTTGTAAAAAGAGACAATATTTCTTTAGCAAAACGTGGTTGCTGTACCATAATGGTTCTTGAGATCTCATCTATCGTCATCCCTTTGAGTTCAGGATGTTCTTTGTGAAAAACAATGAGTTTTTCCACTAATTTTTTGTTAATTTCCTCCATTTTCGTTTTTGAAAGTAAGATTGTTTCTCCACTTTTATTTATAATCCCTATTTCGTTCTTCATTTCAAGACTTGATATTTGTCCACGCGTTTCTGGCAGACTCAACTCAGTAAGCAACAGAAGTTCATTGATGTTTAACATGCCTCTATAATCAATTAATCCTTTAATCCGTTCTCTAGAATCTAGCCCACTTGATATTGTCTCCAAATATTTTAAAAGCGCTATTTTCTTATCTTTACTCTTAGGTCGGTCACCATGAGCTACTAGAACTTTGCCTCCTGCATTTGTAACAATTGGACTATATGTCCTGAGAATAAAGTTTGTGTTAATTGACACAGCCACAGGCTTTTCTAGTATTAGCTGAGCAACAGCTCTATCACCAGGAAGTATATTTTCCCTGTCCATGAGTGAAAGTCTTGCAACAGTATCAGAAGTTCCTATGTGTAAATGTAGCCTTTCCCAGTGCTTAACAGCTTTCACTGCAGAAGGCAAAACATTAACTTCAACATCAATACAGTCTGTTGAAGAAAAACGTCCTTTTGTGGCAACGGCATCACCACGTTTTACATCATTAAGAGATATGTTGGAAAGGTTTATAGCGACTCTTTGACCAGCGGTGGCAGTTTTTACAAAAGCATCATGAACCTGTATTGACCGAACTTTTGTAGGAATTTTAGAAGGAAGAACCTCTAGATCATCGCCATCATTGATGACCCCCTTCAGAATTGTCCCCGTAATAACTGTTCCAAATCCTGAAATATGAAAAGCTCTATCTACATAAAGAAAAAAAGATCCATCTACTCTCCTTTGTGTATAACTGTCAACAAGCATTTGCAAAGCTTCTTTTAATTCACTCAATCCAACTTTTGTATAAGAGGAAGTACAAATAACGGGAGCGTTTTCAAGAAATGTTCCTCGTATCAGCTCAGAAATTTCTTCTTTTACAATTTCAAGTATGTCGTTGTCAACAAGATCAACTTTGTTTATAACGACTAACCCTTTTTTTTTACCTAGCAATGTCAATATTTCGAGATGTTCACGCGTTTGAGACATGACGCCATCATCAGCAGCTACGACAAACATAACGGCATCTATTCCGACAGCACCTGCTACCATTTGACGAATGAATTTTTCATGACCGGGAACATCTACAATACTGACTGTTTTTCCTGAAGGAAGTACCAGTGGCGCAAAGCCAAGTTCTATCGTTATACCACGTTTTTTTTCTTCTGAAAGTCTATCACAGTCAATACCTGATATTGCTTTGACAAGAGTTGTCTTTCCATGATCAATATGCCCAGCTGTTCCTATAACAAAAGGGCACTCCAATCGATCCACTTCTACTCTCCGTGTGTGGGTTGTATGGTAAGAAATTCATTAAATGCTTTTACGATTATTTCCTCATCTCCAGGTCGCAATGTGCGCATATGAAAGAGTATTTTATCATCGCTGGCACCAGTAATTATTGGTGTTGAAGCATTTCTTAACATTTCTAAGAGTTTTCCTGTGCTACCTAACTCGGGTAGTCTAACTGCCACTGCATATCCTTTTAGCTCTGAAAGTGGAAAAGCACCTCCGCCAACCGTGTCTATTGTATTAACCACTTCAGCTGTCACAGAACGTAATTTAGTGCTATCAAAATATGACTTAAGTTGGTTTAAAAAGCACTCTGCTTGTTTTTTTAAATCTTCAGGTTTTTTAAAAATCATAGATATTGTAGGAATTGATTCATAAGAACCTTTTAAGTACAAACGGAGCGTTGCTTCAAAAGCAGCAAGAGTCATTTTGTCAACACGTAAAGCTCTAAGTAAGGGATATGTTCTAAGTTTGTCTATAACTTCAGCTGAACCAACTATTGCACCAATTTGTGGTCCCCCTAATAATTTGTCTCCAGAGAACGTTACTAGGTCGCTTCCGGCCTCCAAGCATTCACGTACAGTAGGTTCGTCTGTCAAACCAGCTTCTTTTGTATCTATAAGCATGCCGCTTCCAACATCTTCCATAAATATAATTCCATGCTTATGAGCAAGCGCTGAAAGTTCTTCTCTGGGAACAACTGATGTGAATCCAGCAATACGATAATTTGACGGATGTACTTTGAGAAGTAACGCCGTGTTATTTGTAATTGCAGAGGAATAATCCTTTAGGTGAGTTCTATTTGTTGCACCAACTTCAATCAGTTTTGTATCTGAAAGAGCCATGATATCAGGAATTCTAAATGAACCTCCTATTTCAACAAGCTCTCCTCTGGAAACAATGGTTTCTTTGTTCTTAGCTAAGGCACCAAGAGCAAGGACGACCGCGCCAGCGTTATTATTAACAACGATTGCAGCTTCTGCTCCGGTAAGTCTACACAATAGCCATTCAACGTGATCTCCTCTGCGTCCTCGAGTTCCTTCTTGTACTGAATATTCCAGAGTGTTATAACAGGTGGCTATGTCATTAACTGCTTTTATGGCTTCATCCGCAAGTAGTGAGCGTCCAAGGTTTGTGTGTATAATCACACCCGTTGCATTAATCACTTTTTTAAAGGATGAAGTTGACTTTAAATCAAGAAGCTTTTTTACATCTCTGACTACAATCTCTTCATCAAAAGCTATGTCATGATTAGCTTTTATTTTTTTTCTGTATACATCCAATACTTCCGTGATGGTGGCTTTAACTGCGTCACGTCCAATTTCGGATTCATACACAGCTACCCATGGAAAAACTAACAACTTATCCATAGATGGTATCTTTCGCATTGCGCTCTGAACTTCTTCTTTCAAAGAAAATCCCTCCAAGCTATAGTTCCTTATATAATTATACTGTAATTATATAAGCTCTAACCAAATTCTATTGGCCACTCTCATCCCCTTCGTTGTAAGTTTAATATTTCTGTCCGTAATTTCATATAGATGTTTTGGAAAACTCTCCAGTATATCCAGTAGCATCTGTTCATAAAATGCACCATATTTATTTTTATACTGATCTCTATATACTCCGTCCGTCATACGTAGTGCAAGAATAAAAGCCTCTCTTGCTTTTGCTTCCGGAGTAAGTCTTTCTCCTGAAGTAATTGCAGACTTCCTCGATGTCATAGCATCTGCATATTCTTGAAGCGTACTGATGTTTTTATATCTCCATTCGGAGAGATAGCCTGAAGCTCCTAGCCCAACTCCTAGATATTCTCCCTCACGCCAATAATTGATATTATGTTTACTCTCGCATTCGGGCTTTGAGAAATTTGCCACTTCATACTGCTTAAACCCTTTGCGTGGCAAATACCATTGAGCCCATCTGTAAGGATAATAACCATCTGAAAGGTTTTCCGAAGGCATATTTTCCCATGGTGTTCCTGGTTCAAGTGTAAGCTGATAAAGTGATAAGTGGTCTACTCCTGTTTTTACTGCATCTTTAAGTGTCCGACTCCAATTGTGAAATGTCTGCCCTGGGAGTCCAAATATAAAATCTGCGTTAACGGAAAAACCTGAAACGATTGCAGCCGATAAAGCTTCATAGGCCTGCGCTGAATTATGCATTCTGCCAAGCTGTTCAAGCTCAGCATCATCAAAACTCTGCACTCCAATGCTGACTCTGTTCACACGCCAGTCACGCCACGCATGCAAATGTTCTGCTTTCAAAGAATTTGGATTTGCCTCAACTGTAATCTCTGCTGAAGGAGTGAAATTACAGTATTTTTCTATCGTTTTTATAAGTTTAGACCATTGTTGACTGTTTAAAATGGTAGGAGTACCTCCACCTATATAGCAAGTGTTAAACATAGGTTTTCCAATACGTATACTCCACCACTCAAATTCTTTTTCTAGTAATTCGAGATAAACAGTCGCGTCAACTCTTGACGGAATAAAACTTTCAAATGCACAGTAAGGGCATTTGCGTTCACAAAATGGAATATGAATATAAAGTGACAATTCTCCGGAGGGAGGCAAAAAAGGATTTGACACTAATTGTCTTCTGCTTTTGTAACATCCATGAATGCATAGAACGCCTCTTGCGGAATTGCGACTTTTCCCACCTGCTTCATACGTTTTTTACCCTTTTTCTGTTTGTCAAGCAGCTTGTTTTTTCGTGTAATATCGCCGCCATAACACTTTGCAAGAACATCCTTACGAACAGCTTTTATATTCATTCTGACAATTACTTTTTGACCAATTGCTGCTTGAACAGGAATTTCAAATAACTGCCTTGGAATAAGCTCTTTTAGCTTACCAACAACAGTATGTCCTCTTTGATAGGCTTGGTCTGCATGACAAATAAAAGAAAATGCGTCAACAGGCTCATCCTGAAGCAGCATATCAACTTTTACAAGGTTATCGGCCTTAAATCCAATGTGATCATAATCTAACGAAGCGTATCCTCGTGTACAAGACTTTAATCTGTCATGAAAATCAAGAATAAACTCTGCAAGGGGTAAATTATAAGTTAAACGTACTCGCTCAGGAGCAAGATAATCCATTCCAACATAAGTCCCGCGCTTCTCCTGACAAAGCTTCATTGTCGGGCCTACAAACTCGTCCGGCATAAAAATAGAAAGTTTTATATATGGCTCGCGTGTTTCTTCTATTTTTACAGGATCTGGAAAATCTGAAGGCCGGTGTGCTTCGATAATATCTCCATTTGTTAAAACTATTTGGTAAACAACGTTAGGAGCAGTTGCAACAAGATCTACCCCAAATTCTCTACTGAGTCTTTCTTTTGATATCTCCATGTGCAGAAGACCAAGAAATCCGCAGCGGAAGCCAAATCCTAGCGCCACAGAATTTTCCGGTTCGAAACTGATAGAAGAATCGTTTATCTGTAATTTCTCAAGAGCTTCACGGAGTTGATTCGTATTTTCGCGTTCTATAGGATAATAACCACAAAACACAACAGGCTTTACTTTTTTATATCCAGCCAAAGCCTCTTTGCAGGGTCTAGATGCTTCTGTTATTGTATCGCCGACATGTGCTTCATCTATTGACTTGATGGTAGCAGAAATATAACCAACTTCACCCGGACCAAGCTCATCAACGGGTTCCATTGTTGGCTTAAAGACTCCTACTTCATCAAGCTCATAATCACGACCGGTTGCCATAAAACGAATAGTCTTACGAGCTTTGAGCACTCCATTTTTGACACGGACATAACAAATTACACCCTTATAATTATCATAGACAGAATCGAAAATTAGAGCCTGAAGAGGTTCATTGGCATCACCTGTAGGAGCAGGTACATCACGCACAATACGTTCAAGAACATCAGGCAACCCGATTCCAGTTTTTGCACTTACTAAGACCGCATCATCTGCAACAATACCAATAATCTCATTTATTTCTTTTTTTACGCGCTCTGGCTGTGCTGAGGGTAGATCGACTTTATTTAGTACTGGAATAAGTTCAATGTTCAAGTCTGCAGCAAGATAACTGTTAGCAACAGTCTGAGCTTCTACTCCTTGAGCTGCGTCTACAACAAGCACTGCGCCCTCACATGCGGCAAGAGAGCGAGATACTTCATATGTAAAGTCCGCGTGACCCGGAGTATCAATCAGATTGAGAATATATTCATTCCCATCTTTTGCTTTGTAGTTCATTCGGACAGGAACAGACTTTATAGTTATTCCACGTTCCCGCTCAAGTTCAAGCATATCAAGCAACTGAGCCTTCATGTTACGTTTTTGGATAGTATGTGTTTCTTCTAGAAGCCTATCGGCAAGTGTTGACTTACCGTGATCAACATGCGCAATTATGCTGAAATTTCTAATTTTACTTAGTGGCATTTTTGTCACTCCTTCAAGTACATTCTGTATTTTAGCCGATAAACACCATTCTATGCAATCATACTTTTACACGATACGCATAATCCGTATAACGGTTAAACTAACGACATGATAATCATAAAGGAGGCTAAGTTTAATATGAAAAGAAAAACATATTTGAATATAATCAAATTAACCGTGCTGTTGTTTCTTGCTATCACAAGACCTGTATGCGCTTCGGACTGGCCTATGTTTCGTGCTAACGCACTAAGAACTGGAACATTGTTGGCCACAACAGAAGCGAGGTTTACCGGAGTAAAAGACTGGACTGTGAATGTATCTGATTCAATACAATCATCCCCTGCAATTTTTGAAGACTCAATTATTTTTGGCTCTAATGATGGGAACATATACGCACTTAATCTTATAGATGGTGGCATTAAGTGGAAGTTCTATGCAGGGAACTGGATTGTATCTTCTCCTGCGGTTGTTGACGGCAAAGTATTTGTTGGTAGTTACAATAGCAAAATGTACTGCATAAATGCAGCAACAGGAGAGATGATTTGGCAGTTTACTACACACAACAGCATTCATTCCTCTCCTGCTGTTGCAGATGGTGTTGTTTACTTTGGTTCCAACGATGGATTTGTCTATGCAGTAAACATTAAAACAGGTTGGCAAAAATGGAAATTTAAGACTGACCGAGCCGTGCAAGGATCACCTGTAGTATCTGACGGAGTTGTCTACATCGGCAACAATGAGGGAAAACTATTCGCTATTGATTGCGATACAGGAAAACTTAAATGGCGAGCTATTGTGGGAGGAGAAATAAAGGCTGCTCCGGCTGTTAATAATGGATTGCTGTATTTCACTAGCCAAGACGGCAAGCTATACTGCGCAAGAATTAAACATCAAGCTGTAATTTGGAGATACGACTCAAAAGCACAAATCGAAACATCTCCTCTCGTACAAAACAATAAAGTTATATTCGGGAATATTAAAGGATGGGTTACTGCTCTTGATGCAAAAAACGGAACTTTTGTGTGGCAATACAAAGCTAACGAAGCTGTTTATTCTTCGCCTGCAGGATTTAACGGTAGAGTTTTCTTTGGAACTAATAGCAAAGTCCTCGTCTGTCTTGATGATGAAACCGGTAATCTTCTCTGGCGAGCACCATTTAAGGCAAGCATTGTAACATCTCCTGCCATAGCGACAAATTGCATCGTTGTTGCAAGCACAGATGGAAAAGTCACTACTTTAAAATAAAAATTTACAAATGCCACAAAACTAGAAGAGGAATCTCAAAATGAGATTCCTCTTCTAGTTTTAAGTAAACTTATTCGAAATTTTGCAACAAATTTTCGAATGAATCTTGTTTTCTAATTTTGATTATTGAACCATCTTCTTTTATCAAAACTTCTGCTGGCTTTAGACGACAATTATAGTTTGAAGACATTGAATATACGTATGCTCCAGCTGTCATTATTTCAATAATATCACCTATCCTGACAGAGCCAATATCTCTATCGTGAGCCAGAATGTCACCACTTTCACAAATATTGCCAACTACATTTACAGGTCCATCACAGACGGTTTTACTAATTCCACCGCCAAGTACTTTGATTTCATGGTATGAATCATAAAGAATAGGCCTCATAATCACATTAAAACCGATATCTGTCCCGACGTAGTTCTGACTGTAATTCTCTTTGATCGAGGTTACTTTACCAAGAATAGAGCAACTCTCAGCGACAACATAACGCCCTGGCTCACATTTGAAATGAACTTTTTTATTGTCATAATTCTTTACGAAGTTATCAAGAACAGGAGAAATTAAATCTGTAAGTTCCTTAAAATCCAGTCTACTTTCACCTTCTTTGTATGGAACGCCGAAACCTCCTCCGAAATCAACAAAATCTACTCCGGGAAAATGTGCTTCTACGAGGTTCAACAAGTTTTCAGCTGCTTCAACATAAGGCCCAGCCTCAAGAAACAGTGACCCTATGTGCTGATTAACTCCAACAAGTTTCAAATTATATTTTTCAAGAAGAACTAGAACTTCAGGCCAAAATTCAGCTTGAATGCCAAATTTGGTTTTTTCTCCGCCGGTAATAACTTTTTTATTGTGTCCGGCACCGATTCCCGGGTTAAAACGCACCGCGACTTCTCCGCCCTGGTTAATCTGACCATACTGCTCGAGCTGAGAGAGAGAATCTACGCTCACAAGAATTCCCCTATTTATAGCGAACTGCATTTCCTCTGGAGAAACATTATTACTAATGTAGAATATCTCTTTCGGTTTGAAACCAGCTTTCTCAAGGAGATATATTTCTCCGGGAGACATTGAGTCTGCTTTGAGACCTTCCTGATGTATTATGCGAAGCAGGGAAAGATTTGTGTTTGCTTTTACTGAGTAACTGGGTTGAAGTTTTCCTCCAAATGCAGTCATGAGCTCTCTGCAACGCTCACGTAAAATCTTTTCACTATAAACAAATACAGGAGAACCATATTCTTTCATAATTTTTTCAGCTGTTGAATAATCGATAAAACTTTTCATTTTGTTACTCCTCCTTAAATTCTAGCGACACCCGTCATGCGCGCTGCTTCTGAAACTGCCTTTGCAACGGCCGGAACTACACGAGGATCAAGTACCTCTGGAATAATATATTCTTTTGAAAGTTCTTCGTCACTGACAAGAGCTGAAAGAGCTTTTGAGGCTGCTAATTTCATTTCTTCATTAATTTTTGTTGCTCTTACATCAAGTGCCCCTCTAAAAATACCGGGAAAGCCAAGGCAGTTGTTGACCTGGTTCGGAAAATCACAACGTCCTGTTGCAACAACGGCAGCACCAGCAGCAAGGGCTTCGTTTGGAAAAATCTCAGGGACTGGATTTGCCATAGCAAAAACTATAGCATTTTTAGCCATAGTTTTCACCATATCTCCTGTTAAAACACCAGGCACAGAAACTCCTATAAATGCATCTGCTCCTTTTATCACGTCAGCAATACTTCCTGTTAACCTATTCGGGTTTGAGATTTGAGCAATAGCAGCTTGTGATTCATTGAGCCCACCTGTTCGACTAGCTGAAATTGCTCCATTTATGTCGCACAGAATTACATCTTTTGCACCTGCGGCCATAAAATATTTGGCTATACAAACCCCAGCCGCTCCTGCTCCACTCATTACTATACGAATGTCTTCTATTTTCTTATTTACCAGTCGTAAAGCATTATGAAACGCAGCAAGGCATATAACTGCAGTACCATGCTGGTCGTCGTGAAAAACAGGAATATCAAGTTTCTCCTGAAGTTTTCGTTCTATCTCAAAACAGCGTGGGGCTGAAATATCTTCGAGGTTTATCCCACCAAATGATGTTGCAATCTTTGAAACTACATAAACAAATTCATCTACGTCAGTTGTAGTTACTGCAAGAGGAATTGAGTCTATATCAGCAAATCTTTTGAACAAGCAGCTTTTGCCTTCCATAACAGGCATGCTGGCAGCAGGTCCGATATTCCCGAGTCCCAAAACAGCAGTTCCGTCCGTTATAACAGCAACAAGATTATTCTTTATAGTCACATCCCACAAGACGTCATTGTCATTTTTTATAGCTCTACATGGTTCAGCAACTCCGGGTGTGTAAATCAGTGCCAAATCATCCATAGTCTCGACTGATTTGCGACATGTTGTGCTCATTTTACCCTTAAGATTTTTATGCATATCCATAGATCTTTGATAAATATCTTCTGTCATTTTGCCACTCCCCAAAATATCAACACTAATTAAGGAGTTTAACTTTTTATCCTCATTTTTGCAAGAATTGTTAATTTTATAAAGTAAAACACAACTTTAATATTAACAAATCTCAATTTTATGCCAATAATTATGAAAACCAATAAATAAACGAGGGATATTATGCTTACTATAAAATACGAAAAATAACTTATTGAATTAGCGAGAAACATTGTTAGTATGAAAATTCTTGAAACTTTAAATGCTTAATAACAAACACATCGCCGGGAAAATGAACTCTTTCGACTAATTGACAAAAGGATGTAGTCGTAAATAATACAAAAAATATGATAATATGAATTGTAGCCGTAATATTTCGTTGTTATATAAAAATTTTATAAACAGAGAATCGCTTTAGTCCACAATGAAAAACATCGTTTAAAATAAGAGGACACAGATTTCTACGAATGAATTCACACCGAAAAGCGATAAATATTACGTAAGAAGTACTTGGAATAATAAACAAATTCGTTAATCTAAAAAAAGTATCAAGCAAATGAGCATTAAAAAATATGCTGGAGTACGTCTTGCTTTTAATATAATCTTACTTAAAAGAGATCGCTAAACCCAGCACGGTCCTAAGTGCTAAGATTGATTACGAATTATAAAAAGATAAAGATTATAAAACAGGAAAGTTGGTAGCCTAAATAATGGATAAATACAAAGGCACAGTGCCACTGCTTGCATTAGGATTCATATTTATATCAATTATTATTGTCGTAATCGTTATGGCAGCTATAAATAATAAACAAACAGCTGTTGTTGATTTACCAAAAGAAATAAAAGTCGTAAAATCTGAAACAAAAGCGCATCCAGCTTTACAGCAACTTATAATTGATCATTACAAAATACCAAAAGAGTATCACAAAAGTACAAGATACTACTATAATTATGTCGATTTAAACGATGATGGTGTAAATGAAATATTTGTTATAGTGGTAGGTCCATATACTAGCGGAACTTCCAAAAACAAAGCTTTATGGGTTTTTGAAAAAGAAGAAAGACTAGACATAAGGCAAGATTTTACTTCTGTAACTCCTCCGATAATTATAAGTGATACAGTTACTAAGGGTGTTAGAGAACTCGTTTTCCCTTACTATGACGAAGGAACAAAGCCTAAATATTCTGTTGTTTTTTGCAACAACGGACACTTTCCGCTTCTATCGAATGGGAAAATGGTCTATACTCTCGATGGAATCACCGGAGATGCCATTTTAGCCGACAGTATCGTTGCCGAAACCTCTGCTGCTACAACAGGTCTTAATTTGGAGTCAAAGTAAGACCTTATTCATGCCGTTAAAATAAACACATTTATTGTGTAAATGTTTCGTTATTTCTAATTATAAAAAATCTCACAAAATACGAATGACGCAGTTTCTTAAATATTCATATTAATTTTATTGTTGTCTTGTTGTAGATTCATAAAACAGTCGATATCGTGGTCATTAACTATACCAACTGACTGAAGATATGCATAAATCGTAACAGGACCAATAAATTTCATACCGCGTTTTTTAAAATCCTCAGAAACTACGTCTGACAAGTCTGATGCCGTGCTTTTTTTATTATTGTTGTTTATTACTACCTTATTGTCACTGAAAGCCCAAAGATATTTTGAAAAAGAACCAAATTCTTTTTGTATTTGCAAAAATATGACTGCATTATTTACAGTAGCTTCTATCTTTAACCTGTTACGTATGATATTTTTATTTTGTAAAAGTTCTTCTTTTTTTAAATCATCGTACTTCGATATTTTATTTGCATCAAAATTATCGAATGCTTTACGAAAATCTTCTCGTTTTTTTAGAATAGTAATCCATGACAGACCAGATTGGAATGATTCCAAAACAAGCATTTCAAATAATATGTCATCATCATGCACAGGAACACCCCACTCATTATCATGGTATTCGATATAAATATCAGAATTCAAATCTACCCAACTGCACCGTTTAAAGTTGCCTCTTAAAGCCTTTTTCATT
Source organism: Synergistaceae bacterium (assembly GCA_012728165.1). Classification (GTDB taxonomy): domain Bacteria; phylum Synergistota; class Synergistia; order Synergistales; family Synergistaceae; genus JAAYFL01. Next base: position 59,468 of record JAAYFQ010000160.1, on the reverse strand, counting down.
CTTTCTCTACCATCTGGACTCTACCAACCCGTCCATCTTCAAGCATTACTTTTATCCCGTGAGGATGATGGCTACTCTTTGTCAGAAGGCTCTCAACAACACCATCCGTCAGCTTTCTGGTTCGTTGATCAGACTTTAGAACTATTTTGACTTTGATTCCCTTTTTTATGTCTGTTCTGCTTGGGACATTCATAAACTGTTCCAACCCCAGAGCAAAGAGCATGGCAGCTCTAACTGTATGTAAGAAAATAATGATTCTATCATTATTTAAATCACTCCTTTTGATAACTTTAACATTTATGCCAAGATGTCTTATAGCACAAGCAGCATAGATTATTATTATTTTATTTAGATAAGCATGCAAATATATCTAACCCTTTGCTTAAACTATACTTAGTTTGAATGTAGTTTTAGGTTATAAATCAACTAAAAACACACTAAAGTTAGTCTACTAGACTACAACAAACTAAAGTTTATTGTAGTGTGTTTAAAACGCAAGACAGTCATCTCAAAATGACACAGAGAATATTGATTAAAGTGAAAGACGAGAAGAGAATATTAGTCGTATTTTAAATTGCTTTAAGTAAGTATCAAGCAATTTTTTTTATAAATTCGTACGAAAATAAGATCGCTTCTGCTGACATTGATTCACAAAAATGAGGAGGATCATCTTTTCTGAAACCTCCTGGGCGCAAATCATAGCAAGAGATAGAGCCAAAACTCTTTGTAAATTGAATAGCAAAATCATGGCATACTTCTACTATTATTTTGTATTTTTCTTTTCGTTTATTTGTCATATATATTCCAATAAACATCAATGCACCTTCTACTAAGCCACACTGTCCTCTTGAACGTCCAGCCCCGTTTAAACCCATTGAAGCATGGAGTGTCTGTTCTGTTATTTTCTCTTCAAAAAGCTCCCCCAGACAAATAAGCATAGCCATTGCGCAATTGTAATTATGTGTCCAGTAGAGTTCATGTAGTCGTTCTTTGATTTTTTCTTCCATTCTTGTCATCCTTTTGCTTTTAGAATTAACATTATGTTCTTAGCCATATAGCTGTTAATCTTTAATTTAAGATTAATTCTAACATTGTTTCGAAATATTCTACTGACATTTATACGCTACTTAATTTTGAGTATAATAATTGCTTTATTACACTCTTTTTATAGGCATATTTAATCTCTCTGATGATTTAATGCCAGTTTGCCTAATATTTTTTCTCATGTTATGCTGAATGTGACATTTTTTTACCAAGTTCGCATTGCTAAAATAAACAATCAATTGAAATTGAGTATGTGTAAATAGTCAGTGCAACTTCACCTACATTATTATTATTTTATGTTGTCCTGTTTTTTTTAATGTTTTTGTTAAATTACTTAAATTTAAAGATCTCTGACAAGCACATGTATGTCAAAACCAAGATTAAGATTATTGAGGCTTCCTTCTGAAACATCTGTACTTTAAAAATATTGTGTTAATAAAAGATAGAGGGGGAATTTTCTATGGGTATTCGTATAATTACCGTTAGCCGCGAATTCGGAAGCGGCGGGCGCACTATAGCTAAAATGATTGCCAATCGTCTTGGCATAAATTATTATGACAAAGAGCTTGTTACAAAAATTGCACAAGAGAGCGATCTCGCTGAAGATTATATTGAAGAATGCGGTGAATATGCTTCTACAACAAACGGTGTTTTCTTTAATTTGACGAACACCACTGATAACGCGAAGCTGTCTCTTCCAGATCAGCTCTACGTTATTCAACATAACATAATTACCGACTTAGCCGAAAGAGAGCGCTGTGTGATTGTGGGGCGTTGTGCCGATTTTATTTTGAAGGAGAGAAAGGATTGCCTTCACACATTTTTCCATGCAGACATGGCATTTCGTGCGAAGAGAATTACTCAGTTGTATGGCGAAACAGAACTTTCTTCCTTCCAAAGACTAGAAGAAAAAGATAAAAAACGCACTATACATTATAAATATTATACAGGGCGCGAATGGGGAATGTCTCAGAATTATCATATTTCCTTAAATAGTGGGCTAGTAGGAATTAACAAGTGTGCTGAATTTGTTGCAAAAGTAGTTAAAAATGCTAATGCTAGCGCTGATTAAGAGTTCAAACAAGGTGATTTGTGAAAACAAACCTTCATAAACAGTATCTTTAATTAAAGCAAAGCGAAACCAACAATTATTTTTTATAGCAAGTTATATAACATCTTTTATTGAAACCACACGCTACGCTAATCAGTATTTTTAAATTAATTTTATGTTATTACAAAAAGTTTTCAGTAGCTGCTCAGCCAATTCAACAAGCTGTTTAACAATGTCAATTTTAGCAAAAGTATCAAGCTTATTTAGTTCATTCTCTCACCCTTCGTAACAAATAGCGCTTACGAGTTGAAATTGGTATTTTATATATTTTGCTTTGTACTCTGTATTCTTTTTAATTAGATTTCCATACTTTCTTTATTTTTTTAAGGGATATTTCCGTTTTACTCTTTTCCTATCTAACTCAGTCGTAGATCCTATAAAATAAAACATAGACAACTCTTATAAACATTCTGCTAATCTTATCTTCTCTGTTGTTATAACAAAAACATTATCTTTGTCTCCCTTACAAAAGGTCGACGATTTGACGTAGATAGGCGAATAGAATACATTATATAAAGTAATTTTTTACATTTCCAAATGTTTTTTATTTTTTCTTTGTGGTTATGGTTCGCTAACCACAAAGATAAAAACTTGACTTGACAAGCCTCTACGCCCTTTTCAACAAATAAAAACAAAAATAAAGTTAAACAAACATTTCTTTTCATTCTTTCGTGTTTTCCTTTAAACAAATTAAGGCTATAACGAAGTAATAGGTTCGCTGAGTAAGTGCTTGTTGTTTGGGGCATAGTTTTAGTTAAAATCCAAATTACTTATCTTTTTCCCTTTATACACAAATACAGCACAGAGATAAGGAACTTTTATCAGTTCTTTGTGACATTCGTACTATCTTTTACAAAATCGATCATGTTTTACAAACTATTCGGGATAATCTCCTCGATCATCAACTACTTTGTAACCAATATTTTTTACTTTTTCTTTTATTAGCCTCGTATCCTCAGAGGTATCATTCGTTGTCCCAATTTTATTATCGTAAAGAAGGTAGTTCTTTCTTGCTTCTACAGGAGTAAGGTTGGGCATTATCACGTTTGCTCCTGCTAGTATTCCCAATTCTCTTCCGTCGTCACTTATGGTTCCCAATGCAGTAGTTGCTGGTAGAAGAACTTTGGGTAACATTAAACGTATGAGGCTAAGCAGAAAAAGCGTATCCTCGGGAATTCCTGCTTTTTGGTCATGAAAAATAGTATCCTTATGAGGGATAAACGGACCAATTCCAATCATAGCTGGATTAAATTTTTTTATAAAAAGAAGGTCTTCTGCCAAATTTTCGACAGTCTGAAATGGTGACCCCACCATCATTCCACACCCAGTTTGATATCCAATCTCCTTTAGATTAAACAGGCAAAGTTTTCTATTATTTAGATTTAGTTCTACTGGGTGAAGTTTTGTATAATGCATTGGATTTGCCGTTTCATGCCGAAGAAGATACCTATCTGCACCTGCATCAAACAATTTTTGGTATGACTCTCTTGTTTTTTCTCCTAGTGAAAGTGTCAAAGCACAATCACTAAAACTATTTTTTATTCCTTTAATAATCTTTAAGAGTATTTTATCCGTAAAGTATTCATCTTCTCCGCCCTGAAGAACAAAGGTGCGCAATCCAAGTTTGTATCCATATTCACAACAAGACATTATTTCTTCTTCTGAGAGACGATAACGTTGTATGAGAAAGTTTTCTCTTCGAATGCCACAGTAGAAACAATTGCTCTTGCAATAATTAGTAATTTCTATGAGCCCTCTAAGAAAAATAGTATTGCCAAATGTTGCCTTTGAAACACCTGAGGCTCTGTGCGCAGCATACGCTCTATCAACATCTGTATAAGTTGAAAGTAGAGAAACAAATTCTTTAGTTGATAGTATTCTAGTTTTTTCAAGCTTATCAATAAGTTTGGTGTTTTTCAAATAATTCATACCTTCCATGTTATAATGTCTTCGCGTCTTAATTCGTTAAAATCTTACATTTACGTATTCTAAGTTGCAATACGCAATCTGGTTATTTTAGCTCAATACATGTTTTTGCCAATAAAATGAAGATTATGCTGTCTTCTTGAGTTTAATATGTTGTGTTAGCAAACAAAATGCTTCTAACCCAGCTATTTAAAAAATAATAACACTCAGGTAGTCCAAGTACAAGGTTATCTATACTTATTGTCTATGTAAAGTAAGTATGTAGCAAACATCTATAAATGTAAATATACAGCAATATGTCAATCTAAGACTGCATTATTCAAGAGCTTGAAGACAAAAAAATACATTGACATTTATCTCCATTAGGGATATATTTTCAACGTTAGGAGGAGCATTTATTCCTCATCAACGTCACAAAAAATCTCAAGGAGGCCATATTTATGATTTTTAAGGCTGAAGTTCACATCATGCCGCGCAAAACTGTTCTCGATACTCAAGGAAAAGCTGTTGAAAAAACATTAATACACCTAGGATACACCAGCCTAAAGGAAGCTAATGTAGGCAAAATTGTAAAAATCAGACTAGATGCAGAGAGTGCTGATTCAGCAAAAAAGTCCGTTGAATCTATGTGCCAAGACCTCCTTGTAAATGAACTGACAGAAACATTCGATATTATAATTGAGGCCTCATGCAAATGAAGACCTCAATTGTAGTCTTTCCTGGAAGTAGCTGTGACAGAGATATCGAACGAGCTATTTCCGAAACACTTAACACGCAAGTGGATATGGTCTGGCATGAAGAAACCACCTTTAGCAATGATCCTGATCTTGTAATTTTACCAGGGGGGTATTCCTTTGGAGGATATCTCCGTAGCGGTGCTATGGCAGCCTGTTCTAACATAATAGAAGCTATTAAAACCCATGCTGCAAAAGGTAAAATGATACTTGGCATTGCTAATGGATTCCAAATTTTAACAGAAGCTCAACTTCTTCCTGGTGCACTGATTCCAAACACTTCACTTACATTTATCTGCCAAAAAGCTTATCTCCGAGTAGAACAAACCGAAAACATGTTCACCTCTGACTACAAAATAGGAGATGTCGTTCAATTTCCAATAGCACATCACGAAGGTCTTTATTTCCTGCCACCTTCTGAACTTAAAGAACTAGAAGATGCTGGACAGGTCGTTTTTAGATATGCAGACCCTGTAACAGGTGAATCAGGAGCTGAATATGCACTCGAAGGTTCATTGAATGGTATCGCCGGAATTTGCAATAAAAAGGGCAATATTCTTGGTTTAATGCCACATCCAGAACGAGCAACATTCAAGCATTTAAATGGCGGAGTTGACGGCATTGCGTTTTGGAAGTCTATTGCAAAAGCATTCGGCGAAAGAGGTGGATTTTAATGGATTTTCACAAAGTAGGACTTTCAGACTCTGAATATAAAACAATTTTAGAAATTTTAGGACGCGAACCAAATGCATTAGAGTTGGAACTTATTGGCGTAATGTGGTCAGAACATTGTAGTTATAAATCAACTCGTCCTCTTCTTAAAACATATCCCCAAAAGGGCAAACATGTCGTTCAGGGACAAGGTGAAAATGCTGGTGTAGTTGACCTAGGCGAAGGCTGGGGTCTCGCATTTAAGGTCGAAAGCCATAACCATCCTTCCGCAATTGCTCCGTTTCACGGTGCAGCAACAGGCATTGGCGGAATTGTAAGAGACATTATAGCAATGGGAGCACGACCCGCTGTTTCTATGGATGGGCTGTTCTTTGGTGATAGTAATTTACAAAAAACACACACACTTGCAAAAGAAGTTGTAAAGGGAATTGGCTTTTACGGGAATGCAGTTGGAGTTCCAGTTTTAGGGGGAAAAACATTCTATTCTCCTGCTTATAATGGAAACCCCTTAGTTAATGCCTTTGGTGCAGGATTTGTTCGTCTTAACAAAATAGCTAGTTCACAGACTGCAAAACCAGGAGAGTTCGCTGTTTTAGTTGGTTCAAAAACAGGAAGAGATGGCATAGCAGGCGCTTCATTTGCGTCGCGTGAACTTGATGAAAATGACAATGCAAGTAACCCTAACATTCAGATTGGTGACCCTTTTGAAGAAAAGCTTCTCATTGAATGTTGCCTTGATATTCTTGACAAAGATCTTATGACTTCGATGCAAGATATGGGTGCAGCAGGAATACTTTCTTCGTCAAGTGAAATAGCACAAAAAAGCGGATGCGGGATTGATATTCAGGTTCTGCAGATACCTCTTCGTGATAAAGGTATGGAACCATGGGAAATATTTCTATCAGAGTCACAGGAACGTATGCTTCTGATTGTAAAAGAAGAAAATCTTGATGATGTGTTCAAAATAACAAAACATTATGACCTTGATTGTAAAACCATAGGAACTTTAACTGACAATCGCCGCTATAAAGTTTTCAAAGGTGATGAGCTTATTGCAAACTTACCCATTGATATTCTTGGAGACACACCTGTTAAGTTTTGGCCTTCAGAAGTGCCTGCAGATCTATCCGAACGCCAGGCTATTGACCTTTCAACTCTAAAAACAACTTCTCCAGCAGAAGATATACTTAAACTTATTGCATGCGCCAACGGTAATAGCAAGCATAGAATCTGGGAGCAGTACGACTCTATGGTCCAACTTCATACAATAATGGGTCCAGGTTCCCCTGTAGCTGCAGTTGAAGTTCCTGAAACAAAACGTGCATGTCTTCTTACGATGGAAGCAGAACCTTGGAAGTGTTTCACCGATCCTTACTTGGGTGCAAGTGAAACTATGGCTCTATCATTGCGAGGACTTTGGCTCTCTGGCGCAGATGCTTTAGGAATGACAAACTGCCTTAACTTCGCATCTCCCGAAAAATCAGAAAGATTCTATGAGCTTAAAGAGAGCATCAAGGGGCTAGCAGATACCTGTCGTGAACTTGACTGCCCTGTCGTTTCAGGAAATGTCAGTCTATATAACGAAACTGTAAGTGCCCCTATTTACCCAACACCACTTGTGGTTACAGCTGGGCTTATTATAAATAGAGACGAAATATTAAAAGCTGGAATGACAAGATCTGGAGATAAGATTTATTTAGTTGGGGAAAATGATGGATCGCTTGGAGCTACACGTTATCAAAAAATGAAAAACGGTAAACCACTTGGGAAAACAGTTGAACCTGATTATGAAAACGAAAAACTATTCCGTGAGCGTGCAATAAAGACAGCACGAGAAAAAACAGCTAATTCAGGAAGAGTTCTTGCAGGAGGTGGCCTTGCAGTCGCACTGGCAAACGAAGCGATATCATCAGGTGTAGGGATGAACATTTCAATAAAACCTCAAACAACAGTTGAGTCTCTCCTTTTTTCTGAAGGCGGAGCAAGAGCAATTTATTCTGTTCCTAACAATAAAATAAAGGAATTCGAAAATACATGGAATGGGTTTTCCTTTGACTGCATAGGTACAGCAACAGGAGATTCTCTCTCCTGGGATAATCTTTTTACAATCCCAATATCTGACATATCCAAGGCTTTCTTGGAGGGCGAATAGCAAATGTGTGGGGTTTTCGGAGCATATAGCCAAAGCGGAAGCCCTGTATTAGAGGAAGTTTACCTGGGGCTTTACGCACTCCAGCACAGAGGACAACTTTCAGCCGGAGTCGCATGGATAAATAACGGAATTGTACGCACAAAAAAAAATATGGGACTCGTTCATGAAGCGCTAAATCAGCATGACTTAGCAAAAATAGATGCACATACTGCAATTGGACACGTTCGTCATGTAACCGAAGGTGAGAACAGAATTGAAAATTCACAACCTCTTGTTGCAAATTATGCTCAAGGTCCTGTTGCCATTGCGCATAATGGGAATTTTACAAATGTGAATGGACTTATAGGATATCTAGAAAACAGGGGTGCTATCTTTCAATCGTCTTCGGACACAGAAACAGTCCTTCAACTTATGGCGCATCAGCCAGGAGTTGTTCCACTTGAAGCGCTAAAGACTGCTCTTTCAAAAGTCCAAGGAGCTTACAGTCTTACCGTCTTGTTTGATAATTGTTTAATTGCAGCGCGCGATCCTTCTGGCTTTAGACCACTTGTTTTGGGACAAAAAAATGACACATATTATGTTGCATCTGAATCTTGCGCTTTGGATATTCTTGGAGCTAAATTGATACGCGATATTAAGCCTGGAGAAATTCTAATTATTGATAGCCGCGGTATTATCTCTCAAAAAATACCCGTACAAGAACAAAAGTGTTGCCACTGTGCATTTGAGTATGTTTATTTTGCACGACCAGACAGTGTCATAGATGGACGCTCTGTTTATTGTGTCAGAAAAAAATTAGGAGAATGCCTCGCTAAGAACATCTCAACGAAAAACGCCATTGTATCTGGAATGCCCGACAGCGGAACAATTGCAGCTTTAGGCCTTGCTGAAAAACTCGATGTCCCGTTTGAGATAGGTATCATAAGAAATCGTTATGTCGGACGCACCTTTATTCAACTTACACAAAGAGTTCGTGAGGCAGGAGTAAAAATAAAACTTAATCCACAGCCTCAAGTACTGAAAGATAAAAATGCAATAATAGTTGATGATTCTCTTGTCCGTGGTACCACCGCGACACGTGTTGTAAAAATGATGCGCGACTCTGGTGCAAAGAAGGTTCACATTCGAATTTCTTCACCGCCTATTGTTTTTCCTTGCTACTACGGAATAGATACCCCCAGCTCAAAAGAGCTGATCGCAGCACAGATGGACATTCCCTCACTTTGCGAAAAAATAGGTGCAGATTCTCTAACATATTTAACTTGTGAAGATCTTGTTGACGCGATAGGAATACCAAAAGATAAGCTTTGTACTGCTTGTTTTGATGGAAGCTACTTGGAAAATAAACCTTGTGACAATCTATTAGAGGTTTAATGATTAAATATAAAAAAATAATTATATGATTATTTTATAAGGAGAGATTTGTTGTGGACGTCGAAAAAAAAGATTTTATTTACGAAGGTAAAGCTAAAAGAATGTTTACTACTGAAAATCCTGAACTTATTGTAGTTGAATACAAGGATAGTTTTACAGCTTTTAATGGCATGAAAAAAGAGACTATGGAAGGTAAAGGAGAGCTTAATAATAAAATATGCTCAAAACTCTTCGAATACTTAGCGTCTAAAGATATTGAATCACACTTTGTTCGCCAATTGGACAATGTTCATCAACTTGTAAAACGTGTAAAAATTATTCCTCTTGAAGTTATAGTACGTAATATTACAACAGGCTCGCTTTGCAAACGCATTGGAGTAAAAGAAGGCATTGTACTCTCACGACCTCTCATTGAATTCAGCTACAAGGACGACGAGCTTGGGGACCCTCTTATAATTGAAGACTACGCCGTTCAGTTTGGTTGGGCGACAGAAGAAGAAATCACCAAAATAAAAGATATATCTTTTCGCGTAAACAAAACTCTTAAAGAGTTCTTCGCCAAACGAGGAGTAACTCTAGTTGACTTTAAGCTTGAATTTGGCAAAGACTCTGCTGGTAAAATAATATTGGCTGACGAAGTCTCACCTGATACTTGCCGTTTCTGGGACAGCTCAACAGGAGACCATTTAGATAAGGACCGCTTCCGCAAGGATCTAGGAACTGTTCTTGATGCATATAGAGAAATATGGAAGAGAATTTCGGAATAACATAAGATGAGTGGTATTTTTGGAGCATACTCCACAACTGGAAAACCAGTACTTGAGGAAGCCTATCTTGGTCTTTACGCTCTTCAGCATAGGGGTCAAGAATCCGCAGGCATAGCCTGGCCTAACAATGGACGTGTTAACACTTCTCGCGGAGTTGGATTGTTACATAATGCTTTGGATCAGCAAAAACTTGCTAAGATCGCAGCTAGCAGCGCCATAGCTCATGTGAGCTGCTCTCCTCTTGATTTATCACAACCACAAAACATCCTCCCACTTAGCGCGAATTATGCTAGGGGTCTCATTGCTCTGTCCCACGATGGTTGTATTACCAATTTGTCGACCCTTACAAAACAGCTTGAACAGTGTGGTTCAATTTTTCATTCGACGACTGACTCCGAAGCCATCCTACACTTGATGGCTCAGAAAGCTCATATGCAGCCACTTGACGCTCTTGTTGACTCACTCAGAAAACTCGAAGGCTCTAGTTCGCTTCTTGTTCTTCTTGAAAATGCTCTTGTTGTGTCACGAGATCCTTGGGGCTTTAAACCTCTTTGCATCGGAGAAAAAGACGGTACATACTATGCAGCATCTGAATCATGTGCACTTGATATAGTAGGGGCTAAATTAATAAGAGATATCAATCCCGGAGAAATAGTTATTATTAATGAAAAAGGGATAAAATGCCTTAACATCCCCAATCAAAATCATAGTATCCGTCATATGAAATGTTCTTTTGAATATGTATATACGGCTCGACCAGATAGTATAATTGATGGACGTTCGGTTTATGAAGCTCGCAAAGAAATGGGGAAAAGACTTGCTCGCAAATCCCCATGCCCCAATGCGGACATTGCTGCCGGAATGCCTGACAGTGGAACAATTGCAGGAATTGGATATGCCGAAGAAGCAAAAACCCCTTTCGAACTGGCTGTTGTCAGAAACCGTTACGTAGGTCGCACTTTCATTCAACCAACTCAAAAAGTCCGTGAGCTTGGAGTAAAAATCAAACTAAATCCAATTTCAGAAGTATTCAAAGATAAAAAAGCTGTAATAATAGATGATTCTATAGTAAGAGGAACAACTGCACGGAGTATTATTTCAATGATAAGAAATTCAGGTGCATCAGAAGTTCACCTCCGTGTAGCTTCGCCGCCTGTTCTCCATGCCTGTAAATACGGCATAGATTCAAGAAAAGAAGGCTCGCTTGCTGCTGTTAGAATGTCAGTTCAAGAGTTGTGCGAAAATATAAACGCAGATTCACTAAGCTACCTAACAGAAGAGGATCTTGTGGCAGCGATAAGTCTTCCTGTAAATCAACTTTGCACGGCATGCTTCACAGGCAAATTTCTACCAGATGATAACTCGGGACAAGGAGCATAATAATGACAGAAAAACTCAGTTACGAAAAATCAGGCGTTAGTATTTCAAGTGGTGATGCTTGGGTAGAAGTCATTAAAGGACTCCTAAAAAAACGACCTAAAAACGCTAACACATTAGGAAGTGTTGGCGGATTTGTTGGTCTTTACAGCATCGGCGGTGGTCAGTGCATTGCTGCCTGCTGTGACGGAGTCGGAACAAAACTAGAACTTGCTAAAAAAACAGGCATATACCAAGAACTCGGACAGGACCTAGTTGCAATGAACGTTAACGACTTAGTAACAATTGGAGCAAGGCCACTTTTCTTTCTTGATTATATTGCATGTGGAAAACTTGATGTCAACGTTCTCAAAGAAATAGTTACAGGAGTTCTCAATGCATGTGAAGAAAGCCTCTGTGCCCTTTTAGGAGGGGAAACAGCTGAAATGCCCGGAGTATACAGTCCAGATGGATTTGACCTTGCGGGTTTTTCGGTGGGTATAGTTGATGAAGACGATATTATAGATGGAAAAAAAATAAAGAAGGACAATCTTATCTTAGGACTCGAAAGTTCAGGCGCCCATAGCAACGGTTATAGCTTGGTAAGAAGCGCTCTAGGTAAAGATGGTCTTAATATAGACCTCAAGTCCACTCCAAAAGGTTGGAAAGAAACTGTTGAAGAAGCTGCAATGCGCCCGACAAAACTATATGTAAAAGCCGCATTAGAAGCTGTCAAGACAGGTAAAATAAACGGTATGGCTCACATTACTGGTGGAGGCATGTATGCAAATATTGTTCGTATTGTACCAAAAGAACTCGATGTTAAGATAGATTTCTCATCTTGGAAAAGGCCTAAAATTTTTGATTTAATACAAAGTGCCGGGATTGCGGAAAATGAAATGAGAAATGTATTTAATCTTGGTATTGGCTATATCTTTATAATAGACAAAGCAGATTTAAAAAAGGTCACAGCAGCTCTTTCTAAAGCTGGAGAAAAACCTATTATTATTGGTACCGTGACAAAAAGATGAGACTTCCCAAAATAGCCATATTAATTTCGGGAACAGGCACAAATATGGAAGCTATCGTAGACGCTTGTGCTACTGGTGAACTTCAGGCAGAGGTAACTTTTGTTGGAAGTGACCGTGCGAACGCAAAAGGTCTCAAAACAGCAGCCTCATACGGAATAAATACTACTGTTTTTTGCTATAAAGATATGGGACGCAACGCCGCAGAAAAAGCGATTGCAGAGGCAATAGATGAAACATGTTCTGAATGGATTGTTCTTGCTGGTTTTATGCGCGTTTTATCACCTGCTTTTGTTAAACGTTTTACAGGGAAGATAATAAATATCCACCCCTCACTTCTTCCTGCTTTCCCTGGAGCGCACGGAATACAGGAGGCTTGGGATGCAGGAGTTGACGTTTCTGGTGTTACCGTTCATATTGTTGATGAAGGAGTCGATAGTGGTCCTATATTAGCTCAAGAAGAGGTTGCTAGACTCCCTGAGGATACAATTGATACATTTGAAGCACGTATACACAAAACAGAACACAGAATTTATAAAACAACATTGAAAAAAGTCTTCGAGGATAATCGTAAAAATAAATAATAACGGAGGAATAGCAAATGCTGGAAACAAGAAAAGCTCTTATCTCAGTTTGGGATAAAACTGGCGTACTGGAATTGGCTAAAGGATTAGCAGCACATGGATATGAAATCGTATCCAGTTCTGGCACAGCTAAACACCTTAGAGAAGGCGGGGTCACAGTCACAGAGGTCGTAGATATGACTGGACTTCCTGCAATACTAGGAGGAAGAGTAAAAACTCTCCATCCTTCAATAATGGGAGGACTCCTTGCTCACCGGGGACTTGCGCAAGACGACGAAGATAGAAAGAAATTTAATATTCCTCTAATCGATGTAGTTGTCTGTACTCTTTATCCATTTGAAGAAACAGCTATGAGCAATGCAAACCTCGATAACCTCATCGAAAAAATAGATATCGGCGGAGTGTCACTTCTCCGTGCAGGTGCAAAAAACTATTACAGCGTAACTGTTGTATCAGACATTGCAGATTATCCTTGCGTACTAGAAGAACTTGAAAAAAATCAGGAATTCTCTCTCGAATTTAACCAAAAAATGGCATTAAAAGCCTTCAAAACAACAGCTAACTATGATGCAACAATATACAAAGGGTTATCTACTGAAGTAGGCTTAGAAGATGAGGCTTGCGATGATAAAATTATTTCTCTTCGTCAGGTACAAAATCTACGCTACGGAGAAAATCCTCATCAAAAAGCGGCTCTTTTTCTGCCACCTCTCGAAAGACCACCTTTTGAACAGCATTCCGGAAAGGAACTTTCCTACAACAATTTGCTTGACCTCGACACACTACTTCGTGGCTGTTCCGTATTCCAGGAAGACTGTGCCTGCACTATAGTAAAACACACGACACCTTGCGGCACTGCAAAGGGCAACACTCCACTTGACGCATTTAAAAAAGCTCTCAAATGTGATCCTATATCAGCATTTGGTGGAATAATCGGAATGACACGCTGCGTCGATATGGAGACAGCCAAAGCTATTACTGAAACATTTTTTGAAATAGTTGCTGCCCCATCATTCGCAGATAATGTAATCGATTATTTTAAAGAAAAAAAACCAAATCTTCGTGTTTTGACAATAGTTCCCGGCTATGCACCCAAGCTGCAAATTACTGGTAATCGTGTTGGGTTCCTTATTCAAGAAGACAAACTCCCTGCTTTGCCTCAACAAAAAGACGGAAAATGGGTTGGTGTTCCTAGACCAGATCTCTGGGACGACATTGTCTTTGCGTGGAAGACAGCTGCTATAGCCAAAAGTAATACTATTGTAATTGTAAAAGACGGTGCGGCTCTTGGTATAGGCGGAGGATTCACAAACAGAGTTGACGCTGCAGCGTATGCGATACGATTTGCCGGAGAAGACGCTAAGGGAGCGGTTATGGCATCTGATGCATTCTTTCCATTCCCTGATACGATTGAACTTGCAGCAAAAGCAGGTGTTATTGCAATTATTGAACCAGGCGGTTCAATACGGGACGCAGAAGTTATTAAACGTACAGAAGAACTCGGGCTCAGCATGTTTATCGGCGGAACCCGCACGTTCCGACATTAGGTTGTAGATATGAGAATTATGATACTTGGTGGAGGCGGACGAGAACACGCTGTTGCTCACGCCTTCTCTAAGTCTAAAATAGATACAGAGTTGCATTGTTGCCCTGGAAATCCCGGGATAGCTAAACTGGCCAAATGCCATATTGGAGACCCTTGTAACCCCTCTGAAATGCTAACCCTGTGCAAAAGTAATGGAATAGAACTTGTTTTCGTGGGGCCTGAAGCACCTCTGGTTGCTGGTACAGCAGATGCTCTTCGTGAAGCAGGACTACTTGTTATGGGGCCAAGTATGTCTGGCGCACGTCTTGAAGGAAGCAAAGCCTTTTCAAAACAATTTATGGACAAACATGGGATTCCAACGTCATCGTTTGACCTATGTACTGATATAGATAGTTGTCGCAAAGCACTGAAAAAACGCACTGCTCCATTTGTTGTTAAAGCTGATGGATTAGCTGCCGGTAAAGGTGCATTTCTTTTAGATACATTTGAAGAGGCAATTAATATATGCACAATGATGTTGGATGACTTCCTGCTTGGGACAGCAGGAAGAGTAGTAGTTATTGAAGATTTTGTTGCAGGCCAGGAAACAACCGTCCTCGCTCTTACAGACGGTAAAACTATTCGCGTTCTTCCATCAAGTCAAGATCACAAACGCGCTCTTGACGGTGACAAAGGAGATAATACAGGTGGAATGGGAGCATACTCTCCTGTTCCTTGGGTGGATGATACGTTTATGAAAAAAGTTACAGAAGAAGTTCTCCAACCAACTCTTGACGGATTACATGAAGATGGAATTCCTTTTTGCGGTGTAATCTACGCCGGTATTATGGTAAAACCAAATGGCTCGCTTTCTCTTCTTGAGTACAACGTACGGTTGGGTGATCCTGAAGCACAAGTTGTACTTCCTGTTTTCGACGGAGACTTTGCTGAAGTCATTCTAGCTTGCACAAAAGGCACACTGGACTCAATTCAATGGCCTTCACCTAAACAGCACGCATTAGGTGTCGTAATGTCCTCAGGAGGGTATCCTAATCAATACCAAACAGGAATCGAAATTACATGCACTGAAGAAAATAGTTCCGATAGTTATGTTTATCACGCTGGAACTAAGTTAAATGATAACGGAACGCTTGTTACCTCAGGCGGAAGAGTTTTAACTGTAGTTGGTATCGCGGAAACTCTTCAAAAGGCACGAGATATAGCTTATAAACGTATTGAATCAATATCTTTTGATAAGTCTTACTACAGACGCGATATAGGGGATAAGTCTTTAAAGGGGGACAAATAATGTTATCACCAAGAATAGGAATAATAATAGGCTCTGCATCAGATATTGCGATAGTTGAAAAAGGCATTCCTGTACTTGTTGAACTCCAAATTCCTTATGAGGTTGCAATAGCCTCAGCACATCGTACCCCACTAGACACCAGTAACTATGCCAAAAAAGCGAAATCCCGTGGCATCGAAGTGATAATTGCAGTTGCTGGGCTTTCAGCAGCACTTCCTGGAGTAATCGCAGCTTTAACTACCCTTCCAGTAATAGGTGTTCCTGTAAAAGGTGGCGCTTTAGATGGATTAGATGCATTGCTATCAATAGCACAAATGCCACCAGGAGTTCCAGTCGTATCTGTCGGACTTAATGGTGCAAAAAATGCATGCCTGATGGCAGCTCGAATTCTTGCTATTAATGATGATAAGCTTACGGCGAAACTTCAACAGTGGGCGGTAAATGAAGCAGACAAAGTTAATTTAAGCCGTTTAAAATTAGGGAATATGCCAGCTGCTCCGGAAGAATCCTATAAATAGCATAACTGAAAAGGACTAATTCTTAAGAATTAGTCCTTTTCAGTTATTATCTATAATTCTTGTTCTGTGGCAAAAACACTTAAATACTTATCTCCCCTGTCTGGCTGAACAGTAACAACAATAGAGCTTCTGGGAAGCGCCTTTGCAATCTCTAATGCAGCCCAAACATTAGCACCTGTGGAAACACCACTAAAAATTCCTTCGTCCAATGCAAGCCATCTTGCTGTATTGATTGCATCATCATCTTTAACTGTCAAATAACGTGAAATAATGCTCATATCCAATATCTTTGGCAAAAAGTTTGCACCTATTCCCTGTATTTTATGAGTGGCAGAATATCCTTTAGTTACCAGAGGGCTAGAGGCCGGTTCAATGGCAATTATATCAATATCGGGATTTTTTTTGCGTAATGCTTTTCCTATCCCTGTAATAGTTCCCCCGGTTCCAAAGCTTGCCACGAACGCAGCTAGCTTTTTACCCTTTGGTATTTGTGATAGAATTTCTGGACCTGTTGTGATTTCATGTGCCCAAGGATTTCCAGGGTTAGAAAATTGATCAAGCATAATTGCCTTATCTTCGGTTTTCAGTATCTCTTCTGCGGCAGCAAATGAACCTTTCATTCCTTCAGATTCTGAAGTCAATATAAGCTCAGCTCCAAATGTCTTTAGCATTGTGCGGCGCTCAACAGACATTGATTCGGGCATAGTGAGTATAACTCGTAAACCAAGTGCTTTACCAAGTAAAGCAAGTCCAATTCCGGTATTTCCGCTTGTTGGCTCAACAATTACAGTATCATCGTGAAGTTCGTTGTTTAATTCAGCTCTTTTTAACATTCCCCACGCCGCACGATCTTTTATAGAACCGCCAGGGTTATTCCCTTCCAGTTTTATGTAGACGTCAGCACCTCCTGTATCTTTCTTAAGCTTGTACAGTGGTGTGTTTCCAACAAGTTTGAGGATTCGAATTGAATCGACTTTGCTTCTTGTAGCAAATACTGCCTTATTAATTTGCTCGTTTTTTTTCAAAAACATTTTTATCGCCTCTTCTGTGATTTCACTTTCATATGCTCACTCAACTTTAAAAAATGTTAAACGTGGCATTTTTAATATTCAACTTGTGGATAAATATTGTATTTTTTATTTATTGCTATACAGCTATCTTGTTATTGATAATCAATAAAATCTAAACTACCATATTGGCCAAGAAGGGCTGGGAGAAAGAGACAGGTCACTACTTATTCCTCGTTTATGCGCATTATAACCTGCGGCAGCAATCATTTCAGCATTATCCGTGCACATCCCCTTAGGAGGCAAATAAACTTGCCAGTTATTAGCTTCGGCAAGTTTAGAAAGCTCGATTCTAAGACCAGAATTAGCAGCCACTCCTCCAGAGAGAGCAACTTTTTTTACTCCAGTTTTCTTGACTGCTAGTGATATTTTACATATGAGCGAACCTGTCACAGCTTTTTGAAAAGACGCACACAAATCGTTTATGTTAATTTTGTCTCCTACCTTTTCTGCTTTTTGTATTAATGTAATAGTGGCAGTTTTAAGTCCGCTAAAACTGAATTCAATATCAGGTGTCTTTGATAACGGCATAGGGAGATCAAATAAATCAGGATTTCCTGCTTGTGCTAATTTATCAATTATGGGGCCTCCAGGATATCCAAGCTGCAGAAACTTAGAAACTTTATCATAGGCTTCACCAGCAGCGTCATCTCGAGTTGAACCAAGCAATTCATAGTTTCCAAAATTTTTTACTAAAACTATTTCTGTATGTCCCCCTGATACAATAACTGAAATAAATGGCGTAACCAAATCTCTATTTGCGACAATATTTGCAAATAAGTGCCCTTCTAAGTGATTAACACCTATAAGGGGAATCCCCCATCCTTGTGAAAGAGCTTTAGCCGTCATTACGCCAACCAACAATGACCCCATCAGTCCAGGACCAGCAGTAACTGCAATTAGGTTAATATCTTTTGAAGGCTTAGTAATAGATGCTTCTGTAAAAACATCTTTTAACAATGGAAGAATAGCTTCTTGGTGCATTCTGGATGCAAGCTCGGGAACAACACCACCATACTGAGAATGAGAAGATATTTGGCTAGAAAGTTTTGATGAAAGAATGTCATATTGACCGTTTAAAATCGCTATTCCTGTATCGTCACAACTGGTCTCTATTCCAAGTGTTACAAACTTATCAATCATAATAAGTCACCTACAATCTACCAAAGAAATTATTGAAAATAGCAACAGCTATCTAATGAGTCAGAGTTACCCAGATAGTGCCGCTTTTGTTTTCGACTTTCTCAATCTTAATGTATCTACACTTTACATCCGCAATTCGGATAATATTTTATATAATTTTTTGTCTTAAATATATGACCGTATCCTGCAAATTTATATACATGTATTTTTTCTACGAAAGTATTACATTCTACTTTTCTGACTGTTGCTGTTTGTTTTTATTGCATCGAAAATCCACTGCCATTCCGGACATTTCAATTGTAATGTAGAAACAACATAGACTATGACAGCTAAAAGCATTGCTGTTATTATCCAAACTATTTTCATGCTAATTCCTGAGAGGACAGGATATGGAAGCATTTTCTTAAATACAAAAAGTGTAGAAAACATCAATCCCATTGATATAATAATCTTAATAACCCATTCTTTGCTAAATATATCAAGTTTTTGCCCTAAGTTACGAGAAAGTGCCCACGCTCCATAAAAACTAGCACATGTAAAAGCAATGGCTGTTGCAGCAGCAAGTCCGGCATATTCAAAGAAAGGCATAAGAATAATGCAAGCACAAAAATTTACTGAAACCGTAACTGCTGTTACCGCTACAGCAGCTCTTGGCATTCTGCGAGCGTACATTGCTCTTAATATAACTGTACAGGTTGCCATGCCAGGAAGCCCGAGACCGTAGATAGCTAAAGCTGTTGCAGTTGCATGCCACGCCCATTCAGAAAAAGCTCCTCTGAAAAAAAGTAGATTTACCACTTCATCTGATATCAAAAAAAGACCAATCGCTACGGGTAAAACCACAAATAAATTAAACCGTAGTGCATCGCGTATAAAATCACGAAAGGCAATTGTATCAGCAGTATCTTGTCGTGAAAGCATGGGAAGGACAGCTTGTGATATAGCTATTACGAAAAGCCCTAACGGAAGTTGAAGAACCCTATCAGCATAATTTAAGACAGATATTGAACCACCAACCAAGAAAGATCCCATCATACGGCTTATAATTGGATTAACTTGATTTAGAGAAAGCCCGGCAGCATAGGGGAAAAATAACGTCATCATGCTTTTTAGGTCTGAATTATTTTTTTTAGGTAAAACTGGCGTGAGTTTAATTCCCATTCTCTTACACCAATACCACTGCAATGTCATCTGGCATGCCCCACCAATTAAAACAGCTGTCCCCAAATTCCAAATAGTAAGATTCTTCCTTACAAGTAGCAGAAAAAGAATATATGCAACATTACTAACAGCTGGAGCTACAGCAGGAACGAAAAAACTTCCCATGCTATTAAGCACACCCATTGCAAGTGCTCCTATAGAAACAAAAAGTAAAAACGGAAACATGAATCTAGTCAAAGAAATTGCAAGAATGCGATCTTCTGCAGCAAAGCCTGGTGCCATTATTTTTACAAAAAACGGGGCAAACAATATCCCGATAATGACAACTATTACAGCACCAAAAATTAGGATAGATAGAGCTTGCTTTGCAAGTTCTCGAGCTGAGTCTTTTCCATTCTCAGACAATGTTTTTGAAAAAACTGGAACAAATGAAGCGGAAAGAGCTCCTTCTGCTAAAAGCTGTCTTGATAAATTCGCAAGTGTGTATGCAATATAAAACGCATCTAGCTGCCGAGTCGCTCCAAAAAATGCCGCAGTAAGCATCTCTCTTACAAGCCCAAGCACACGGCTCATAGAAGTGCCCACCATCATACTCATAGCATGACGAACCATACCTGAAAGATTTTCGTTTTTTTTCATCTTAAATCTTTCTCGTTACCAGGAAAAATCATGACCCAAATAAAACTTCTTTGCCTGTTCATTATTTGCAATATCTTCAGGAATTCCTTCCATAAAAACTCTACCGTCATGAATCAAAAATGCTCTATCTGTAATAGAAAGAGTTTCTCTTACGTTATGGTCTGTGAGAAGTATTCCATATCCGCGTTCTTTAAGATTTCTTATTATTTTCTGCAGATCATCTACTGCTATAGGATCTATTCCGCTAAAAGGTTCATCGAGAAGTATAAATGAAGGCTCCAATGCAAGACAACGAGCAATTTCCACACGACGTCTTTCTCCTCCAGACAGCGATATCCCTTTAACATCTTTCAGATGTGCTATGCCATAATCTTCCATCAAAGTTTCCACTTTTTCGTTGCGCTCTTCAAGAGAGAATCCATTCTCTTCCAAAACAAGATTCAGATTCTGAAGGACAGTTAGTGATCTGAAGACAGAAGCCTCTTGAGGTAAATATCCCAAACCAGCGCGCGCACGTTCATACATTGGAAGACGAGTAATATCTTTCCCGCCAATAGAGACAGTGCCACTATCAGGAAGAATTCTTCCTATTACCATGTAAAATGTAGTGCTTTTACCCGCACCGTTAGGTCCAAGTAATCCTACTATTTCACCTTTTTTTATGGAGAGA
Source organism: Synergistaceae bacterium (assembly GCA_012728165.1). GTDB lineage: Bacteria > Synergistota > Synergistia > Synergistales > Synergistaceae > JAAYFL01. Next base: position 38,688 of record JAAYFQ010000160.1, on the reverse strand, counting down.
GAAACATCATTAACTACGGCACGATTGTTATACGTTTTTACTAGATGTTTAGCTTCTAGAACTACATTTGAATTTTCCATAAACTATTTACCACTCTTTTTCATTTTGCTGGTTTCTTTGTTGTTTTTATCCGCTGCATCAAAAATCATTGTTGAGTTTCCAATAGCCTCTATATTTTTTGTATCTTCATGTAATATAAATTTATCTGCATCGGCAGTTTTTCCATCGCTCCGTACCATATGAGCTTTACCCGTAACAACAACCGTAGCTTTTGCCTTTGAATATACGGCCTTTTCTCCGGTAACTACACTTTTCAGCCCGTCTTTATCCACATAGTCAATGCTTACGGAACCTACCGCAACTGCTGTCTGAATCTCATTATTCGTTATTGTTCCATCAAGCACTTCACCGGAAAATCCTATTTTTTGGACAGTGTCCTCGTACCGTATAACCTTTCTTCCCCAGAATTTATCTTCTGTTCGTCCAGCTTCCGCCGCTTTTATAATTTTATTTTCAAAAACTCCATCCACTTTGCCTCTAGCAAGATAATTAATTTTTTCGGTTTCCCAGCGCACGTAGTCTGCATTAAGTTTATCTTTAGGTTCTCTTGTCAAAAGCACCTTTCCAAACGCTTCTACAACGTTGTTATCTTTTTCTAACCCTTTCGTCCATTTAGCAGAATCAGCTGTGATTTTAGCTTTGTTTTCTGGAAAATCTCCTTTAACATTACCTTTTATGCTAAATTCAGATGTTTCTGTATTCCCCTCGGCAGTATCTCCCCACATTGTGGCATTTTTTTTCTTTACAACAACATTGCCCTTAGCCTGAGCTTTTTTTGTATTTACATTATATGAAATATTGTCCGCGCTCAAACTTCCAGCTTCGGCATTAACTCTGCTAGTGAATGAAAAAAATAAAAATAGGCCGACAAGTAGAATTGTTGTTTTACATGACATCATTAGCTAACCTCATTCCAAAATAATAAATTACAAATTCAGTATTCAATAAATATAACTATAGCAACTCTATTCTAATATTATCACTTATAAATAATGAAAGCATTTTATTTTTCGATTATAACTACAGGAGCTTTTATTTTATTCCAAATAGAGAGATAAATATTGTGTAAATGAGCAAAATAACCAACCCCTATTTTAGGAGAAGGAAGAGCAACACAATGATCATACATCAAAGCAACCGAACGAATAACATTAGGGGTCCAAGGATCCAAAATAACTGTCCATCCTCGTTTTTTAGCTTCATCTAGAGCTGCTTTAAGCGCTTCAGAATCTCCATTTAGCCATTTATTCCAAACTTCAACAGGAGGACTTATTGGGTTATTAACAGCTGAGCGAACCCAAACTCCTTGTGATACGGTGAGATCAAGTATTTTTACACTTTTTAAAAGATGCTTCCCAACGTTGTTAGTGCTTTCAATTCTGGCCTGTAACTCTGCAAGCCTTCGTTGGTAATAGGCATAGTTTTTATTATCAGCTTTTGCTATTACTTTCATGACATTTTGTGCAGTTAGCGGAATTACAGCAGGATCATAAAATAGAGAGCGAGTTTGATTCACTGGAATTGATAATGATTGATAAAGTAAATGAAGTTTATTATTACGATTTATTTTAAAAAGCGAAGCCTCTTCCATATTAAGAGCAATTACAACTTCTCCCCCTTTTGGAGAAGACACAACAGAAACATCTCCGTTACTACTCCAAACAGACAAGCAACGTACTTGAGACTTTCCTCCTGAAATAAAATTAGTTATTTCAAAAAGCCAAGGAGATGTAACTGCAAAATCAGCAGCATAAGAAGGGAAAGGATTCTTGCAGAGGCACAAAATGCATACCGCAGAGATACACGCTACTTTTAAAGAAAAACTTCTCAGCGACATGCTTAACATTATTTCTGGTCTGGTCGACTGCCTGGCTTAACCAAAGGAAGACCTTGGGCACAAAAAGGACAGTCTTTTTTTTCGTACACAGGAAAACTAAGCTTCCAAAGTGATTCCAACTTTAATCCCTGTTCAAACTCAGATGAGCGTCTATCTATAATAGAAGCAGACCCAATCCATTCAGCACCAAGATTAACTAATATTTGAGCTGTTTCTATTGATGACTTACCTGTAGTTACAACATCTTCTACCATGACAAAGCGTTTTTTATCAGGAACAGTGAAACGACGAAGTCGCATACCTCCATCCTGTCGCTCACAAAATATAAAGGGAATATCTAGTACACGAGCGACTTCGTACCCGATAATAAGCCCGCCAAGTGCAGGAGAAAGGATAAATTCAGGTTTTAATGGTGCAAGTCGTTCAGCAAGTTTTTCACCTGCGTATGCTGCGAATTTTGGAAACCTAAGCATAAGTGCGCACTGTAAATAGTGCCCACTATGCAATCCTGAGGTCAGTTGGAAATGACCTTCCAGATGAGCACCACTTTCTTTCATCATCTTCTGAATCATCGTTGATACTTTCTCATTTCTAAATTCAAGAGAACAATCCATTATCTCTTCACCTTCAAAAGTTTATTTATTATGTTTTGTGTTGCGAGAATTGGATCCGCAGATTCAAGAATGGGTCTTCCTACAACTATATAGCTTGCTCCAGCTTTAGCAGCCTCTTCTGCAGTTGCGACTCGTGCCTGATCTTCTGTGCTTACTTTTGCAGCTCGAATTCCAGGTACAATACGCATCAGATTTGTTGCCCTGCCCTTTAATAATTCTAAGTCCAATGGAGAGCAGACTATTCCATCAAGTCCAGCTCTTTCAGCTGTTTCAGCTCTTAAAATAAGAGCTTGTTGAATTTCTGATCCTGGATGAACATCGCTCCATAATTTTCCGTCAAGACTTGTAAGAACTGTAATTCCAAATAATTTCATGTCACTCTCTGTTTTATTACGCATAGCAACAGAACGTGCCATCATTTCATATCCACCTGAAGTATGTATTGTAAGAGCCCAAAGTCCGATTTCCGACAGTGGTTGAACTGCTGACGCCACTGTGTTTGGGATATCATGAAGTTTTAGATCAAGAAAAAGGTTATATCCCATGTCTATTATTTCTTTTGCAAATTTTATACCACCAAGAGCGTAGAGCCTAGGTCCGATTTTAACATATGGAGTAGCCTTAGCTAGTTTGTCAAGAAAACTCCGTGCGTCGTCAAGAGTCAAAACATCTAGCGCGAGAATAAGACCGCAATCATTTTCAATCATTTGAGCACCACCTCTATTATGTAATTATAACTTAATATACACAAAAAATTCGGCTAGAGAGCAGTAATATTAATGATTTTTCTCATCAGTTTAGCCCTCTTAGCCGGAGTCTAAAAATTGATATTGAATATTGGAGTTATATAAACATCTATTAAATTCAGATGCCTCTAAAGTTCCTCTTCATCTTCCCATATCTTGCGACCTTCTGCAAAAGTCATTACTGGCCATCCTGTTAAAGCTATTCCTTCCCAAGGGCAACAGCGAGCCTTGCTTTTCCATGTGTTACAGTCAACAATGCGTGTGCGATCCAAGTCTATAATAGTGAGATCAGCAACGGATCCCTTCTTGATGCTACCAAGTTTATGCCATTTTACAGGCAAAAGAGCTGCCGGTGAACTTGTTAATTTAGTAAATAGAAGTTCTAGCGAAACTTTTGGATAGTTTTTATTCTTGTAATCAATTAGTACGGCTATTGCGCACTCTAAAGACGCTATTCCAAAAGGCGCATTTTGAAATGGTTCATCTTTTTTATCAATATGCCATGGTGCGTGATCCGTCACTATCGCATCAATAGTGCCATCTGATATGCCGTCCCACAAAGCCTTTTGATCTTCCGGACTGCGAAGCGGAGGATTAACTTTGTAACAAGAACTATACCCACTGTTTATTACAGCATTCTCATTTAGAGTCAGATGATGGAAAGTAGTGTCGCAGGTAACATCTAACCCTTCTTTTTTGGCTTGTCTAATAAGACCTAGTGCACCCTTACTACTTAAATGTGTAAAATGTATTCTTCCCTTCGTTTCACGTGTTAAAGCTATTCCACGTGCTACATCTATTTCCTCGGATGCTGCAGGAATACCTTTTAGTCCGCTTAGTGCACTTACTCGGCCTTCATGTACCTGCCCACCAATACATAAACTTTTTTCTTCAGGGTGTTCCATTATTCGAGGTTGGTCTTTACCTGTGTATTGAAGTGCAAGACGAAGCAAATCGCTTGTCGCAACAGGAGATCCGTCATCAGTAAAAAAAACCGCTCCAGCCTCTGCCATTTTTAAAAGTTCAGACATTTCCTTGCCTTCTCTATTTTTACTAACACACCCTGAAGGAAGTATCCTTGATGATTTAGCCTTTGCGCTATGAGTCAATACGTATTCAACTAAAGACGGCTCAGATATTGCAGGTTTCGTATTAGGCATTGCAACCATTGTTGTAAACCCACCTGCGGCTCCTGCACGAGCACCAGAATATATATCTTCATTCCATTCTTCTCCTGGGTCCCTAAAGTGCGCATGAAGATCTATAAACCCCGGTGTGAGAATCCGTCCTTCTCCTTCAATAATTTCAGCATCTTGACAATTTATTCCTGTTTTTATTTCGCAAATTTTCCCATCGTCAACAAGAAGTGAATCTGCTTTTATGAATTTTTCTCCGTCGAAAATCTTAAAATTTCTAAATAACTTTTTTCTCATTACCTTACTCCTCCCCCACAAAGATAGAGCAGAGCCATTCTTATAGCAACTCCAGAACGAACTTGTTCAAGTATTACACTCTGATGCCCATCTGCTATTTCCGATGCAATTTCAACGCCTCTATTGATAGGGCCTGGATGCATTACTAAGGCATCCGGTTTAGCGTATGACATAAGTTTATTGTCAGCTCCCCACCATTTGTGATATTCATCAACAGAAGGAAAAAGTCCATCTTGTTGACGTTCCTTCTGTATTCTCAAAAGATATACCATATCCGCACCTTCAACTGCTTTTCTGGGATCCTTTTCATATCGGCATCCCAATGCTTCAACATCTCTTGGCATCATTGTCGGAGGACCTGAAAGCACAACATCGCATCCAATTGTCTTAAATGCAATGACATCACTGCGAGCGACTCTGCTGTGTAATACGTCTCCTACGAGTGCTATTCTTTTACCATTTAAATCCCCTAAATGTTTCCATGCTGTGTACAGATCTAACAAAGCTTGTGTAGGATGCGCATGTGTTCCGTCTCCAGCGTTTAGGACTATTGCTCTTTTTAGTTTTGATGCAAGGTATTGAGCTGCTCCTACAGATCCGTGACGCATTACGACTATATCTGCACCCATTGCCTCAAGTGTCCATGCAGTATCTCTCATAGTTTCGCCTTTTGCAAAACTAGAACCTGTCACTGACCAGTTAACGACATCAGCTGAAAGCATTTTTTCAGCAAGCTCAAATGAAACTCTTGTGCGAGTTGAGTTCTCAAAGAAGAGGTTGACACACATTTTTCCGCGAAGAACAGGAACCTTTTTTATCGGTCTGTCCATTACATTCTCCATATGACGAGCCTGATCTAAAAGAAAATAAAGATCTTCTTTTGTCCAGTTGTCTAAGTCTATGACATTTCTATGACGCCAGACAATTTGACCTGTTTCACTAGGCATCACGTTCACAGATTACCACCTCGTCCTTTCCATCTATTTCCGAAACTTTGACTTCTATAACTTCATCGCTTGAGGTTGGGACATATTTACCACATATATCAGCATGAATTGGAAGCTCCCTGTGGCCTCTGTCAATTATTACGGCAAGCTGGACTTGAGATGACCTGCCAAGATCTACAAGAGCTTCAAGTGCCGCACGAACTGTACGTCCAGTGTAGAGGACATCGTCTATAAGGTATAAATTCTGTCCTGAAATATCTTGTGGCATTCTAGTGCTGTGGACCATGGGTTGTTCAAATAACGTAGTTAAATCATCTCTATAGAGTGTGATGTCCAATTCACCGCAGGGAATTTTTACACCTTCGACCTCTTCAATAATTTTCTGAATACGACGTGCAAGATATACGCCTCTTCTGTGAATGCCTACTAAAATCATTTTTTCAGTACCCTTATTACGTTCAACAATCTCATTCGCGATTCTTCTAATTACTCTTTTAAGGTCTTGTGCACTCATTAACTGCGCTTTTTCTTTCAATTTAGCCATCCATATCACCCCTTATAGTTATAAAAAAGGAACTGTCTATATAGACAGTTCCTTAAAATAAACAAATATAGAACAAATAACCGAGGAGAAATAACTGATTTGCCTTAAACAGCTTTTTTTAGACATCTTCTCTCCCCCAATCTTTCAACTTAAAAAATTATAAACCACTTTTTTAAATTATGCAACCGGTTGCAGAAAATATTTATAAAATTTTTTATTCGTTATTTCCTGTATTATATTTTTTTAAGGCCTTTTCAGCGGCTTTGAATTCAGCTTCTTTTATTGTATTGCCCCATGCTTCTGCCATCACTTTTTCATTTAAAGTTACCTGTACTTTAAACTTAAGCGCATGATCGAGCCCTTTACGTTCTACCGTATTATAATAAGGAACCTCTCCATCTTGAGACTGAATTAGCTGCTGCAGTGTTGTTTTGGAGTCTACAACGTCGGGGGATACTTTCTCTCTCTGCAGTTCAAGATAGTCGGCAATTACTTTTCGTGCGTTTTCATAACCACCGTCGAGAAATACAGAGCCAAAAACTGCTTCCGCTGCATTGGCCTCCACAGATTGAGTTGGCCCTTCCTTGACTAAACTTTTGCCCAATCTTATCAATTTATTTAAACCAACAGATTCTGACCATTCTCTTAGACTCTTTTGGCAGACAAGTTGTGAGCGCAAGCGTGTCAATTGTCCTTCATCTATGTCCTTATATTGTGAATACAGCTTTTCGGATGCTACAAGTTCAAGAACTGCGTCACCCAAAAATTCTAGTCTTTCATTAAAGAAAACAAGCTTTAACTCATTTGCATAAGATGAATGAGTTAAAGCTTGTTCTAAGAGTTCTTTGTTTTTATAAAAATATCCTATTTTTTTTTGAAAAGCTAGTAGAGAATCATCTCGCGTATCTGATTTATTCATCTTACTCTTCGAATTGTTCTATAGCGATAACAGCATTGTGCCCGCCAAAACCAAAATTGTTGATTAATACTTTTTTGACATCCGCCTTTATCGCCTTATTGGGGACAGTATTCAAGTCACATTCGGGATCTGGATCAAACTGGTTTATGGTTGGATGAACAATTCCTTTTTCAATTGCCAATATAGAAGCAATCGTTTCTATTCCACCCGCGGCCCCAAGAACATGTCCCGTCATTGATTTTGTTGATTGTACCATGACTTCATGCGCTAAATTGCCCATGAGACGTTTAATTGCCAAAGTTTCCATTTTATCATTAAGTACTGTAGAAGTTCCGTGTGCGTTGATAAGGTCTATCTCTTCAGGTTTCCAGCCAGCCTTTTTTACAGCCATGTCCATTGCTCGGAACGCACCATCACCATCTGGATCTGGGGCTGTTATATGAAAAGCATCACATGAGACTCCATATCCTTTAACTTCTGCATAAATGTGTGCTCCGCGTTTTTTGGCATGCTCCAGTTCTTCAAAAACCAGTATTCCTGAACCTTCGCCTATTACAAAACCATTGCGACCAAGATCAAATGGACGCGAAGCATGCTTCGGATCATCATTTCTAGTGGCAAGAGCTTTCAAAGATGCAAATCCAGCCGTAGCTAAAGGAGTTACAGCAGCCTCTGATCCACCCGTAAGTATCACATTGGCGTCTCCGCGAACAATACAATGGTAAGCCTCACCCATGCTATTTAAAGATGATGCACATGCAGTAATTACCGCCATATTTGGCCCTTTTGCTCCGAAGCGTATTGCAACATAAGCAGCAGACATATTTGTTATCATCATAGGTACTAGAAACGGACTTACACGGTTAGAACCTTTTTCGTACAAATTACGAAAATTATTTTCTAAAGTCCCTATTCCGCCCTCGCCGCTCCCTATGTAAACACCAAACTTGTTTTTATCTAAAGCTTCAACGTCGAGTCCTGAGTCTTTAATTGCCATATCTGCAGCTGCAGTAGCAAAATGAAGAACTCTGTCTGTGCGGTTAGCTTCTTTTTTATCCATCCAGTTCCCAATATCAAAACCTTTTACCTCTGCTGCGATCTTTGTTACATGCGCAGAAGTATCATACAAAGTAATAAAATCTACTCCGTTTTTCCCCTCTTCGAGAGCCTTCCAGAATTCATCTTTACCAAGTCCAATTGGTGTTACTGGACCAACACCAGTAATAACTACTCTTGTCATTGGGCTTCCCTCCAAATAACTGAGGGGGTCACAAAACGGCCCCCTCGATAATTCACGTTATATTAATTAATCTTCAATACCAAGTTTTACTTTAACATAGTCCATTGCTTCGCCAACTGTGGTGAGTTTTTCTGCATCTTCATCAGGAATTTCAATATCAAATTCCTCTTCAATTCCCATTATAAGCTCAACGATATCAAGTGAGTCAGCACCGAGATCTTCAACAAAGGAGGCCTCGGATTTAATCTGGTCCTCTTCAGCGTTAAGACGGTCGATAACTATCTCCTTAAGCTTTGCCTGTACTTCTTCCATATTCATACAGTTCACCTCCTTCCGAGATTATAATACATATATTTATTTTATGCTTAACAGCTACGATGTAATTCGATATTAATGCGTGTAAATAAAATGCTGCTTACATCGTCATTCCGCCATCGACAGCTATGACTTGCCCATGTATATAAGATGCTCCATCAGAAGCAAGAAAAGCTACTACTTTTGCTATGTCCTCAGGAGTTCCTTCTCGTCCAAGAGGCACATTTCTTAACATTATATTCTGAACATCTTCAGACAGCACAGATGTCATATCTGTAGCAATATATCCGGGAGCAACAGCGTTAACAGTTACACCTCTCGAACCAATCTCTCTCGCAAGACTCTTAACAAAACCCGTTGCTCCGGCTTTCGCCGCTGAATAGTTACACTGTCCCGGATTACCAACAAGACCTGTTACAGAAGATATAACGATAATACGTCCCGCACGAGCTTTTAACATTGATCTTACCGCTTCCTTAGCACAATAGAAGAGCGAAGTTAAATTTGCAGAAATAACCTCGTTCCACTCTTCTTCCTTCATACGCATAAGGAGATTGTCTTTTGTAATTCCTGCATTACATACAAGTATTTCAATAGGTCCGAGTTTTTCATTGACAGATTTAAACATTTCTTTCACTTCAGTAAAAGAAGACACGTCCGCTTTTACTGCCATTGCTGTACCACCTGAAAGTTCAATTAGATTTACGACATCTTCTGCCGCCTTTGATGATTTATTGTAATTGACGGCAACAGCGCATCCATTTTTTGCAAGCTCAATAGCAATGGCTCTCCCTATACCACGCCCTGCTCCTGTAACAAGTGCTATTTTAACTTCGCTCATTTAGTTTCTCCTTTAAGAAAAGATGCGGCTAAAAGCAACTCTTCTACTCCTGAAACATGATATGGTTTTTTTGTATTAGTTATTTTTCGCACTAATCCAGAAAGAACACTTCCTGGTCCAAGCTCGATATAACCTTCTGTATCAAATGTCTCCATTTTTAACACGCTCTGATACCACATAACGGGAGAAAAAGTTTGTTTAAACAACGCATCTTTAATATCATCAATTGATGTCATAGCTTTTGCAGAAACGTTAACAACTATTGGACATTTAGGTGTTTTCCATTTTATTTCAGCGAACGCCACTTTAAGTTTGTCGGCAACGCATCTCATCAGCTCACAATGGAAAGGTGCGCTGACTCGGAGAGGAACAACTCTTATGTTTCCTATAGCTTCTATTAATTCAACAGCACGTGCAATAGCTGTACAGTGACCAGAAATAACTATTTGATTTGGAGAGTTAATATTCGCTTCTTTGCAAACTTCTCCTTGTGCTGCTTTTACACAAATTTCATTTACTTCACAAGGCTCCATGCCTACGATGGCCGCCATTGCTCCAGTGCCAATAGGAACAGCCTGTTGCATTAAAGCGCCACGTAAATGCAAAAGACGCACTCCGTCTGCAAGTGATATCATGCCAGTTGCAACAAGAGAGGTGTACTCGCCTAAACTATGACCAGCAACACAGGCAGGAGAAAGTTCCGTTCCTAGCTCTTCTTCAAGTGCTTTGAGCGCCGCAATACTGACAGTCAAAATCGCTGGTTGCGTAATAGTTGTCTTTGCAAGTTCTTCAGGTGTTCCATTGAAAATAATATCTTTAATAGAGAATCCTAAAGCATCATCCGCTTCTTCAAAAACAGAGTGAGCTGACTTGTATGTGTCAAAAAATTCTTTGCCCATTCCAGGTCTTTGTGCCCCTTGTCCTGGAAATATCAGCGCATGCTTTCTCACTCTGCAAGCTCCGCTATTTTCTTCGACTGTTTTTTTGCCCCGCTTATAATATCTTCTATTATTGAAGCAACCGGTTCACACTTTTTTACAAGGCCTGATGACTGTCCTGCCATAAATGACCCTAAGTTTACATCGCCTTCTTGTACTGCCAATCTGAGCTTGCCAGCTCCTATTGATTCGACTTCTTCTATCGACAATCCGTTTTTCTCTGCTTCTGCAAACGACTTCATCATTTTATTTTTCAAAGCACGTACAGGATGTCCGAGAGAATATCCTGTTACCATTGTCGCTCTATCATTTGCATTTATAATTTTTTGCTTATAATTATCATGTACATTACATTCAGTTGAACAAACGAATCTTGTTCCAATCTGTACTCCCTCTGCTCCAAGAGCAAATACTGCTACCATTCCCCGTCCATCTGCTACGCCTCCAGCAGCGATTACTGGAATCGTTACTGCATCTGCAACCTGTGGAATCAAAACCATTGTGTTTATTTCACCGATGTGTCCTCCTGCTTCATTGCCCTCTGCAATTACAGCATCGGCTCCTTGTTTTGCAACGCGTTCAGCATGTGCAACAGAGGCGATAACTGGCATAACGATAGTTCCAATAGGTTTGAGCCTTTCAATTATTCTTCCAGGCAGGCCAGCTCCGGTAGTAACGACAGGAACTCTGTACTTTACTGCTATTTCGAGAGCATCATCTGCTGTAGGAGACATAAGCATTATGTTCATTCCAAATGGTTTATTCGTAAGTTTTGTAACTTTTATAATCTGTTCTTCCAAAAGTTCAGATGGCATCGTCCCTGCAGCGATAACTCCTAAGCCACCAGCATTACTAACAGCCGCAGCTAAATCAGCATCAGCTACCCATGCCATTCCGCCTTGTATTATGGGAAACTTTATTTTTAACAACTTTGTAACTCTGTTTTTTTCAAACATAAACATCACCATCTCTATAATAAAAATAAAAGTATTTAATCATTTTTGCTATTCATTGCTAAACTTCATAAAGCAATGCGCCTAATGTCATGCCAGCTCCAAAAGCAACGAAACAAACCTTATCTCCTTGTTTGACACAACCCTTTTTCATTGACTCATCAAGAGCAATCATTACTGACGCAGCAGATGTATTTCCGTACTGTTCCAAATTAAGCAATGTTTTGTCAATAGAAATTCCTACACGTTTGAAAACAGAATCGATTATCCTTGTATTAGCCTGATGCATTATCCAGAAATCCACATTTTCTGGTGTTATTTTAGATTCTTCACAAAAATTTTCTATAAATTTAGGTAGGTTTATGCTTACATATTTAAAAACATCTTGCCCCTTCATCTTTATAACATGCGGATCTCCTGAATTTTCTGTCTCATTCGAAAGAAAATCATGTTTTGTTCCGTCAGCTGATATCTTTGAAGAGATAAAATTACCTTCGCCTTCGTTAGAAGTCGACAAAACACATGCTCCTGCACCATCTCCAAATAAAATACAGGTGCTTCTGTCATTCCAGTCTACATAATCTTTAAACTTTTCTGAAGCCACCACTAGAACGTTGTTCCAAAGACCAGACACAACGCCAGAAACCGCTGTTTGAATTGCAGCAACTCCACCTACACACCCAGCTAACACATCAAAAGCTCCAGCATTCACGGCTCGTAATCTGCCCTGAACTTTGCACGACATACTCGGGAATGTAGAATCTGGAGTATTTGTGGCAACTATTATCATATCCAAAGTTTCAGGAGACATTTTTGCATCATTTAGTGCAGCCACAGCGGCATTATATGCTAAATCACTGCATCGCTCGCCATCTGCTGCAAAGTGACGCTCTTTAATACCAGTTCTTTCATATATCCAACTATCGCTAGTATCAAGAAATTTTTCGAAATCCGTGTTTTTCATTATTTTCTCCGGAATATAAACACCTGTTCCGGAAATTTTAGCTTTACGCCCGTTAAATATTGTCATTGATATTTTCCTTTGCTATTTCTTCTCTAATTCTTTCGACTCCATTTTTATCAATGAAATTTGCGGCTCCCAGAAGCGCAAAAGAAATAGGGTTACGTTTGGAACGTCCGTGCACCTTTATTACTGTTCCATTTACACCAAGAAGGGGAGAACCTCCGGCCTTTTCCCAATCGAAACGACCAAGCACTCTTTTCATAGCTGGCCACATAAACAACATCCCAATCTTGGGGAGCAAATGGTTAGCATATTCTTCTTTAAATTGATCTTTAAGAAGCTCGCCAAGTCCTTCTCCAAATTTTATCAATATATTTCCACTAAAACCATCACATATAACAACATCAGCAACTCCCTTTGGTAAGTCGCTTCCTTCAACATATCCTTGATAATTTAAATCGCTGGTCTCTATCATTTCACGAGCAGCAGTAATAACATCGTCCCCTTTTGTTACCTCTTCACCATTGCAAAGAAGTCGCACAGAAGGCTTCTCAACTCCTTGAAACAACTTCATATATATAGAACCCATATGGGCAAACTGATATAAATTAATAGGCTTACAGCGGACTGTTGCACCAACGTCCATCAAAAGTGTAGGCCTGTTCAACACTGGAAGTGTTGCACCAAATCCTGGACGATCAATTCCAGGGATTCTGCTTAAAAGAAGCACTCCTCCTGCCGCAATTGCTCCGGTACTTCCAGCAGAAACAATTCCATCTGCTTCACCAGAGCGAACCATCTCAAATCCAACAACTAGGCTTGAATTCTTCTTTCTTCTAATAGAAAGAGAGGGAGAATCTTCTGTATTAATAACATCATCTGCATGTACTATTCTTAATCTTGATCTAATACTGGAATCTACTTCTTCAAGGAAAGGTTCTATTTTATTTTTATCTCCAATAAGAGCAATGTTTAGGCGTGGGTTTTTACTACACGCTAGAACCGCACCATGACATGGTTCTTCTGGAGCAAAGTCTCCGCCCATTGCATCAAGAGCTATCAACATTTTTTTGCCTCCATACTTTTTTTATCAATTGAGTCCTTAGAAACGACTACAAATCGTCCAACAAAAATTTCTCTGTTTTCAACAGTGGAACGTACGCTAACAACATATTTATTACCTTTGTGAACCCCAACTTTTGAACGGGCAAGTATCTTCTCACCTATATAAGCAGGTCGATTATATTTTAGTCTGGCGGAACCTACAACAACCATCTCTTTATCAATTGTTGCAATAGCCAAAGAAGCAGCCTGTGCATAGATATAATAGTCACCGACGAAATCTGTGTGTCGAAAAGCAGTATTTCTTGTGGCAAAAAGGACAGAAAGTGCCCCTTTATTGGGCTCTAAGCCTACAAGATCACCTATTACTTCTTCTAAACGCATAGATTTTAAACGGCTTGTTGCCTGTTCGGCCATAGAACGAGTACGCTCACGAACTTCAGGAATAGAAAGCGTCACTCTGTCAAGGCGCACTGTTCCTAAACTGACTTGAAGTGTTGTCGCTATTTCTTTATCCGTCATGAGAGGATGAGAATCGATCAGATTTATCAATTGTTTATGACGCTGCTTTTTTGCTTCAGACCGCATGACAAATCTTCTCCTCATTTTAAACATTAGTAGTAGGTCTTAACAACTGATAAGATATTCTATTCGTTGCATCTTGTCAATATAAATGTTGCTGTTTAATATGGCAAATTTGCAAATATATTTTCACTAAAGATTTTAGACGTTAATTCTAAATAAAAAAAGGGCTTAAGAATATAATTCTTAAGCCCTTTTTAAAACGTAATATATAGAAAATACTAGTCTTTTGTTGTTGCTGTTTTTTCAGAAATTTTAATTATCTGGCGGCCCTTATAATAACCACATGCAGGACATGCGCGGTACGTCTGAATTGTTTCTCCACAATGTGCACAAATCGTCAACGCCGGTTCAACAAGAGCACCAAGCCACTGTGCTTTACGTTTATGTGTACGGGAGTGAGATACCCTTCTTTTTGGAGTTGCCATTTTTGTTCCCCCCTTAAATCTATAAGCAAAAAAATTGCCTAATTATTCTACCATTAATTAAATTAATTTGCATTTTTTATTTTTTATCTTTAACAAAAGAACGTAAAACATCAAATCTTGGATCTCTGTCATCCTTTTCACAGCTACAGGAAGATTCGTTTAAATTAATTCCACACCGAGGACATAATCCTTTGCAGCCTTCAAAGCAAAATGCCGTTACTGGCAAAGAGGTTATCAAAACCTCCCAGATACGAGGTACTAAATCTATTTCATTTTCCCATGAATCTAGAAATATTATTTCTTGGTCGTCTTTAGGTTTGACTTCATCTTCTTCTTTTTTTGTATACTTATTTGGCTTCAAAGAGAAAAAATATTTCAAATGGCCCGCTGTGACAATTTTTGCAGGTTCAAGACATCTTGAACAGGGAATTATGGTTTCTCCACTGACAGAAATTGATGCTACTAACCGTCCATCTGAACGCGAAACTTCTATGTAAACTTTTACAGGAGCAGTAAAATTATATATCTGTGACCAATAATTGAGAGGTCTTTCTACGCTCAATAGAAAATTATCTGTGAACGGAGAACCATCTTTGGGTACAGAAGCAACAACAAGATGGTAATGCCAATTATTGGGAGCCGACTCGAGAAAAGTAGACATTTTATTACTACTTTTGTTCCTCCATGCACTGTAATGTTTCTCGTGCAATCGTCAATTCTTCATTAGTAGGAATAACCATCACTGTTACTTTGGAATCAGGTGTGCTAATTATGACCTCTTTGCCACGGCAATTGTTTTTGTCAACATCTATCTTTACTCCAAGACATTCTAGTTTTGCGCAAACTTCTTTACGGAAATCAACTCCATTTTCACCAATTCCAGCAGTAAAGATAATAACGTCTACACCTTCCATAGCTACCGTATATGCGCCTATGTATTTCTGAATACAGTATATAAGTTTTTCTTGTGCGAGCAACGCACGTTTGTTTCCTTTTTGTGCTGCTATTTCAATATCGCGTAAATCACTAGATATGCCAGATATACCCAAAAGTCCTCCTTTTTTCTGTAAGGCATCACTTACGAGTTCAACATCTCTAAGCTGCCTCATGAGAAATAGTATAACGCCAGGGCAAATGTCACCGCTACGAGTACCCATAACTATTCCTTCTAATGGGCTTAAACCCATACTCGTGTCTATGCACTCACCATTCTTAACTGCAGTAAGTGAACTTCCGTTGCCAAGGTGGCAAGATATTATTTTTAGACTTTCAAAAGGTTTTCCAAGAATTTGACCAGCTCTCTTTGACACATATTCGTGACTTGTTCCGTGAAAACCATATTTACGAATCTGATTTTCTTCATAATATTTATAATCTATTCCATAGATGTATGCTTTGGGTGGCATTGTCTGGTGGAAAGCAGTGTCCATAACTATAACATTAGGGACGTTGGGAAGAATATCCATAATTGCAAATATTCCTTGGAGATGCCCCGGATTATGTAGTGGGGCAAGAGGAATAAGTTTTTCTAGTTTATTGATAACTTCCTCTGTAACAAGAGTTGGTTTTATGAGGGATTCTCCTCCATGAACTATACGATGTCCCACTGCAGAAATTTCATCAAAGCTCTTAATTACACCATAGATAGGGTCTATTAAGAGATTAAGAACATACTTGACCGCCTCATTGTGTGTAGGGAAATCGATTACACGTGCCAATGTGTCCATCCCTGTTTTTGTGTGTTTAATACCTGAACCTGGGATACCAATACGTTCAACAAGACCCTGGGTTAGAACTTTTTCCGTAGCCATGTCAAAAAGCTGATATTTGACAGAAGAGCTACCACAATTGATAACAAGATTTTTCATTTAGATGTTGCCTCCCTTAGAATGTATAACTCCGCCTATTGTGGTATCCTTACCAATCATAGGACGGTGATTTATATATGAGAATTCCTACTGTAGGAATAATTGCCGAATATAATCCGCTTAACAATGGTCATATATATCAAATAGAAAAAGCTCGCAACCTCTCTCATGCTGAAGCTGTTGTCGTTGTTTTGTCATCTAACTTCGTGCAACGCGGCGAACCTTCTCTTATAGATAAATGGGCCAGAGCACAAACAGCACTGAATACAGGAGTAGACCTTGTGCTTGAACTTCCTGTAGTTTTTTCTGCCCACAATGCAGGCGTATTTGCAAATGCTGCAACCGATATACTTGGCTCAACAGGTATTGTAACTCATCTTTCCTTTGGGCTCGAAGATCCAGATTGGGAATCAGACATAATCTTGAGTATTTTAGTCGAAGAACCATCAGAATTCAAGTCCTTACTTAAAGATTCTTTGAATAAAGGACTCTCTTTTGTTGAAGCCCGCGCTACTGCTCTTGATAAAATGGTTCCGGGAAGCTCAGCAAAACTAAGAAAACCAAATAATACTCTTGCGTTGTCATATATGACAAGACTTTACCAAAAAAAATGGGACATGGAGCCACTACTAATAGAAAGAATCGGAAGAGGTTATAACGATGAGTCACTTAGCGAATACTCTAGCTCAACTGCTATACGCAACTCTATTTTCCGCGGACAAATTCATGATGCCCTTACTCACTTACCTTTAGAATCCAGTGAAATTGTCAAAAACGCCATTACAAATGGCAAGGCATGCACTGATTATACAAACCTATGGAATGCCCTCAGAGTGACACTTATGCGCTCCAAAGCTGAGGAAATCTCACAAATAGCCGAAATGGTAGAGGGCATAGAGTTTAAACTAAAAGAAATAGCCATTACAAGTTCTTCATTTCAAGAATGGGTAAAAAAATGTTCAAGCAAAAGGTACCCTTTGGGAAGAATCAGACGTCATGCAATACACACAATTCTGGGTCTCAACCACTGGGAGAACAGGGCGTTTCAACGTCTTGGTCCTGCCTATATAAAAGTTCTGGCTATGAATAAAAAAGGAAGGCAGCTCTTGCAGGAAATGAAACAAACATCAGTTTTACCTATTATAACAAGATGTGGCGACGCTTCAAGAATTTCCGACTATGCACGCAAAATAATGAATTATGAACTTCTTGCTTGTGAATTATGGGAACAGTTAATCCCAAACGGAGAATTCGGCAAAGAGCACACACGCAAAGTAATAATTGAAGAATGAATGGATTTTTGTTTTTTTAACTTATCATTTAAAAGCTGCATCAATATCAATTTCGGGAAACTTGACTAGAATTTGGCTGAATAATGTCGTAATTTAGGAATGAAAACGTGAAAAGCAAATAACTCGTCTTAAACTTCTCTCAAATTATAGAAACATCTATATTGCAATATTTTCAAATCTGATTTTACGTTTTAGTTAACTAAGTTGAGTATATATTTTCCGTTGATAGAAAGATGGGCGCAGATTAAGAGCTTATTTTTTATGCAGTAATTCGTTCGCATTTGAAGATATACTCCAATAGCCATTTAAAATAAAAAATGCTCACGGTTTATTCCGTGAGCAAAATGTTTAGATTATCCCAAGATAAAACAATCCTATAGGAATTTAATATTGTGTAAAAAATTAAGAATTCGTTGGCGGGATACGTTCGCGTAAACGTCTATATACTCCTGGAGGAACCATGTCACGAACCGTCCCTCCAAATCGAAATGCGTCTTTTATTCCTCTACTGGAAAGATATGAGTATTTTGCATCTGTTGCAATAAAAAATGTTTCTATTTCAGGGGCAAGCTGTCTGTTCATCTGAGCAAGTTGAAATTCATACTCGAAATCAGAAAGAGCTCGTAACCCTCTTATGATTATTCTGCTTTGTTCTTGTCTCATAAAATTAACTAGAAGGCCATTAAAATATTTAACTGTAACATTTGGAAGATGAATAAGTGCTTCTCTAGCCATGATTTGACGTTCTTCTACACTGAAAGTAGAATTTTTTTCCGGATTAACCAAAACAGCCAAAAGTAGCTCGTCAAAAAGCGACGCTGCTCTTTCGGCTATATATATATGCCCGTTTGTTATAGGATCAAATGACCCGGGATAAACAGCTCTTATCATCGTTTATATCTCCTTCTTGTAAAAAGTAAGGATCGTGCCTCCATAAACACGGTCTTCCCTGCTCCACTTATTCAAATCTAATTCAAATATTTCTTCTCTTTCTGAGTGTTCATATACAAAAATTCCATTATCAGATAAGACAAAGTTATTATTATCTATTAGTTTTGGCAATTCCTGTCCCCATCCGAGATCATATGGTGGATCGGCAAATATTATATTGAAACTTTCACCTTTTTTTGCAAATCTTGATACTGCACGGCGGACATCCATGCAAAAACATTTTACATCTTTGGGCACTTTTTTAACTATAGCTTCATAACGTTTTCGGTCAGATTCAATCGAACAGATATTCTCGGCCCCACGTTTTTTTGCTTCAAGTGTAATTTGCCCGCTACCTGAGAAAAGGTCCAAAAAACTCTTTCCATCAAGTGGCCCTAATATATTAAAAAGCGCCAGCAAAACTCTTCCTGTCGTAGGACGCATTTCTTTCATAAAAATTCCTCCTGATAGCGTATGAAAAGAGTATAATAGTCAGAATCATTATTGTACACACCAAGGAGAAATTTAATATGGAAACTGCTGAAAACAAACTTACAGAACAAGACAGCGATAATAATAGTATTATTGCAGGTTTTACATTTCTTCACTTTATAAACGACACACATTCGACTGCTTTGCCAGCCATTATACCGATACTCGTAACATCAATAGGTCTTTCTCTGGGTCAAGCAGGACTACTTAACGCTCTCTTTGGTGTTACAAATATCATAGCGCAACCTATAACTGGCTATTTTGCAGACAGACAAAGTCGTCCTTACTTCGCCATATGCGGCCCTTTACTCAGTGTAACAGGAGCATGTCTTTTGCCCCTTTCGCCTTCATTTGGATTTGCTTTGTTTTTTATCGGGTTAATGAGTTTAGGTACATCTTTATTTCATCCGCAAGCAACCGGCTTGACTGGCTCTGCAAGCAATTCAAAAAATCTCACTTTTATGCTTTCCCTCTTTGCAGCGAGCGGTAGTTTAGGTAGCGCAGTTGGGCCACTTTACATAGCCTTCATAATATCTGAGTTTGGCAAAAAATCATTGATACTGACCATTATTCCTGTATTTTTAATTTGTGTGTATATATGGAAAAACAGCATGTCTTCACAAATAAACAACGAAATCAGCAATGAGAAAATAAATATTGCTGATTTTATTAAGAATATAAGATCTTTACTAGAAAAAGTTGGAGGGATTGTATTTAGTGCAGCTCTAAGAGACGCCACATTTCAAGGAATAAAAATTTTTCTTCCAATGTTAATAATATTAAAGGGCGGGACTATAAAAGCTGGAGGCTTTTTACTTTTTGCTGTGACTATTGCAAGCACCATATCAGGAATTGTAGGAGGTAAGCTCGCAACCTTAATTGGTGACGAGAATATTTTTGTATTAAGCCTAACTATTTCACCTATATTTCTTATACTAGGACTAAACACGACAGGAATATTTTCTATCCTGATTCTAATGTTGGGAGCTGCTTCTCTTCAGTTAAGCACCTCGGCAACAACTGCAATGGCGCAAAATCGTTGTCCTGGGTCGAGAAGCGCTGCGAGTTCACTCACTACTGGAGTAGCTTGGGGGCTAGCAAACGTCTTAACAACGCCTGTAGGGTTTTCCGCTGACTTGATTGGCTTGCCTACAACGCTCAACATTGTTGCTTTAATGCCTTGGACAATAACAGCCCACTACCTCTATAAAAAAGCTATTCATAGCAAACTACCTAAATAAGAATGTGATGCTACTTTCAGGAGCTTCGAGTTCACAAAAGTTGTAATATTGCGAGATACATAGGCATAAAAAACTATACACTTGTTGAGTTTTTTGAATTATAAAAGGAACCCCACGTAAATGGATATATTAATAAACAATGGTACTGTTTAATCAATAACGTTTGCACTAATATCTTTAAATCGTTCCAAGAAAATGAAATCAACATGAACATGTCATACAAAAACCTAAAATCAACACTAACCTAAAAACCTTTTATATGTTTAGTAAAAAATTGACACACAACTGAGATATAATCCTTGGCTAATATAATCTTAGCTAATTAGATGCGATATTAAGAGCATAATGCAAAGCAGCTCTCATAGCTGGAGTTCTGTAGGGGTGACCTACGGAATCCACTTTTATTGTAATTCCTTTTGTATTTGAAATTACCTTCAAATAGAAATGCTGCTCAAACTCGTCATCAGATGTAATGACTAGGGCAAGTCCAATATCACTGGTTGATAGAAAATAATCACGGAAAATCCAGTGTCCTTTGCCACCGATGCCCACTCCCTCTACTCCAGTTAATTGTTTAAGAACAGATTCAGCGTTTTTTTTACTTGCTGTTTCAACTTCCATAGCCCAATCATCCCCTCCACTAAATTCAGATAAAATTTTACTGTTTTTATGAAGTGTCAAAAGCCATGTGTCCTTTCCCATAGCTTTCCATTTTCTCTCGTATTTTGTAACATATGGCCTTACAGGATTTATTATTATTGGATCTGCGTCAAAAGCACCATTTTTTGAAATAGTTCCTGAAGCTTCTTCTGCATACCAAAAAACATCCGTAGCAAGCTGAAAAAACCCGCCTGGTATAAGCAAATAGTTAAGCATATCCGCGAAAACAGGAACTGTAACTCGACGGGATGCATGCCGTGCTTTAGGCCATGGACATGGAAAATTCATATAAACTCTTTCTACCATCTCAGGAGCAAAACAATGGCTTAGTAAAAAACGTGCATCTCCATGCATTACGCGAAGATTATTCAGTCCTTTTAAAAGAGCAAGCCTCGCCCCTTTTAAAGCACACCATTGAGAAACTTCAACTCCAACTATCAAAACATCGGGATAAGTTCGCGCTAAATATTCTAAAAACTCTCCATTGCCAAAACCAATTTCTACAAAAACACGCCCAGATGGCGACATGGACTTCCAGTCGATAGGAAGAACTTTATTCTCACTTACAATAACTTTGTTTAGATTCCACAGCATGATTTATTCGTAATACTCCGTTTTACTCATTATTTGAAGTCAAAGAAAAAGCAGACTCTTTAACAAGCTCAAACCATTTTTCAAGAGAGAGTTCCTCTGCTCTTACTGATTGTTTAATCTCATGTTTATCCAGTATGCTTTGGGCATTTTCTTTTGTCATATCGCTGTAGCCTGCAATCCAGTTATTTACAATAGTTTTCCTTCTCTGAGTAAAAGAACGTGCAAGTAATGCCCTCCATGTTTTATTTGATGGAAGCTCACGATTTTTTTTCAATTTGATTTCTATTAGACACGAGGTTACTCTTGGTTGTGGCCGAAACGCATTCGCTGATACCTTCCGCAAAATTTGCGCAGTACCCATTGCTTCAATCATAATACCAAGCGGAGATCGTTCTCTGTGTTTTTCAGGAGAAGTTATACGTTGTGCAGACTCGAGCTGAACCATCAAAAGAATATATTCAAGATTATGTTGTGCAAGTTTCTCAAGAAACATCCAGAGTAGTGGCGTGGTTATATGATAAGGAATATTTGCAATAATCCTATTTGGGTACCAAGGCAAATCATTTTCATAATCAAACTGTACTGCATCGCCCCAAAGAGGTGTCAGTTTCTCATTCCTTATGGCAAGCATGTCAATGACATGTTTAAGCCGTGTATCAAGCTCTAAAGTGCAAACAGAAGCACAATCCGTAGACAAGAGACCCTCTGTTAGTATTCCCTCTCCAGGCCCTATCTCTAATACTCTGTCTTTTTCAGTCAAAGCAGCCCTATTAATCATATAATCAACAACTGAATGATCTATTAAGAAGTTTTGCCCAATATTAGTATTATGTATAAAATACGGTATTTTAGTCATTCATCTGTTCCCTCTTGATTAAATTTAGCTCCGATTATAAATCTAAATATTTATTGTTCTGTTGCTATTTATAATCTTAAATAAAAAAGGATTCGTGCGTCTGGGCACGAATCCTTGAATTGACTGGTCGGGATGAGAGGATTCGAACCTCCGACCACCTGCACCCCATGCAGGTACGCTAAACCAGGCTGCGCTACATCCCGTAAGCAGGGAGTATAATAACGCCCAACTGCTTTTTGGTCAAGAGCTCGATAGCAAAAATCCCAACAATATTTGTCGGGATTTTTGAATTTCAAAAAATAACATTAATAAAAAAGAACTATTTCTTTTTGTTATTGACTGCTTCTTTAAGAGCTTTGCCTGCACGGAAAACAGGTACTTTTTTTGCAGGAATCTGAATAACTTTCTTAGGATCCTGAGGATTGCGACCCTGACGAGCTGCTCTATTCTGGACTTCAAATGTACCGAATCCAACTATCTGGACTTTTTCTCCCTTTTTAAGGGAATCATGAATTCCGCTAAACAATGCTTCTACAACTTCTGCTGCCTTTTTCTTAGTTAGTCCTTCTACTGCTTTTGCTACTGCGTTTACAAGATCTGTTTTTGTCACTTCAAGACACCTCCCGACAAGTTGACTGCTATTGCAGTTAAGTCATTATTAACGCTAAATCCCTGTTACGTCAAGCCTTTTTGGTAAGATAACCTAAAAAACTCCCGTTTTGGTCGTTTTAATCTCTATTTCTCATGAAAATCTTGATTGGGACACCAGAAAAGTCTGCCATTCTTCTAATGCAATTCTCCAGATGTCTTTTAAAAGACCTTGAACATAACTCTGCATCATTTACAAAAAATATGAAAGCAGGAGGAGCTCCATCCGCTTGAGTACAATAGTAAATTTTAAGACTATGCCCTTTTCCATCACCTGGCATACGCTCAAAAATTAAAACTTCTCTAACAAGTCTGTTTAGTTCAGATGTTGAGATTCTTCGTCTTCTATTCTTTTCTACCGTCGAAATCATTTCCGGTAGCTTATGTAAGCTACGCCCCGAAATGGCTGAAATAAAAATTTTTGGAGCATGTTTCGCAAATGGAAGTTTATCAACAAGCAAATCTCTCATTTTATTTCCAATCGCATCTTCTCTAGGAGCAAGATCCCATTTATTCATTACAAGAATTAACCCTTTACCGCGCTCAAGCACTTGACCTATAAGACGTTTATCCTGTTCAGTCACAGGGTCCTCTGCATCAAGCAACACAAGAGCAACATGACATCTGTCTATTGCCTGATATGTACGTACATTTGAATAATATTCAACATTTGTATTCACTCTGCTTTTTTTTCTCAAACCTGCAGTATCAAGAATTCGAAATTTAGTTCCATCAACTTCAATCAAAGAGTCGACGATATCTCTCGTTGTTCCAGCTATTTCACTTACCATAGAACGTTTTTCACCCGCCAAAGCATTTAAAAGACTTGACTTTCCTACATTTGGACGTCCTACAAGCGTGACGCGTATCTCATCACTTTCAGATTCAAACTCTTCTTCCTCAGGTAAAAGTTTAACAACAGCATCCAACACATCGTCAAAACCCTTATTATGTTCAGCACTAGTAGCTATCACTGTATCGAATCCAAGTGTATATGCCTCATGCAGCATATTTTCTTCCTGCTTTAAATTATCAAGCTTATTTACAGCTAAAAGAACAGGCTTTCCGCCCTTACGTAACTTTAAAGCAATATCTTGGTCCATTGGAGTAATTCCTTCACGTCCATCTACAACAAAGACAACAGCGAAACTTTCTTCAATTGCTAAATCAACCTGTTGAGCAATAAGATCCATATATGGATGATCTGCACTTGGCATTATTCCTCCAGTATCTACAATATAAAATTTCTTGCCAGCCCATTCGGCTTCGCCATACAATCTGTCACGTGTAACTCCGGGCTGATCATCAACGATCGCACTTCTTTTGCCAATTATTCTATTAAAAACTGAGGACTTGCCTACGTTAGGCCTTCCTATTATCGCAACTATTGCCATTATTTGCCAACTCTCTCTGCAAAAATATAAGCAGTAAAATTAATTTTTAAAACTATGAATTGGAGGCGGAATTCTTCCTCCACGATTTACAAAAACAGTGCAGTCAAAATTATTAACTGGCATTATCGGAGCATAACCCAAAAGACCTCCAAATGTAACTGTCTCTCCTGCTGATTTACCATATACAGGAATCAAACGAACAGCAGTTGTTTTATTATTTATCATACCTATAGCCATTTCATCCGCAATAATACCTGAGATAGTGCTTTCGGATGTGTCTCCTGGAATAGCAATCATATCAAGACCCACAGAACACACACAAGTCATTGCTTCTAGTTTTTCTAATGTAAGGGCTTTCGCTTCAACCGCTCTAATCATTCCATAATCTTCACTTACTGGAATAAAAGCACCACTTAACCCTCCAACGTAAGAAGAAGCCATTACTCCGCCTTTTTTTACATTGTCATTAAGCATTGCAAGAGCGGCTGTTGTTCCGGGTGCTCCTACATATTCAAGCCCCATTGTCTCAAGTATCTGAGCAACACTATCTCCTATTACAGGAGTTGGAGCAAGAGAAAGGTCTATTATGCCAAACGGTACTCCGAGCCTTTTTGATGCTTCTTTTGCAACTAGCTGTCCAGCACGTGTAATTTTAAAAGCAGTTTTCTTTATTGTTTCGCAAAGAACTTCAAAATCTGCATCATGAATTTCTTCAAGTGCTTTTCTGACAACACCTGGGCCGCTAATACCTACATTTATAGCACAATCGCCTTCTCCGAGACCGTGAAAAGCACCTGCCATAAAAGGATTATCTTCTACTGCATTACAAAAAACCACAAACTTCGCACATCCGAGAGAATTCTGTTCTCGTGACAGATATGCAGTTTTTTTAATAAGGGCACCCATCTGTTTGACAGCGTTCATGTCTATGCCTGAACGTGTAGAACCCACATTAATAGATGAGCATACGCGTTCTGTTACAGACAATGCTTCCGGAATGGAGTCAATTAGAATTTGGTCCGATTTTGTGATGCCTTTTTGTACAAGAGCAGAAAAACCACCTATAAAATTTATTCCGACTTCAGCAGCAGCTTTATCAAGCATTTTTGCTATTTCTACATAACTGTCAGTTTTACAGGCTGAAGCGGCTATTGCCACAGGAGTGATTGAAATACGCTTGTTAACTATTGGAATACCAAATTCTCGTGCAATTTCGTCTCCTGTCTTAACCAAATTTTCTGCTTTTTTTGTAATTTTATCATAGACTTTTTCGCAAAATACTTCTACCTTTGAATCTGCACAATCCATTATATTGATTCCCATTGTTATTGTACGGACATCAAGATTATTTTCTAAAATCATCTCATTTGTTTTTCGTGCTTCAGACATGCTTATCATCAATTATTACCCTCTATACTCTATACATATTTTTAAAAATTTCTTCTCGCTGTGCCTTTATCATTAATCCTATTTGCTTACCCAACTCAGCTAACTCGTCAGTAAAATCGCCAAAAGAACAAGTAAGCTTTGATACATCCACAATCATTATCATATCAAAATAGTCTTGTATAATCGTCTGCGACACGTCTAAAATGTTTACATTTTTTTCGGCAAGATATACGCAGACTTTGGCCATTATTCCAACCTTATCTTTACCAAGAACCGTTACTATAGCCTTCATAAAAATACCTCCTATATAATTAATCTAAATATAATCTGGTTACTGGAAAACCGCGTCTCGTATTTTTTATATCAAAATATGGAGCTAAATATTTTTTTATAATACTAAATTTACGCGTTCTGACCCAAATTTCATCTGAAGATTCCTCTGCAGCCCAATACTCTAAACTCTCTTTATCAAGCAATTTCGCAAAATCAATACCTGTTCCTTTAGGCATAACCATTTTTAACATGGGAGAGTATGGTGGGAGATTCCATTCTTTTCTCTCTTTAAGTTCAGTTTTCCAAAAGTAACTCCATCCTCTTGTAAGGCCTTTTTGCCATCCTCTGTCGGGTCTACGGCTCTGAATTACTATCTTACGCCTTTCTGGATCCATTCCACGCCAAAATGATTCATATAATAGAGCAAAAGCCCTTGCCTTTGCATCATACTCAGTTATTCTGGCTTCAGCATCAGCATCTATCCAACCTATCATTCCTGTGGGAAGTTCGTCTGTAAGAGCCAGTATTTTTCTTGTACCAACTACTAACGCCCCACGAGGATAATCTTTTATTAAACTCTTACAGGAAGGTAATTTGCCACTCTCATTTTGAAAAAGCAAAACCTCTTTATATTTATATCGCAAAATTAGCGAAGCACGTTCTGTAAGAGCTTCTAATCCTGGGCGTACTCCTTCTAAAAATGGTCCACCGCACGAGGGGCATTTTTCGGGAATTGGAATATGATGCTTGCAGCTAAGGCATGAAAGTCTTTTTTGTTTCCCTTCCCATCTCATAACTCCAACGCAATGTGAGCAACGAAGAGGCTCTCCACAATCTCGGCAGTAAAGTTCTCCCGCATACCCCTTGCGGTCAAGAATCCAAAAAGCCCATTTACTATTTTCACGACAAGTTAAAGTTTCCCTTATTAATGGTTTACTTATCGGCAAAGAATCTTTTACTGCATCAACTGTGAAACTGGACGAGTCATGAAGATTAACAAAAATAAGTCTTTTTTGTATATCTTTTTTTTCTTTTCCACATTCAGAGTTCTGCATAAATGCCTTCGATGACGCGATTCGCCCACCAAGAATAAGTTCTGCATTAGAGAATTTTGCTCTAGCTGCCAAAACACTTCTATGATGAAAACAAGGATTCTTCTGAGTAAGCCATCCTCCACTATTTTCATCTTCAATAATTATACGGGAAAGTCCTTTTAAGGGTACGAACGCTGCAGACTGTGAACCTACTATAAATTTGACATTACCATTTCTTGCTTCTTTCCACTGTGTCCATTGTTTTGTTGCACCAGTTGGCCAAATAATTCCTTCTTCTTTTAATCCCGAAGGTAACAAGTTCCAAAACTTTTTGGCTGAGTCTGCTTCAGAAAATAAAAACATAGTGCCTGCACTTGAAGATTTTGCTATTTCGGCATATCTTTCGTAGCGTTTTGCATCATTTTCTTCGTAAATATAATTGACGCGATAATTATCAGGATTATTTTTTTCATATTCAGTCAACGGACAAAGTTCTTCTCCATCAAGGAATTTGGTGGGAAACATAACTTTTGAAGCTATGCCTAATCCGGAAAACCATGTGTTTGAAAACCATTCCATTGTTTTCATCAATTCTTCAGGAATTGGCGGAACAGAATCGATAATTTTCGTTATAGGCTTTAATTTTATGGAGTTATTCTCTACCGGAATGCCTTCTGCAGCAACAGTTAATCCAACTCTCGTGCTTCTTCCTAGCGGGACAAGCACTCGCACACCCAACTTTATAGGAGTATCGTGTAAATATAAAAGCCGGGTCCACCAAGGACCCGGTACTGAGACAAACACTTGTTTCATTTATAATCCTTGTCTTTTCGTAACCACAAAATCCAGAAGAGCATCTGCTACATCATCTTTAGTTCCTGAAATTTCTTCTATTTTTCCATTCTTCATAATTAGCGATAGCACGTTAGTATCAAACTGAAAACCAGCTCCGTCAACCAACACATTGTTTGCTGCAATCATATCAAGATTTTTCGACTCAAGTTTTTTTTGAGCGTTTTCCATAACATTTTGTGTCTCTGCAGCAAAACCTATCAGTATTTGTCCATCAGGCTTCATTTTTCCTAACTTTGCGCATATATCCTCATTCTGAACAAGATGGAGAGCAAGAGGAGCATTTTCTTCACGTTTAATTTTATTAGAAAATTCCTTCTCAACTTTAAAATCTCCGACTGCTGCAGCCATAATGATAATATCTGCAGTAGAATTATTTTCCATACAGGCGTTATACATTTCTTCTGCGGTTGTAACACTTATAAAATTTATTCCTACTGGCGGCATGAGTGAAGTTGGTCCTGAAATTAAAGTAACTTCCGCTCCTCTGTACCACGCATATTTTGCAAGGGCATAGCCCATTTTACCGCTGCTCGGATTACTAATATAACGAACAGGATCTATGTATTCATGAGTTGGCCCGGCGGTAACTACTACATGGAGACCTCTCAAATCTTTCTTCGGAAAAAGTTCCTTCCAGATATGCTCATTTACAATATTACTCGAAGGAAGACGACCTTTGCCTTCATAGCCACATGCAAGCAATCCGCTGTCAGGATCAACAACCTTGCACCCTCTAGAAATTAGCTTTTTAATATTCTCTTGCGTCTCCGTATGTGAAAGCATGTTGGGATTCATAGCAGGAAAAAGAACCAAAGGCTTTCGGTTAGCAAGTAATGCTGCCCCTAATAGAGTCGAACACTCTCCATCTGCACATGTTTTAAGCGTGCTTGCTGTGCAAGGAGCTATAACAAAAATATCTGCCCACTCAGTTAGACTGATATGGGGTATCTTCCATCCTTTATCAGCTGAAAGAAAGTCATCCTCGCACCATATATGTTTTTTACTTAAAGTTGCAAGCACAAGTGGACTGACAAATTCTTCTGCAGATTTTGTCAGTATGGTCTCAACCTCACATCCTGCTTTTATCCAACTATGCAAGATGTCTGGCGCTTTATAAGCAGCGATTCCGCCGCTTATTCCAAATAATATCTTCTTATTCTGCTTCCACTGGCTCATCTGTTTTCTTTTTGCCGGCAATATCAACAAACTTATACTTTACACATCCGTTTGTAACATCTTCGACTGCCTTTGTTATAAATTTTTCATCATAGCCAGGCAATGGGCCCTTTCTTTCGCTAAGCTGGCGGGCACGTGCAGCAACGACTAAAGTAAGTATATACTTATTGGGGATATCTCTTTCTGCATAAATCTTTTCCAAATCCATGTATATCATTTTGATTCCCTCCTGTATTTTTCCACTATCTCTATAAATCTACTTACAGTATCTTTTAGACTGTCGTTTATAATAATATGATCATATTTGTCGGCGGAGGCTAGTTCTTTTTTTGCATTTTTTATGCGAAGTCGAATTTCTTCTTCTGTCTCTGTCCCTCTACTACGTAAACGGCGTTCAAGCTCTTCGTTTGAAGAGGGCCGAATAAAAATTAAAACAGCTTCTTTCATTTTGTTTTTGACCTGAATAGCTCCTTGAACATCTATTTCAAGAAGCACATCTATACCCTTCTCAAGCTCTGCCTCAACTATATCACGCCTTGTACCATACATATTGCCGTGAACTTCTGCAGATTCAAGAAACATATTCTTCAATCCCATTTCCTTAAAATCTTCTTCTCTCATAAAAAAATACGTCTCACCATCTGCGTCGTCATGACGCGGCTTACGCGTTGTACAGGAAACGGAATACACTATATTTCCAAGGATGGGGAGAGCCTCTTTTAAAACTGTTCCTTTACCGGCTCCAGATGGCCCAGAAAACACAAAAAGATGTCCTCTCATTATTCCTTTTCTTCTTTCAAAGTGTCACCGGTAAAACGTCCTGTAATTGTTTCAGGCTGAATTGCCGATAATATAATATGCTTACTGTCCATTACTAAAACAGCACGTGTTTTTCTGCCTTGTGTTACATCGACTAGAAGACCGGCTTCGCGGGCTTCATCTCTTAACCTCTTTATAGGAGCAGCCGAAGGACTAATTATAGCAACAATTCTATCGGCAACTACCATATTACCAAATCCAACGTGTACAAGTCTGTAATTCATATTTTAATTACTCCACATTCTGTATTTGTTCTCTCATTCTTTCAAGAGCTGCCTTAGCGTCAACCGACAACCAACGTATGTCAGCATCAGCAATCTTAGAATTAAGGGTATTAATTTCACGATTCATCTCTTGGATTATAAAATCTAACTTGCGGCCTGAAGACTCTTTATCTTCACCTGTCACGAGAAACTTTACAACATGGCTCTTTATGCGCGCTAACTCTTCAGAGACATCCCATTTGTCGGTTAATATAACTATTTCTTGTAGAAACCTTGATTCATCAAGGTTTTCATTTAAAGCAGTAAGAGCTTCAGACAGTCTATCACGCAAAGTCTGAAATGCTGTGTTTTTAGCAGTTAACCATTTCTCCTCTACTTCTCCTACTAAACGTTCTAGCTCTCCAAGATGGAAAAGAACTTCTTCTTTGAGATGCTCGCCCTCCAAAGAACGCATCTTCTGCCATGACTCTACTCCGTCTGTCAAAAGTTTATCAAATGTCATTTCAAGCTTATCAGCTTCACCAATATCCTCAAAAGTGGGAAGACTTAATGCTCCAGGTAAAGAAGCTATTGCTTCCAATTCAAGTTCTCGTGTTTGACCTAATGTTTCCTGTATTTGTAAAAATTCATCACAGTAAGATGAAAAAACATCTCTGTTAATACGAGCCATTTTGAAAGTAGGCGCCCATAGAACCTCCATACGAAGTTGAACTTTCCCTCTACGGAAATACTTGCGTAATTTCTGATGAAACCATGGTTCCCAACTTGAAAACTCTCGAGGAAGTTTAACATAAATTTCTTGATAGCGGTGATTTACGCTAGACATCTCAAGATTTAATGTTCCCCACGAAGTTTGGAGCTGTGTTCTACTGAACCCTGTCATGCTTATATACATGCGACCACATCCTTGTTATTTTTAATCTAGCTGTAGTGCGTGTATCACTCGAAGGTACTTTTTAGTCAAAAACATTATCGTTATAATAATCTGGAGTATAAGTTTTTTCTGGCTTTACGTTATCAAGATAGGTTCTAATTTTTTCTAATAGAATATCGTAACCTTCTCCTGTTAAAGCACAAGTTTTAACTATTTCTTCTCCTCGAGCTATTAGTTCTATTTCTATAATATCCGTTGATGCTCCTGCTACGTCTATCTTATTAAGCACTGTTATACGTGGTATTGTATCTGCTTGAAGCTCTTTGAGGGTTTCCAAAACAATATCAAAATGATTAATTGGCTCTTTGTCAGAAGCGTCCACAACAACAAGTAATAGATCTGCTCCTGCAACCTCTTCAAGTGTCGCTCTAAAAGCTGCAATAAGATCAGTTGGTATTTTCCTTATAAAGCCAACCGTGTCAAATAGTAGGAAACTGCCACTCGCATCACGGTAATTTATGCGTCGTGCAACAGTGTCAAGAGTAGTAAAAAGCTGATTCGCTGAAACAATCGTGGCATCTTTTGATAATCCCTTAAGTAATGTTGATTTTCCGCTGTTCGTATATCCAACAAGTGAAACAAGTGGGACTCCATACTTATGTCTTCTTTCTCTACGCAATCGGCGGCTCTTTTTTACTATCTCGAGTTTGTCCATTATCGAATTGACTCTTTTATCAAGTTTCCTTCTATGACGTTCATACTCGGTTTCGCCGGGACCTCGTGTTCCTATTCCTGCACCTGTACTCGACATTTGGAGTCCAAGTCCCTTGAGACTGGGGATTTCGTATTTATATTGAGCTAACTTAACTTGTAGTTTCGCCTCGAATGTATCAGCTCTGTTTTCAAAAATCTTCATAATCACAAAAGCTCTATCCCACACTTCAAGAGATGTTAGTTTTTGTAAGTTGCTCTTTTGAGTAGGATTGAGAAAATCATCTATGACTAAAAGATTAGCTCCTAGTTTTGTCGCAAAATCTTTTATCTCTTCTGCTTTTCCTGAACCTATAAAACTTCCCGAGTCTGGAGTAGTTCTATTTTGCACAGATCTTCCCAAAGTTTTAATATTAAGATTCTCAAGGAGCATTACTAGTTCATCAAGAGATACTTCTGTATCATTAGTACCGGGTCTCACAACAGTTGAGATTAAAGCTGTATGTTTTTTGTCAGATATTTCTATAAGTTTCTGTTTTTTACTCAATTTTCTGGGACATCCTATGCTCAGCAGCAAGAGCAGCAAAAGATGAAATGGTCTCAACGACTTCGTCTATCGTCATCTTTGTTGTATTTATTACTACACAACCTACTGCAGGACGAAGTGGTGCAATTTCTCTGTTTATGTCATAATTATCACGATCGTTAACCTGTTTTAATATTTCATCATAGTTAGCTGTTTCACACTTTTCAATACGTTCCTTGTATCTTCGTAAAGCACGCTCCTCAGCTGACGCAGTTAAAAATATCTTTAATGCGGCATCAGGAAAAACGACGGTTCCCATGTCGCGACCTTCTGCTACAAGTCCTTTGGCAGACTGGTCCCTCTGCAGTTGAAGCAATGCGTCTCGCACACCTTTTATTGCAGAATAAGGAGAAACAAGTTTATCTATCTCAGGAGTTCTTATTTCTTTTGAAATATCCCTACCGTCAATTAAAACTTTTGATCCATCGAAAGAAATAGAAAAATCTTTCAGAATAGCAGAGATCTTTTTGTCCTCTGTAGGCAGTATTTGTTTTTCGTTGAGTAACCACGCGATTGACCTATAAATTGCACCGGTATCAAGGTATGGTAGTTTTAATTTCTTTGCAACAAGCCGGGCAATTGTGCTTTTTCCCGCACCTGCTGGTCCGTCTATAGTTATAACAAAGTTTTTTTCTTCTTCGCTATGATTCATTAAAATCTCTCCATTTGGTTATTAAGTCAATTGTCTATTATACTATCTTACAAGCTAAAATTGGCTAAATTGTGCGTATGATATCATTTTTCTTCCTATTTTTAAGCTAATAAGCAATTTTTTAAGAATGTTTTGCCATTCCAATAATTTCTGAAAGAGAAGAAACTCTATGTTGTTCAATAAACTTTGGCAATCCCGAACATATATCAGTCCCTGCTTTGATCTCTCTAAAAAACGCAGTTCCTACTTCTACTGCTGAAGCACCCGCAAGCAACATCGCTGCACAATCAGAGGCCGATGTAACTCCGCCACATCCGACAATAGGGATAGAAACGGCACCGGCAACTTGCCAGACAAGTCTTAGAGCAAGTGGAAATATCGCAGGCCCTGAAAGGCCAGCTACAACTCTATCAAAAGCCGGTTTTCCTGTTTTCATATCCATTCCCATTCCAAGCCATGTATTTGCAACTACAAGCGCATCTGCACCTTCACTCTCAATTGCTTTAGCAACTCCAATCGAGTCTGCGGCTTGAGGTGACATTTTAATCCAAAGCGGACCATTCCAAACCTTGCGAGCAGAAGCGACGGCCCTTGCTGCACTACAAGCTTCAATTCCCCACGCCATTCCGTCTCCATCAACATTAGGGCAAGAAATGTTGAGCTCCGCTGCAGCTATGCCACCTGCATCTTGAAGATGTTTCAGTGTCTCAGCAGTTTCTTCTTCACGTTCCATTACAACATTGGCAATGACAGGTACTGGACAAGAAAGAACTTTCTTAAGATGCTCTTCTATAAAACCTCGGACTCCAATGTTTTGGAGCCCAATACTATTCAGTATCCCGGCTGGTGTTTCCCACAAACGCACTCCTTTGTTTCCTTGTTTGGCATTAAGGCTTATTGCCTTTGTGCATATGGCTCCTATCCCATCCAATTTTTCTCCACACCAAAAATCATCATCGTAGGGCCAAACACCTGAAGCTGGAATAACAGGAGAAGAAAAAAGCAAATTCCCTACTTTTACAGAAAGATCACAACCCATAGCTTGCCACCTCATCTGCTCTAAATAATGACTCATCAACGCATCTGCGTTTCGATCCAGAATTCGTCTCAACAACACAGCCCATGCAACCACCATATCCACATGCCATTCTCTTATCAAGAGAAAAATACAACTTGTCCAAAGAGGAAGAACAATGAGTTTTAAGCGCCTTCAAAAAACCCGTAGGACCACAAGCCCATACTTCCTCATCAGGGCCAATATTTTTTGGAAGTACTTTAAACATAGAATCTCCAACACCAAAAGAACCATCGTCTGTAAATATTTTAGCATTCGGAGCAATTTTCAAAATCCGCTCAGAATATCTTTCGTAGCCTTTACCAGGAATACCAAGATAGAGACCTGCTACAACTTTGGGAAAAAGCTTATTGTACAAAAGAAAAATTGCTATTCCTACTCCGCCAGCGGTTAGATAGATTTTTTTATTTTCTCTTAACGGAAGAGGAACTCCAAAAGGACCTCTTACTCTAATTTTTTCACCCACAGGCATTTTAGCCATCATGTCTGTTCCTTTGCCATACAACATGTAGCAAACAGATATCTCGCCTTTTGCACGATCAAGGTCACAAACACCAAAAGGTCTGCCAAGTAAAGGATCCAAGCTGTTTGAAGGAAAGATCATCACACAGTGCCCTGGCACCACTGAGGATGCCAATTCTGGACATTTTACAGTCATCCAAGCTATCTTTTCCGATAGCATTTCAGAAGTAACAATAGGACACTCATAATCATTTATAGTGATTTTATCGTCGCTTGAACATAATGACATTTGAAAACCTCCGTATAAACACATTTTGTAATAATTTTACACTATACGTGCACATCAGAAAAGGAAAAAATCTTTAAATGACAAGTTTTTATATTTCATGTTACTTTTTCTCATTACTCAATACAATTCAGTGAAATACTTGCAGTATAAAAAAAGAGACTCTCTAGTGTGCTTTTTAATACATCTAGGGAGCCTCTTTTAGCTTTATTAAGTTATATGCTATTTTGGGCGCTTTTTATAGAGCCCCTTCGCCTTTGGCAATAATTAGCTTCTCGATTGGGTTTACGTTCTTATCCTTATGAACCTGACGCCAAGTTTTAATAGGCATACCCCAAATCTTGATAAAACCAACTGCAGCTGCTTGGTCAAAGATATCTCCTGCTGAGTATGTAGCTAGCTCTTTGCTGTAGACAGAGGTATCCGACTTCATGCCATTAACAGTTGCATTTCCTTTATAAAGAATCATACGGACCGTTCCATTTACAGACTTTTGCGTCGCATCCATGAATGCCTGTGTCGCCTCCATAAGTGGAGAGAACCAATAACCTTCATATGCCATTTCTGCGAAACGAACCTCGAGTTCTTTTTTTGTCTTAAGGACATCTTTTGAAAGAGTTATCGTCTCAAGTTTTCTATGTGCTTCAATAAGGGCAACTGCTGCAGGACACTCATAAACTTCACGGCTCTTAAAACCAACTAGTCTGTCTTCGACCATATCTATTCTGCCGACTCCAGCCTGACCAGCCGCCTTGTTCATAAATTCAATAAGCTCTAAACTGTCCATTTTTTTACCATTTATTGCTACTGGTATTCCAGCCTCAAATGTGATTTCTATAGTAACTTCCTCATCGGGAGCATCTTTAGGGTCGACTGTAAGAGCATAGGCCCCCTTAGGGGGTTTATTCCATGGGTCCTCAAGAACCCCACATTCGATTGAACGTCCCCATAGGTTATCGTCAATGCTGTAAGGATTTTGGCGTGTTGTTGGTACGGAAATATTATGTGCTTCAGCGTAATCCATTTCTTCTTCTCTTGTAAATTGCCAGTCTCTTACAGGAGCAAGAACTTCTATATCTGGATTTAGTGCGTTGCAACAGACTTCGATACGAACCTGATCCTGTCCTTTTCCTGTACATCCATGAGCTACTGCGACCGCTCCTTCTTTTTCTGCGCACCAGATAAGAGCTTGAGCAATCATTGGACGTGAAAGTGCGGAATTAAGAGGATAAACTCCCTGATAAACTGCATTTGATTTTAATGCTGGCCAAACAAATGTATCTACAAAAGCCTCTCTGAGATCAACAACATAAGCCTTAACCGCACCGGCTTTTATTGCTTTTTCACGAATTTCGTCCATCTCATCTGACTGCTGTCCAACATGCATTGTCAAAGCAATAACATCATATCCCTGATCTTTGAGCCAAGGAATTGCAACGGATGTGTCGAGCCCTCCGCTGTATGCCAATATTAATTTGCCTTTTTTTTCTACTGTCATTTTTAAATCCTCCCATAACTTAGTATTTATTAAGTAAAAACTCGTCTTTCTCTCCTGTTACGGAAAGAGAGACGAGTTATAAAATACCCGCGGTACCACCCTCGTTGACACAAAGTGCCCACTTGATTCGTTTTTAACGGAAAATATCCGTAAGTTCTACTTGACCTTAGTCTTTCTTCGAACTCCAGCTCAGAGGTGCGAATTTCATCACTGTCACGAAAAGCACTTTCAGTTTGAGTGCTTTATCCCTGTCGTTGAGAAGTTGAAATTATATCCTCGTCATCGCAATAACTATACTTTGAACATCAATGTTATTTTATCATTCAGAGTTCAATTGTCAACTCAGAGCAGCCTATTGACGAATTACTTTGTTGAGGTGATTTACCAACGCTTGTTCTGCTCCTAAGTTACTACACTCGTCATATGTTTGATAACAGGTCATATCTAAATGTACTGGCGTTACTGAAGCAATTCCGCTAAACACAGCCCAAACATCAGTGCCATGTGTAAGGTCATTGTGTGCTGTACCGCCAATCCAATAGGCTTTCTCTCCTGAGGGAGACTCAACTACACGAACTTTGTCTTTGTACAATCTTTTGCCAGTCCTAGTTAACGCAACACCCTTTAATTCTTTAAGTGGAAGATTAGGAATATTTAAATTAAGCATAACTCCCTCTGGCAGTGGGTGTAGCTCCAACCAATCAAGTATAGCAAGAGTCACTTCTGCTGCAGTATAGTTATAAATGTTCTGACACTTTGAGTTTGCAGCAAGAGATATAGCAATTGAAGGAAATCCATAGAGAACACCTTCCATTGCAGCACAAGCGGTCCCTGAATAGGTAAGATCATCTCCAAGGTTTAACCCGAGATTTATACCTGATAGAATAAAATCAGGAACGAACTTTAAAGCATCCAAGGCCAAAATAACACAGTCTGTAGGAGTGCCATCACATGAATACGTGGGATATGCAGCACCCAAAAGCAATGAGTCTATTTTTTGAAGGTTAAGTGGTCTGTCAAGCGTCATTGCATGTCCACAACCACTACGCTCTCTGTCAGGAGCGACAATAACGACCTCATGTCCCTTTTCCGAAAGAATTCTTGCAAGTGTTTGTATTCCTAATGAATAAACTCCGTCATCATTTGTAAGTAATAATTTCATTTTAGCTTCACCTTTAGTCTTTTATATTATTATACTCAAAACAAGTCGCATCGCTGGGTCCATTATACGCGGAAGAATACCAAACGCTATAAGTCCCAATATAATAAACATTCCATAACGTTCAAGCGAATGATAAATGTGCAACCACTTATATGGCAAAAGTACATAAAGAACTCTAGAACCATCTAATGGTGGTACTGGTATCAAATTAAACACCGCAAGACCTACATTCATGTATATCATTATAAGAATAAATTGCTGCGCTCCATAATTCTGGAAAAGCGAAGGAAAAAGCTTAACCAGCTGAGCACACACAAAAGCTGTCAAAATATTTCCCGCAGCTCCTGCAAGACTTACAATGACCATATCTCGCTTAGGGTGTTTAAAGTACCCTGGGTTTATGGGAACTGGTTTTGCCCAACCGAATCTAAAAAGCAATAGACATAAAGCTCCCACTGGATCAAGATGATGTAATGGATTTAAACTGAGACGCCCATCAAGTTTCGCTGTAGGATCACCCAAACGCATCGCCGCGTAACCATGACAAAACTCATGAAAAGTTATAGCCCAAAGCACCGCCGGCAAACTTAGCAAAAGCTGCGCTAATTTACTAGCTATATTTCCTCCACCAAAAAACATTGGTAATCACATCCTATAAAAATTTCAAACTACTTGAGTATATTATCATGAGATTATGTTTAAGATAAATATAATTTATACGGATAATCACATTTCGTCAGTTTGTTCATTTTGCGCCCAATAAACGCCAAGAAGACCTTTCTTTATTTTCACCGAAACAGTACCACTATCAAACACTTCGTTGCTTATACTGTATGGATTAGCATATTCAAGCAACACATTAGTAAGAGGCCACTTAACTCCGTCTATAGAAACTCCTTCGCACTTATTTGAAAAAGATATCAGAGAAATAGCCAAAGGTCTCTTTTCGAAAGATATTGTTGTTTCTGCTTCATCCTTTAGGAAAATCATCCCTTCTTTTTCATCTGCCATACCTAGGGGCTGATATTTATTAGAACGATTCAGAAAAGAAATTATGACGCTCCAAAGATGATCAAAACGACCTCCAAAAGCACCACTCAGAAAAAGACTCTTGCCTGTACATTCTCTAGAGAATATATCCAGAGCTAGTTGAAAGTCTGTAGCATCTTTTTCTCTTTGAAATTTATAGATCGGCACTCCTGATTTAACAGCTT
>JAAYFQ010000159.1 GCA_012728165.1 Synergistaceae bacterium | reverse complement strand
GGGTTAATTACAGATTTCTAGTGACCATAGAGGAAGGGACACACCCGGTCCCATGCCGAACCCGGCAGTTAAGCCTTCCTTCGCCGATGGTACTACGGAGGGTATCCGTGGGAGAGTAGGACGTTGCTAGAATTAATTTAAGAAACGGAGTTGAGAGCATTTGCTTTCGACTCCGTTTTTTGTGTTCTATTGTTAGTACGTTCTACTCGAGAACGGAAAGTTCACAGGATAAGTAAGACAGGAAATCTTTGATTTCCG
Organism: Synergistaceae bacterium; assembly: GCA_012728165.1. Taxonomy (GTDB): domain Bacteria; phylum Synergistota; class Synergistia; order Synergistales; family Synergistaceae; genus JAAYFL01. The sequence continues at coordinate 3,214 of JAAYFQ010000159.1, read as the reverse complement.
TTGTCGAACTTAGTTTTTCCATCCAGAGTAGGACGTTGCTAGAATTAATTACAAACAAGAAGCCCCATGCAAACTGCATGGGGCTTCTTGTTGTTTTGTCTTGATACTTTCGTATTTTATTATAAGTTCACCATGACCATAGAGAAAAGAACACCCCCAGTCCTATGCCGAACCCGGCAGTTAAGCCTCGTTCTATCGCATCTTTACGTCCACAGTCACCAGACATTTGTCTCGCTCTTTTTGGTGTATTAACTATACACCTTCAAAGTTCAAGACTGCATGTCTAGCACCTGTAGCCGCAAATATGCAACAGCTCGCAAGTCCTTCGCCGATGGTACTACGGAGGGTATTCACAGGATAAGTAGGACAGGAAATCTTTGATTTCCGTTGTCGAACTTAGTTTTTCCACCCAGAGTAGGACGTTGCTAGAATTAATTTAAGAAACGGAGTTGAGAGCATTTGCTTTCGACTCCGTTTTTTGTGTTACTATTTTATAGAATAAGGCGACTAGAGATAGTAATATGTGTACGTGGAAGGTTCTCGGTAAGAACAAAACTTAATATAAATAAACTATAATAGTTTCTCTCGTTTAAAGTACTATAAAATTGTATAGGATGTGTTCTCATGGTTGTACAAGTGAAAAAGAGAAAAAAGGCAATGGTTTTGCGAGAAGATTGTGTAGCTTGTGGTGCATGTTTAAAGGTTTGCCCAGTTAATGCAACAGTAATTTATAGAGGAATTTTTGCAGTGATAGACTCTGCAAGATGTATAGGCTGCTCTAGATGTGCCACTATTTGTCCTGCTTCTGCGATAAATATGAAGGAGTTGGAATAAGAATGAGAAAAAGTTGGAAAGATAAAATGTGGATAGTAACTATTATTTATTTCTCTCTCGGGTTTTTTAATATAATGTTCGCCTGGTTTGGCATGGTCTGTTTTCTCGTGCCAATACTCATGTCTTTATTTGGCAAGGAGAAGGCTTTTTGCAATAGTTACTGTGGTAGAGGACAACTTTTTTCACTGCTAGGTTCAAACCCTAGAATGTCACTTAATAAAGAGCTACCTGCATTTCTAAGGAATAAATGGTTTCGATATGGATTTCTTTTGTTTTTCACGGCAATGTTTTTGAACATGCTATTTACAACATGGGCTGTCTTTTCCGAAAGCACAGGCGTAAACGAGTCTATAAGATTTCTATGGACGTTCGACTTGCCTTGGAAATTGGCAAACAGAGCAGGGAATAATGTGTCGCTATGGATAATTCAATTCGCTTATGGATTTTACAGCCTAATGCTTACTTCGTTGGTACTGGGTTTGATAAGTATGTTCATATATAGACCGAGAGCATGGTGTGTTTACTGTCCTATAGGAACTGTAACACAAATGATATGCAAGATAAAAGAGGGAGAAGGACTTTAGATATTTACTCATTAATTCCGATTCTCAGATTATTGTAGTTAGTCTTACTTATTGTAAAAAACAAAATACATAAAATCTAAATGCTGTATAACTGAGTTAATAAAAAAATAGTTGCTTACGTCGAATTACATGATTTGAGCAACTATTTTTTATCTTGTTAAGAGATCATAAGCTATTTTAGTAAGCAATAAAGCTAAAACTCCGAGCATCATTGGACGGATGAACTTTGCACCCCTTGTGATAGCGCAGCGTGAGCCGAAATGGTTACCTATCATACCGCAAATTGCCGCAGGGATAGCTATTTTATAAATTACTGTGCCTGAAATAGCGAAGGTAGCAAATGAAGCATAGTTTGAAGCTAGATTGAGTATCTTGGCGTTGCCTGAAGCTGTTTTTAAGTCATATTTCATCAACATAGAAAAAGCAATTATCGCAAAGGTTCCTGTGCCTGGTCCGAACATTCCGTCATAACCGCCAATTAAAAAACCGATGAAAAAAGCTAGTATTACAGCTTTTGTTTTTCCTACAGTTGAGGAAAGGTCATCTTCTCCGAAGTTTCTTTTTGCTAATATAATTATGGCTGCTATAGGAAGTATGAATAATAGCATTGTTTCTAATGTTTGCTCACTGAGTTTCAGTGCGATTGCAGCGCCAGTAGCTGCTCCTATAAATGATCCTAAAGCGGCTATAAGAGCCGCCTTTACGTCTATCGCTCCACTTTTCCAAAAATTGAAGACAGCCAAAGTTGTTCCGCATGAGGCGGAAAGCTTATTACATCCAAGCGCAAAATGTGGTGGTATGCCTACGAATATATATGCCGGAAGAGATATAGTCCCACCACCGCCAGCAGATGCGTCGACAAAGCCTGCAAAGCCAACAAGCGCACAAAGTAAAATCATTGATGGAATTGCAATTATAGTATCCAAAAAAACGCTCCTTATATTTTAGATAATTGTATTATGTATTACAAATGTTTTGTTTTATCAATAGTATCGGTGTTTATCTTTCTGTAGCGTATTTATTTTATTTTTTGCATTTTCCCATTAGATAAGCATCTTTGTATTTGCCATTCGAAGACATTACCCAATCTCTGGCAACACCTTCGACTTTAAAACCTGCAGATTTGCACAATTTTAACCCTTCATCATTGTCTATCGCAACTTCAACTTCTACTCGTTCCATCATGAGTTCCTTATAGGCCATTTCAAGAGCATTGGTCATAAGCGTTTTTCCTATCCCTTGTCTTTGCCATTTTACTGCCACAATTAGTTCGAGAGTCGCAGATCTACGAAGATAAATTTGTCTGTTGACCGAGACTAATACAGCAGCATATATTTGATGAGGAGGATATTTTGTTTCTATTACAAGCATATGGTCAAGAGGAGTAAGTTCTTTAATTAGTTTCTCTGCATTCGAAAAATCTACCTTTACCATGTTTAAATCGCCATTGTTATTTGATATGTCTATTGCAATTTGTGATATTCGATCTGCGTCATCTGTTTTTACAGGTCTAATTAACATTTAATCTAGCCTCCTGACGAATGCGTGCCATCATAAATTCATCAACGTACATTCCGTTTTTTACAGCTGATTTTTTTAGAGTAGCTTCAATTACAAAACCATGTTTTTCGTAAAGTGATATTGCTGTTTTATTATCGGTCAAAACGAGAAGTTCTAAACGGTGAATTTCCAAGACTTTATCAGCGTCTTCTATCGCTTTTTTCAAAAGAGCAGAGCCTATGCCCTGTCTATGAAACTTCTCGTCTACCATAATTTCAATAGTTGCGCTGTGTTTG
>JAAYFQ010000158.1 GCA_012728165.1 Synergistaceae bacterium | reverse complement strand
CTTCCGGCATTCGCTCTCCTACTATTGACACAGCGTCTATTACCTAGTAAAATCTCTCCTTGTTGGGCGATTAGTTCAGAGGTAGAACGCTTCCTTGACACGGAAGAGGTCAGAAGTTCAATTCTTCTATCGCCCACCATAGTCGTAAACCACTGACGGACTTCGGTCCGTCTTTTTTTATGGTTTTTTGCCGAAGCGGGCAAAAAATGAACCGAACGAAAACTCGCTGTATTACCGGATAAATGACACTCTCTACGAAAAGGCTTGGCGTAAAAATTGACCGTTTCCTTTGGTCAGTTTCGGAGGTAAAGTTCAACTCCTCTATCTTTCCCTAATTTCGCCAAAAACACCTTTTCGGCATGTTACCTACATTTCACCAATAAAAAATTTTAAAAAAACCTTGGCGTCCATTTTACCCCCCTCACAAAGTATTTACGATCGTCTACCATGTAAGCAATAGTAGTGTCCGATAATTATATAACTCTTCCAATTAAATTTCAATCCACAAAAATCACAGGCTATTACATGCTTTGTATTGTCCTTCATAACTCTATGATCAGTTATCATCAGTAAAATAGAAAGAGGGGATTCTATAATATTTATGCAATTTAATACATCTAGCTTTATAGATGGGAGCTTATTAAGCTCTATACTGTAATTACAATTATATATACAACGCAAAATTTTATATTTACTTTAATTATAACGAACTTGTAAGGATGTCCTTACTCAATGTGCCTTACATTTAAACAACAGTTAAATTTTAGTGCTTTAGACTAGTGAAATAGCGTTTTCAAAAATTTTTCAAAATTATTTCGAAAAATTGCTTTACCATAGTAGACTAGCGATATACCTCTTACCATTTTTATGTACTTACATATGCAGTATTTGAACTAAAGTCTAATAAAATATACTCGGTTCGTTTGCGTGTTTATTATTCTACTTTCAAAAAAAATGAAAATCACTTGAAAAACCAGTGACAGCCAATATCCAAGCTATTGACACTGAATGTCGCCGTTAAGAATTTTTATGTGTACAAGATGTAACAAAAATCTGACCATTTCCATATGCTGAAACAGTCACTCTGTAACATACCATATCACTCTTCTATCTCCCCCTCTCAGTGTATAGGATAAAAATTCATTTTATGCATACAAACGCCTCTTGCGCGAGAAAGTTTACTGTTTTGAATTATGGTTCATTTGTTGGGGACTGCATTGGTTCAATTTCAGCACAATGAATTATTTTTTTGTGAAATATTTTTTTCGAAACACTTGTTTAAAACTAAATGAATTTCGTATAATAAGTTTGTAGGGTAAACGCGAACTTACAAAAGCAGTCTGGATCTTAATTCGACACATTTCAGTTATTTCTAGGAGGAACAGATATGACATTTTTTACATCACAGAACAACACTCGTCCAGACTATCGCGTTTATACTGATCCTATGATCCAAAGTATGGTAAATATGCAGTCGACGCAGAGTGAAGCACGTTCAAGTGCGCCTTCTTCCGAAAGACAACATGTAAGGGTGGAGTATGTACAGCTTGCCAACGTTCCGCCATCGGATCCTGATATTCTTTTGGGTGATCTTATTGCCCTATATGAGGAGAAGACGGTGCATGACGTTAAAAGAACAACGGAGAATCTTACGGAGTACAAGAAGAACAAGAATCGAAGAACCTACGTAAGCTGTATAAGAAGTACTTTCCGGGACATGCTTCAGCTGATGGCTAAGGATATTGAGCCGAAATCACTCCATGCCTGGTGCGAAAAGTATATGTCGGTAAACAAGGTTAAGGCT
>JAAYFQ010000003.1 GCA_012728165.1 Synergistaceae bacterium | reverse complement strand
TTTGTGCTTTTTAAGTAATTCGGCAAAATCAAAATCTGATTTCATTTTCTCTAGGACAGTTGCTACCACAAAAAAAATATCTTTGCCTTTTCTATAATCAGCTTGACAGACAAAGTTGACGCGGCCGTCGAGAATAAGGTGTTCTGCGTTTCGCTTCTTATCTTTATCGTCAGGAGTATAAACGGCGACTGAATAACCTCCATTTTGCTTTACCATGCGCATACATGGAATATCTGTGGCTCCATCTCCAAAATAAATCATGCGCTTAAATGGTATTGGGCGCTGATCTTCTGGAACATATTCATTTATTTTTTTATCGTCGCTTACACTATCTATTCCTTTGTTTATTTTAAAAAGAAACTGAGTCTTAGTTGTGAAATCAACTGCGACCGCAGGCCACTCCGCAACACCGTCAACATTGTAAAGAAAGGAGCAGGCATATATGCGTTCAAACTCGTGAGCAATATCTGTGCCCTCTATCATTTCTTTCAATCCAGATGAGTTTATATAGTGCTTTATGGTCAAACCCTTCTCTAATCCAAGTTTGTTAATCAAAAGAAACCAGTCTTTAACTCCATTAAAAAGTTCGACCTCATGCCCAAATTTACGAAAGGATTTTTTTTGAAGAGAAATTCCCTTGCTTTTGGCTTCGTCTAGCATAAGTTTCATATAGCAGAGAATACCACTAGCGTCATTTTTTTTAGAAAGTGAGCCAGTTTTTCGCCAAAACTCATCGGCTTTCATACCAAGTGCTTTTATGAAACTAAACTCTTGCATATTTCTAGGCGAAAGGGTTCCATCAAAGTCATAAATTAATGCAACGACAGGTTTTTTAATTTTCGTCATTTTCTGCCTCCACTTATTTCTGCCGCATTTGCTTTCGGCAGTATCGTTGTTACTGTATAGTCATCAGATAACTGTTCCATTTCTATTACACGCTTACCAATAAAACTATTATAAAGAGCTAGCATCTCAGTTGATGTTATCTCGGTCATAATATATTTATCTTTATTTGATTCAAGAATATGCTTGTTAAGTTTTCTTCCTATTCCACGTCTACGAAATTCTTTTGCAATTACTCCAACATATACATATTCAACCCTGCCATGCCTTGAACACATTTCTCTTATTTTGTTTCGGAATACAGATAATTGTTTATCACCAGCATCTATATAAGGAGCAAAAAAAATCTGTTCAAATTCATTTTTATTTTTATTATTATACTCAGCTATTAAATTATATCCGCATATCTCTCCATCACAGATAGCTGCAATAGCGCCATTATGTTTAAGGCAATAATTTATAGCTGGAAAAACTACTCTTTCGAAATCTCTGATTCTTGTATTCTCATTTGGAAATAAGCCTATAAAATAATTATTCTGAAAAAAACTTTCAATGAATATATTTTTGACTATTTTGGAGTTTCTCGAATTAAGATTTTCAAAGCTTATATCCATTTTAAACAACCTTCCTAAGCCTTTTAAGACTACTGTTAAGCATATATAAATTATAACATAGACAAGTTAAAGCTCTTAAATAGATGAGTGGCAGAAAGTGTCAAAACAACATGTTACATTCAACTAGACATTAGACAGATGAAATTGAAAGAAGAAAAAACAACAATCATAAAATAAGAATATTTACTCAGGAATTTGTTAATTACTTTACTTTTGTTTGCCACTGTCGTAGAAAAACACTCCTCTACGTTACTTTCCATAAACATTCGGCTCATCATGCACAACAGTATTAATAATTAAAAGAACACAAAAAATCCCCTCTTAAAAGAGGGGATTTATAATTATTATATTTAAAATAAGCTTATGTTGGTGGCGCTAACTGGACTCGAACCAGTGACCTGCCGGGTATGAACCGGATGCTCTAGCCAGCTGAGCTACAGCGCCAAAGTTGGTTGCGGGGACAGGATTTGAACCTGTGACCTTCGGGTTATGAGCCCGACGAGCTACCGTACTGCTCCACCCCGCGATATGAGTTTTCCTTGTGCCGAGAGGGGTATTCTATCTCCTAAAACTTGCGTTTGTAGGATTTTAAGCCTTGTCCCCTATATCGTTAAGTCTTGCTATAACTGTCTCTTGGAAATATTGTTACTTACTTTGGCAACTTATGACAACCGCTTTTGTAACTTTGTCTTGGTGGGCATGATGGGATTCGAACCCATAAGACCTTGCGGCCGAGGGATTTTAAGTCCCTTGTGTATACCGTTCCACCACACACCCAAATGGCGTAACGAGAGTCATTCTACACTACTGCTGCACAGCTGTCAAGGCATTGTCATTTCTCTGGTCAATAAAGTCTCTGGTTTTCACAACTTGTCACAAAGCTTCTCTAGACGCTGTTTTCTTGTTGATAAATATCATACTAGCTTTGAAGTTTTATAATTGGTTGACTTAAAACTTTAGCTTTTCACAGAACCTCTATCGGATTGCATCTTAAGTCTCTTACTGCCCGGCTAATAGAATGCAATACGACGTTCGTTTTCTATACGTCAAGGTTTTTGCCAAATTTACACAATGCTTTTACTTGACATTCTCCACATTTCGGTTTGCGAGCATTACAAATATTTCTACCATGCTTAAGAAAGTTTAGATGTGAGCCAGCAAAACGTTCTTTCGGCAAAGTGCTTTCGAGATATTCCTGTATTTTAGTAGGAGACATTTTTTCTTCTGCCCAGCCAAGTCTTCTGCTAATTCTTGCAACATGGGTGTCGACAGGAAATGCCGGCATTCCTAAGTCAAATACCATAACGATTCCGGCTGTTTTTACTCCTACTCCAGGAAGAGACACAAGAAACTTCCGCACCTCTTTGCTGTTCCAATCTTTTAGCTCTTTTATAGAATACTGGCCAAATTTCTTTTTTATTATTCCAAGGATTTGTACTATATACGAAGCTTTTGTATTCCCAAGGCCTGCGACTCTTATACTGTCGGCGATATCTGACACTTGTGCGTTTGCAACTACATCCCAAGTAGGATACTCCTGACGCAATTTCTTATATGCTCTGTCACGGTTCACATCGTTTGTGTTCTGTGACAGAACAGTTAAAATCAGGTCATCAAGCGGTTCTTCATATGTAAGTCCGGAAGGAAAGTCTTTTTCACTGCCCCACGTATCCTCAAAGATATCCAATATCTTTTTGAAGTTATGTGGTTTCTTCATTTATTTCTTTTCCTTCTTTTTTGCTTCGCTTTTATTTGTACAATTCTTTTTCGGTGGTTCTACGATGTCATGTATTTTTTTCTTGTGCTTACTTGCACGCAGAATCCAGTTTTCCAAAGATAATTTCACTTTTCCGTGTATAGTATTTGACGGGTACTCTCCATTTTTATCCAACTTGCCAGCTTTGAGATCTGTGAGGATCTCGATTCCCTCATCAATAGTTCTAACACTCCAAATGTTGAATTGTCCTTTTTTAACTGCCTCTGTAACCTCGTGACTGAGCATAAGGTGACGTTCGTTCTGATGGGGAATCATTACTCCCTGTTCTTTTGTTAGGCCTTTTTCTTTACAAAGGCGAAAGAAACCTTCGATCTTCTCGTTTACGCCGCCTATTGGCTGCACAGAACCAAACTGGTCGACTGACCCTGTCACTGCGATTCCTTGCTTGAGTGGTACGTCAGCTATTGCTGAGAGAAGGCAGTAGAGCTCAGTTGATGAGGCACTATCTCCATCTATTTCGCCATAAGTCTGTTCAAAAGCGATGCGGGCTGTTATTGAAAGAGGGTAATCGCGAGCGTACATACGTCCCAAATAGCTGGAAAGTATCAGTAGCCCTTTGTTATGTGTTGGTCCGGTCATTTCAACTTCACGCTCGATATTAACTATTCCCTCGCGCCCCATAAATACATTAGCTGTTATTCTGACAGGGGCTCCAAAGCTGCAATCGACAAGTTGAATAACTGTAAGTCCGTTAACCTGTCCCACAACTGACCCTTTTATATCTAACTTGATTATTTCATCCGTGTAGTTTTCCTGTATTTTTTCTTCGAGCAGACTAGAACGGAATAATTTATCAGCAATTGCTTTTTGGACATGTTTTATACCGACTTGTTTTTTGCCATCAGCTTTTGCCCATGCAGTTGCTTCTACGAGTATTTCTGCTACCTTGTTAAACTGTGTGCAAAGCTTGTTTTGATCTTCTACTAAACGAGAAGAATACTCTATTACTTCGCCAACAGCTCCAACAGAAAAGTTGAGCTTGCCTTCGTGCGACACATAACCAGAAATAAATTGAGCTACCTGCATTTCTGATTCGGATGTTCTCTTCATTTCTGTGTCAAAATCTGCTTTTATTTTAAAAATTTTCTGGAATTCAGAATCATAAACATTAAGTAGATAGTAAAGATATGGAGTTCCTATAATGACAACTTTTATATCTATTGGAATTGCTTCTGGACTCAAAGATGAAACAGGAACATAGCCAAGCTGCTCTCCTAAATTTTCTATGGAGAGTTCACGATAGCGTAAAACACGCTTTAGCACGTCCCATGACATGAATTGAGATAGAAGTTCTTCAGCATCTAAAAGCAAAAAGCCTCCATTGGCTTTATGCATTGCTCCTGGAGTTATTCTACGAAAGTCAGTATAAAGGTTGCCTTGACGGCTTTCATATTCGACTTTTCCCACAAGATTATAGTAAATAGGGTTTGTTTCGGAAATTACAGGAGCACCGTCATTAGGATTGTTCGAAACAAATGCGTTTACTTCATAACGGGAAAAATCCACTTCAGTTGTTTCGTCCCGATCTGCTGCAAGAAACATACTAAAATTACTAACAATGTCTTCTGTTAGAGATTTTAACCACTCTTCCAGTTTTTTGTTAGGAGTATATTTTATTTGGAGCTCAGATAAGATAGGCTCTATTGCGCTACGACAGATTTGACCTTCCAGCTCTTTTATTCTTTCCTTTAAGTCTTTTTCGCGTTCTCGTATGAGGCGCAGTGTTATAAGTGTTTTTTGTGATATTTCTTCTGAAACTTTTTGAAGAGCTTCTTGTTCTTTTTTAGAAAGCTTTTCAAATTCTTCCTGTTGCATCTCACGAAGAGTTTCTTTTGGTTTCTTTTTTCTTGATGTTTTTTTATTTTTTTCCTTAGAGTCTTTTGACTGAAGTTCTACAGAAGGTTCTTCCAAAGGTAAAGCCATTATCATAGGAAGGTTCACAAAGCCCTGAGGCGTTCTCTTAATAGCGAACTTCTTTTCCTCAGCCCATTTACGCAAATCTTCCATTAATTTATTTACTACGTCTTGAAAACTTTTAACTAGCTGTGCTTTATTATCTTCATATTCATTATTATCAAATGCTTTTGAAAGTGTAGTTTTTAAATCCTCAACCACATTCTCAGCATCTTTAGAGAGCTCTTTACCTTTACCTGCAGGTAAACTGATAGCAAGAGGAACTCCTGTATCTTCAAAATTGAAAACATATACCCAGTCATCCGGGGCGGGCATATCTGTAGCAATGCGCTGAAGTTCGCTCATGGCGTAAGAAGTTCTACCACTTCCAGGTTCTCCCACCATGAATATGTTGTACCCCTTACTCTGCACGGAAAGACCAAAATCTACAGCGCGTACTGCACGCTCCTGCCCTATTAGTCCCTTTAGTTTATTCAAACCTTTGGTTGTTCTAAATCCAAGTGCTTTCAGATCAGTCTTGCGACGTAATTTTTCAACTGTAAGTTTTCTATTATCAACAAGGGACATGGTAAGCCTCCTAAATATATGTTTAATATAAATAACTAATATTAAATTTTAAATTTAATATTAGTTAACAATAGACCAAAAGACTACTTTTATGCAATAGATAAATCATGACTTTTAGATAATGTAATTAATATTATATGTATAAAAAATGAATATAGAAAATAAGAGGAGAGCGAAAAATCGCTCTCCTCTTCTAATTGTCGATTTCTTTATACAAGAAATACTTCTACTAAATCTTTTCTACGTCAGACGCCTGAGGTCCTTTGCTACCATCTGTGATTTCAAAAGATACCTTCTGGCCTTCATCAAGAGTCTTGAAGCCGTCGCCCTCGATTGCGCTGAAGTGAACGAAAACATCGTTTCCTTCGTCTGTTGTGATAAATCCGTAACCCTTAGTTGCGTTAAACCATTTTACTGTACCGTTGCTTTTCAATGTGTTGCCTCCCAACAAATATTTTAAATCGAACATTTTGTCCGACTACATAACTTTAAGCTTATATTTCAACCTTGTCAAGTCTTTATATGAAGTTAATTAATTAAAATCAGTTTTTTCTTTTTAATCTACCTTCTTCTTGCTGTTGCGAGGTCATTCAAATATATAAAAATAGACAAAATATAAAGATCGAAGAAGGTTGTTGGCAATTTCTAAACTTATTTCTCTATATATCAGACTAATTACAAACATTTACTCTTGTCTGATGTTTACTGACTATACTATTATTAGAGTATAATCAAGATTAGTTAGATTATTATTAACTAGGAGGGATTACATGAATATAAATAAATTAACTCAGAAATCACAAGAAGCGTTCTATGAAGCTCAAAACATTGCAATTAAATTAGGTCATCAGGAAGTTAGCACAGAGCATCTCTCTCTTGCTTTGTTAAGACAAGAAAAAGGGCTTATTCCGAACTTGTTAAGCAGGATGGGTATCCCCGTTGAAAACATTGTCAAAGCACTTGAAGCTGAGCTTGACAAACGACCGAGGGTCGCTACGGCTGGGCAAGAGCCAGGGAAAATATATGTATCTCAGAAGTTATCTAAAGTTTTAGTAGATGCCGAAGAAGAATCCGAAAAGCTCAAAGATGAGTATGTGTCTGTTGAGCACTTGTTTCTGGCTATACTTTCTGAAACTTCAGCAAGCCCCTCTCGAGAAATATTTTCAACATTTACGCTAACGAAAGATGGTTTTTTAAAAACTCTATCTGATGTGCGAGGAAATCAGCGTGTTACGAGTGATAATCCCGAAGATACGTATGACGTTTTAGAGAAATATGGTCAGGATTTAGTAAAAGAGGCGAGAGAAAACAAGCTGGATCCCGTTATTGGTCGCGATGAAGAAATTCGTCGTGTTATACGAATTCTTAGCAGAAAAACAAAAAACAATCCAGTCCTCATTGGCGAACCTGGTGTAGGAAAAACGGCTATTGTAGAAGGGCTCGCCTTGCGCATATTGCGAGGAGATGTGCCAGAAGGATTGAAAGACCGTTCTATTTTCGCTTTGGATATGGGTTCTCTAATTGCGGGAGCGAAGTTTCGCGGGGAGTTTGAAGAACGTCTCAAAGCAGTTTTAAATGAAGTAAAAAAAAGTGATGGACGAGTAATACTTTTTATTGATGAGTTGCATACTATCGTTGGTGCCGGAAAAACTGAAGGAGCACTCGACGCTGGAAATATGCTTAAACCAATGCTTGCAAGAGGCGAGTTGCACCTTATAGGAGCAACTACTCTTGAAGAGTATAGAAACTATATCGAAAAAGATGCTGCACTTGAACGGCGGTTCCAACCGGTGTTAGTTGAAGCTCCTGATATAGAAGATACAATTTCAATTTTACGCGGGATAAAAGAACGGTTTCAGCTTCATCACGGCGTAAGAATACAGGACAATGCACTTGTTGCGGCAGCTGTATTATCGGATCGTTACATCACAGATCGATTTCTTCCCGATAAGGCTATTGATCTTGTGGACGAGGCTAGCGCTATGATAAGAACAGACATTGACTCAATGCCTGCAGAATTGGATGATGTTTCTCGTCGTCTGATGCAGCTTGAAATTGAAGAGCAAGCACTTAAAAATGAAAAGGATAAGGCGAGCAAAGAGCGTCTTAACCTCTTACAAAAAGAACTTGCTGATTTAAAAGAGCAGGCAAATACACTTAGAGCTCAATACGAAACAGAGAAAGAAAATATAAAAAAAGTTCGTGCCATACGTGAAGAAATAGAAGAGGTACATCGCAAAATCGAAAAAGCGGAGCGAGTGTACGACTTAAATAGTGCAGCCCAGCTACGACACGGTACACTTCCTGAACTTGAGAAAAAACTTGAGGAGGAAGAGAAATTAGCAGGAGAAACAAAACCAAATAAGCTTCTTCGTGAAGAAGTAACAGAAGAAGAGATTGCCGAAATTGTTGCTAATTGGACAGGTATCCCTGTAACTAAACTTATTGAGGGAGAACGTGAAAAACTATTGCATCTTGACCAGCTTCTACACAAACGTGTGATTGGACAGAATGAAGCAGTAGAACTTGTTTCTGACGCAGTATTGCGAGCACGTTCTGGTATAAAAGACCCCAAACGTCCAATAGGCTCATTTATATTCCTTGGCCCAACTGGAGTTGGAAAAACTGAACTCGCAAGAGCACTTGCAGAGTCGCTTTTTGATTCTGAAGACAATATTATTCGTATAGATATGTCTGAATACATGGAGAAACATTCAGTTTCTCGTCTTATAGGCGCCCCTCCAGGTTACATTGGATATGAAGAGGGAGGTCAGCTAACAGAAGCTGTGCGTAGACGCCCATATTCAGTAGTGCTTTTTGATGAGATAGAAAAAGCACATCCAGATGTTTTTAATATATTACTTCAAATATTGGATGATGGACGTGTAACAGATAGCCAAGGACGCACAGTAAACTTTAAAAACTGCGTCATAATAATGACAAGCAACCTTGGAGCACAAGCACTGATAAATGGTATGGATGGATCGACCGGAGAAATATCTGAAGAAGCTATTGAAGAGGTTAATAATGCACTACGTACACACTTCAAACCTGAATTCTTGAACAGAGTGGACGAAATAATATTCTTTAAACCTCTACGAATAGAAGAGATAACTCAAATTGTGGGACTTCTAATAGAACAGGTTGCTGAGCGCCTCGCTGTTCGTCACATTAAACTCGAGGTTACTCCGGAAGCTATGTCGGTTATTGCTAAAAACGGTTATGATGTTGTTTATGGTGCGCGGCCTCTGAAACGTTATTTACAAAAAAATCTTGAGTCAAAAATAGCTCGTATGATAATCAGCGGAGATGCGCCCGATGGCAGTTCAATTAAAGTTGAAAACCAAGGGAATGACATCGTTATCAACGTTGAAGAGTTAAAATCTAAAAAACCAAATAGTTAAAAATCATCGAAAGATACGAATTTAGAAACATAAGTGTTTCTTTGTTTTACAAAAATATAAGGAGGAAACAACATGGCAAAAAAGGTTGAGAAGTATGAATTTCAGAGTGAGGCAAAACAGGTACTAGAATTAATGATACATTCTGTCTATTCTAATCCTGACATATTCGTTAGAGAGCTGATATCCAACGCTTCAGATGCTATTGATAAGCTGCGTATTGAGGGTTTGAGCAATCAGGAGTTGTCTGGCTTAGCAGATAATGGAAGAATAGATATTACAGTGAATAAAGATCAAAATACTTTAACTATTTCTGATAACGGAATAGGAATGACACGTGAAGATCTAGTGTCGTACTTAGGCACGATTGCACGTAGCGGTACAAAGGAGTTCATGGAAGCTCTTCAAAAAGCAAAGTCAGCATCTAACAGTGATCTAATTGGACAATTTGGTATCGGATTCTACTCAAGTTTCATTGCTGCAGACAGAGTTGTTGTTGAAACTCGCAAAGCTGGTACTGATGAAACATCGATTTGGGAATCAAAGGGAGACGGGACTTACACTATTGGCCCAGGTAATCTTGATTCAAACGGAACAACAATAACAATGTATTTAAAGAAAGATAAGAAGAAGGATGAGGAACATGTTGCGAAGGATTATCTATCCACTTGGGTAATTCAAGGCATTATCAAACAGTATTCTGATTTTGTTACCTATCCTATTTATCTAAAAGATGCTTCAAAAAAAGATGAAAAAAAGAAAGAGAACAAAGAAGATAAAAAAGAAGAACCAGTAAACTCAATGAAAGCACTTTGGACACGTCCGGAAAGTGAAGTTACTGAGGATGAGTACAAAGAGTTCTATCGCCATATTACTCACGACTGGGAAGATCCGCTCGAACGCATAACATATAAAGCAGAAGGTACTACTGAGTTCAAAGCACTGCTTTATATTCCCTCACGTCCTCCCATGGACCTGTTCTTTCAAAATGGAAAACATGGCATTCAACTCTATATTCGTAGAGTATTTATAATGAATGACTGTAAAGAACTTATTCCTGAATATTTGCGTTTCATAAGAGGAGTAGTTGATTCAGAAGATCTTTCTCTTAATGTCTCACGAGAGATCCTTCAGCAAGATAGGTGTACAGCTGTAATAAAAAATAGTTTAACAAACAAAATACTTGATGTATTAAAGAAAATGAAACAGGACAAACCGAATGAATATAAGAAGTTTTGGCAAATCTTCGGTGTTGTTCTTAAGGAAGGAATCATCTCTGATATTAAAAATAGAGAGAGAATTATGAAGCTTTGCCTCCTTGATAGTTCAAAGGGTGGGCAAACTACTCTTGAAGATTACGTGTCAAATATGGTCAAAGGACAGAGAAAAATTTACTACATCAATGGAGGAACAACTGAACAGCTTACAAAATCGCCAAAGTTGGAGACATTTAAAAAGAGAGATATTGAAGTGCTCTTACTTGGTGATACTGTGGACGAAATATGGATAAACAACGCCGGCAAATTTGGCGAATACGACTTTGTTTCCATATCTGCTGAAAATATTGACCTCCCTGACAGTGCAAAAAAGGAAGAAAACAAAGAAAAAGAAAAATTGGAAAAGAGCGGGTTTATCAAAAAGATAAAGGAATCCGTCTCAGATTTGATTGAAGATGTAAAGATTTCTACAAGACTAGTAGACTCTCCTGCTTGCTTTGTGCAAAAAGGAGAACCCATTTCACCCCAGATGAGAAACTTTTTCAAATCTATGGGGCAAGATATTCCTGAAGAAAAGCGCATATTGGAACTTAACCCGAATCATCCCCTTGTACAACAAGCTGCTGTTGAAGCAGAGAAAGATGATGCCAATATGAAAGATTGGGGCGAAATCTTTATAGCATTGGCCTCTATTGCTGATGGCGAACCTGTTACTAACGGTAAAACCTTCACAGAACTGCTTAGCAAAATGATTAAAAATTAAAGCATAGTTAGCTTAAAGCGGCTTCCGTCATTGACGGAAGCCGCTTTAATTTGTTGTTATAATCATGAATTAAAGAAAAAGAGTCTTAAGAGTCATTCGATAAATCACTATGGTAGTGATCAGTTAGACAAGAATTGCCAGCAGTAAACTTTGACATTGTTTTGTTCAAGGCAAAACCACAAATAATTTTATGTAAATCTCCACGACGCGCATCTCTATTTAATGCCAACTCTAAAACCTGTCCAGCTCCACAGTGGCTACAAGTCCACATAACTCTTGTAGTTCCCGAAAGATCGGGATTGCCTGCTATTACTTTTATTTCTCCACATTTCTGACAACCGACTATAAACATCTATTTGCCCACATTACTAATAGAACAGGTCACTCGCACTGGCCCTTCTGTGTATATATCGTCAGCTGCAATTAATCTCAATTTTTTGGGTACATCGCTTCCTACAGCTGAGTTCAATACCGACATTAGTTCAGTTGTATCGACACTCCCTACATTTCCTGTAAGAGGATCTCTTAATAACCCATCCTCTGCAGCCTTAGAATTGAGTTCTCTTAATGCTTTAAAAATGAGTTCTTCCAGCTCAGGACGGGTGATTTGTGCTTTTATAGTTTTTTCTACAAGAACTTTCTTTTTTTGATATATCAGATTTGTTTTATATGAATCTATACGAGCTTCTACGGGCTCACCCTCTACTGCATTTGACAAAGCTGTCATACGAAGAGCCCAACGGTCTTTGGTGTTTTCGAGATTTTTTCTTACTATACTTTTTGATTTTTCATCAATTATAGGATAAGGAATATCTTCTTTTTGCTTTCCAAATCGGAATGCCAATAATGTACGTGCTTGATCAGAAAGTCTATCAAAAATTATATTTAACTCTGCTGGCGAATAACTTTTCCACGTAACCACAGACTGCGCTAAAATTTCACCGGTAAGTGCTGCAATTCTACCTTCTCTGAGACGTTGCATACTAGCTTTTAAGTTTTGTGATTCTTTCTTAAGTGAAATGACTGAACTTTCCAGTTTTTTGCTTTCTTCTGCCAAAGCTGTGTTTTCTTTCGTAAGAGTTTCCTGTTCAGTTTTTGCTTTCTTCATCTGTGATTCCATATCAGCGATCTTAGATTGTGTGTCTGCAAGCGCTTTAGTTTTTTCGGTTAATTCTTCTGAAATACTCTGCAGTTTGTTTTGTTTGTCCTGAAGATATCCTTTATTTGTAAAAAGTTCAAGTTCCATGTCTTGCAGATTGGTTCTGTTCTTTTGTAGTTCTGCGGTAAGGTTTGTCACCTGATTTTGGACATAATTCATGCTAAAAAGAGCGGTGCGGACTGTTTCTGAAGCGGTGCTAATCGCAAATAGAGTAATAATTGCAATTCCGATTCCAGTTAATACAGTTATTATTCTTGAAGTATGTCTTGGTCTAAGTTTAAAAACAGTGATACGTTTTTTACCTAGTTTCATACCAATAAAGTCTCCAGCCCAAGAGACAATGGCACCCACAAATATAAGGGTCCCTATGAGAGTCCAGTTTATTTCTTTGAATATCTCAAACATTTGCTGCCCCCCCAAAAGATAGCCATCTTATTAGATTGAAACGCAACAAGAATGTATGTAACTTTTATGTTATAACTTTCTGTCATCAGCGTCTATTTGATTCAATTTTCTTATCATTTCCGCTGTATAGTGTTTGCCATTGTCCATACCTGGGCATCTTGCAGAGTAATAATTCCAAAGCCTCTTATCTGCAAGCAAAGATGGCCAAAATGGAAACAGACTACACTGCATTGGTCTTACTTTATATATTTTGCAACGATTTGATTTCGAATCGAGAAAAATACAGTCAAAATTGTCTCGTTCTTTTATACTACTTTTCCCCATATGCTTAATCAGATATAGTTTGTCTAACTCAATTGCATCAATATTAAGAAACTTTGAAATCCCTTCCTTTTCTTCTTCATTCACCCAAATAAATCCTGGTGCTCCTCCACAGCATTTTCCGCATGCTATACATTCAAAACGGATTCCTGTGTCTTCCCACCACTGCTTCTTATTTAAGTTTTCGTTTTTATTTGTCATTTAATTTAACCTTCTATAATTATCATTATATCTCATAGTTATATATTAAATTAGATATACCTATTTTCTGCTATATCCTCTGCGTGTAGCTGAATATATTGCTCCAGCTTCTTTAAGCTTATCAAGAGATTGAAGTGCGATTCCAGTCCCCATTGCAACGCATTCAGAAGCCGACTCGGCAACTACTGCATTAATTTCTGTTTCTCTTATTATCAGATCTGCAAGACCTCTTATATATGCCCCGCCACCCGTTAAAATTATTCCTCTGTCTATAACGTCTGCCGACAATTCAGGAGGTGTTTTTTCAAGAACTCTTTTTATTGCTGCAATGAGTGCGTTTTTGGGATCTTCAACTGCACGTGCAATATCCAAGCTACTTACTGTGATCTGGCGTGGAAGACCCTGTATTAAATCTCTTCCTCGTATTTCCATTGTCATGTCGTCTTTTGCGTTTTCCACATCACATGATCCTATTTGTTTTTTAATTTCTTCAGCTGTTTGTTCACCAATAGCTAGGTTATGTGCTTTACGCATATATCTCAGGATAGCATCGTCAAATTTATCGCCGCCAACGCGCAAAGATTCGAAAACAACCAGGCCTCCAAGAGATACAATGGCGATATCTGTTGTTCCTCCGCCTATATCAACAACCATGTTCCCAGCAGCCTCACCAATTGGCATATTTGCTCCAATGGCTGCTGCCATAGGTTCTTCTATCAAATAAGCTTCTTTTGCTCCGACTTCAAGTGCAGCTTCGAGAACCGCTCTACGTTCAACATCTGTTGCTCCTGCGGGGACTCCTATCATAATTCTATGACGTACAATTCGTTCCATTCCATGAGTGACTTTTTTTATGAGTTCTCTAAGCATAACCTCTGTCATTGTATAGTCAGCAATAACTCCATCTTGTAGTGGACGAATAGTTACAACATTACCTGGTGTTCTTCCAATCATTATTTTAGCTTCTTCTCCTACAGCAAGAATCTTACCTGTGTTTTCATCCATAGCTACTACGGAAGGTTCTCTGAGAACTATCCCTTTATCCTTGATGAAAACTAAAACTGTTGCTGTTCCAAGATCTATTCCTATATCTCTACTCCACAAATTAGTCAGCCTCCCTGATCAAATGAAAATAAATATTAACTTATTATTCTTTTTATGTTTCATCTATTTTACATCACAACCGCTTATTAGTACGAATTCCAAATCGACTCGTCGTAATTCACTTTCCATAGAAAAAGTCCTTCAGGCGAAAAAGTGCGGCCAACCGTACTCCTTTTATATTCTGACGTGAGTAGTCCTTTTACCCATTCAGGTCTGTGCTCGCCTTTTGCAACTTTTTCCAGACATCCCATCATTATTCTTACCATATTTGTGAGAAACCCATCGCCTTTTACACTAAGTGTTATTAATTTCCCTCGTTTATCCAGACGCACTTTGTAAAGAGTCCTAATTGGTTTGTCTGGACAGCGATGTATTTTACAAAAACTTTTAAAATTATGCTCTCCTTCAAAATATTTGCACGCTTCTGATGCCATTTCCCAATTATAATCTAAAGATTTAAGCCAGCACGTAACAGGTTTGATATGTGGATAAATTGTGTTTGAGTTCCATATAAAATATTTGTATTCTCTAGCATTAGCATTCAATAATGCGTTAAAATCGCTTGTAACTCTCACTATTCTAATTGCAGAAATATTCTCGTGTAAATTTGCATTTAAAGCAAGTAATAGTCTACGGGGATCCCTATTTCTTTTCATTGCGAACGAACAAACTTGTCCTTTGGCATGAACGCCGGCATCTGTTCGTCCTGCGCCAACAATTGAAACATGTTCTTGTGAATTAAGTTTTGTAAGTGCAGCCTCTATTGATTCCTGTACTGTAGGTAATCCGGGTTGTTTTTGCCATCCACAAAAATCAGAACCATCATAGCTAACTTCAGCAGCGTAATGCATTAGACAAATTTCCGATCGACAAAATAAACAAACACAGACAATAATAGAAAAAATAACATTGCTATGTTTTCTCTGATGCTCCAAGTTAAAGGATGCATCCGTGTTCTTCCAACTCCACCGCGATAACATCGTGATTCCATTGCTGTAGCAAGAGTGTCTGCTCGCATAAACACGAGGGCGAACATAGGGATGAGAACAGGTATATAGGCTTTTGCTCTTTCCATCAATCCACCTGTATTAAAATTTGCTCCTCGCGACATTTGTGATTTAATAATTCTATTCGTTTCCTCAAACAAGGTTGGTATAAAACGCAATGCTATCGTTATCATCATAGCAACCTCATGAGCAGGAAATCCTATCGTTTTAAACGGTGTCATTAAAGACTCTATTCCATCCGAAAGTTTGGAGGGACTAGTTGTAAGGGTTAGAATTCCTGCATATAGCACAAGATATATAAGTCGTAATGACATTGTTACTGCGTGAACACAGCCTTCTGCTGTTACAGAGAGCGGACCTATTGCAAAAAGCACTCTGCCGGTGGTTCCAAAAAGATGTATAAACGAAGTAAATATTATGAAAATAACTATGGGTTTAACCGAGCGCAAAACAGCCAAAATAGGAACTCTAGAATAATGTATGATTATCGGTAAAAAAATTCCCCAAAGCAGCATAGAATAAAATGTCTTAAACATAAAAATCTCTATCATTAAAATTATTGTTATTAGTATTTTACAACGTGGGTCAAGCCTGTGTATATATGATTCCGCAGGAATGTATTGACCTATGGCTATATGAGAGATAAAAGACATATTAGCACTTCTCCGAAATCATAGAGGCAAGACGGTACGCATCCAAAGTAACGTCATCGATTTTACCGCTTTTTTTAAGCATATTTGAAAGATTTAGTATATCGGGCAAGGGAAGTTTATCGATACTATCTGAGCAGAGAGACATAACTGTTTCCTGCGGTGTTCCCCACGAGACACTTATGCCATTATTGAGTACCAGAATTTTTGTACTTATTGTTAGCGCAAGCTCTAAATCATGAGTTATATGAATTACACCGACGCCATCTTGTGCTCGTGACTTCATTAAATCTATAAGCTCGCTCGTTCCACTAGAATCAAGTCCTGCGTTAGGCTCATCCATTACTATATAGTCTGGAGCAGAAGCAATAACTGATGCAATTGCTACACGTCTTTTTAATCCGCCTGAGAGTGTAAAGGGATTTTTATTTAAAATATCTTCATTTAAGCCAATTAGAGAAATGGCTTCTCTGACTCTTTTAGATAGAGAAGCACCTGAGAGTCCCCAATTAGACGGTCCAAAAGATATCTCTTTTTCAACTGTTTCTGCGAAAATTTGATGTTCTGGATATTGAAAGACAAAACCTACTTTGCGACGTATAGCATTAAGATTTGCAGCTTTATCAGTAACTTTACATCCATCAACGACAACAGTTCCGCTCTGAGCAAATATAAGGCCATTTAGATGTTGAGCTAGTGTCGATTTTCCGCTACCCATATGGCCAACAACAGAAATGATTTCTCCAGGCTCAACATTAAGAGAAACACCATTAAGTGCAGAAACTTCTGTAGGAAGTCCTTGATTATATTTGTAATGAAGATCAGTAACTATTATCGACATAGTGCTTCTTTTATGGAATAAATATCTGATTTTATTTCTTCAGAAATAATTTTCTTTTTTATTAGAATTTCACGAAGTATTGAAACAGAGGGCTTTTTGAATTTCATAGAGCGCAATTTTTCTTCTGATTTAGACAAAAACTCGAAAATCGGCTCGTCGCAAACTACCTTGCCACTTTCAAGCACCACAACCCTGTCTGCATACAATATATCATCAAGTCTATGTGTTACCTGAACAATGGTCATTCCTTTTTTATGTTCTTCACTTATTAATTTAATAATTTCATTTTTAGAATAGGAATCAAGCATAGATAAAGCTTCATCTAAAAGTAAGGCTTTAGGCTGCATTGCAAATGCTCCTGCAAGAGCCAAGCGTTGTTTTTGTCCTCCTGATAAAGAAGATACAGGTTCTTTATGTTTCTCCCATAACTCTGCGTTTTCAAGTGCTTCCTTGACACGAAAGCGTATTATTTCAGGCTTCAGTCCAATGTTTTCCGGACCGAAAGCAACATCTTCTTCAACAATAGCAGAAACTATCTGATCCTCTGGGTTTTGAAAAACCATTGAGACTTTTGAACGAATAGGAATAACAAAATCAGAGTTGGAAGTATTATCCCCATCAACAAAACAAATACCCTGCGTCGGTATAAGCAGGGCATTAAGCATTTTCATCAAAGTAGTCTTTCCCGATCCGTTGGGACCTAGGATTGCAACCCACTCGCCGGGGCGGATTTCCAGATCCAATGCGCTAAGAGTATTTTCTGTCGCACTCGGATACCGGAATTCCGCACCCTTAAGAGAAAAAGGGATACCAGTTTTCATTATGACCTAATCTACTAGCTGAATGACCGCCATCTCAGAAGCGTCGCCTACGCGAGAACCAAGTTTTACTATTCTAGTATATCCTCCGTTACGGTCAGCATACTTCGGAGCAATTTCATTAAAAAGTTTTGTAACAGCTTCTTTATGGGGCATACGAGCGATAACAAGACGACGATCACTAACGCCTCCTGCTTTTGCTCTTGTAATAAGCTTTTCAGCCACCTTTCGAACTTCTTTAGCTTTTGAAATGGTGGTTACTATGCTGCCCTCAATAAAGAGACTGGCAGCCATATTTGCAAGCATGGCCAACCTGTGGGAAGTGTAACGTCCCAGCTTTCTTGTTGTTACGCCGTGCCTCATTTATTCTTCCTCCTTTTGTTTCTGTTCGTTTGTGTCAATAGAATCATTCGACATATTGCTTACGTCTCCACTTAGATGAAGATCAAACTTGGCAAGTTTACTTTCAATTTCTGCAAGAGAAATCCTACCAAGATTACGTATCTTAAGAAGATCTTCTCTGGTTCTAGCAACAAGTTCTCCTATGACACGAACTTCTCCTCGAAGAAGACAGTTTTCACTGCGTACAGAAAGTTCAAGATCTCTAACAGGTCTTGCATAGATTGAGTTTTCCCCCATCGGGAAACCAACAATACCTGGCTGTTTGTCGTAGCCAGAATCTAAAGTCGTACTCACTGAGTCATCACCCTTGATAATTTCATCAAGCGCACTACTTCCAGGTCCTGCAAGTGAGTCTACAACAGAAACGTAATAGCCTTTAAGTACTCTGCTTGCTTCAATAACAGCAGCTTCAGGAGTAACAACTCCATTTGTCCATATCTCCAAAGTCAAACTATCATAGTCAGTCCTTTGACCCATTCGTTTATCGCTAATGTCATATTTGACTCGTTGTACAGGCGAAAATAGCGCGTCACACTGCAAGGCGTCAAGAGGCAAATATGACGCTCTAGGACGATCAATTGGAGCGTATCCTGTTCCTGTTCCTACATATATATCCATAGCTACGGAATGTCCCGCTTCGATTTCGCAAATGTATGCATCGGGATCTGGAAACTCGATTTCACTATCTGCTTCAATATCAGCCGCAGTTATTACCTTAGGACCTTTTACTTCAAGATGTAAGGTTGTAACTGAGTTTGAATAACAACGCACAGGAACATGCTTTAAATTAACCAGAAGTTCGATTACGTCTTCCTTGACACCGGGCATCGTACTAAACTCATGGAGAACCCCCTCAATACGCACTGCCATAATCGCAGCACCACTGATGGAAGAGAGCAACACTCTACGAAGAGAGTTTCCTAATGTCACTCCATAACCTCTCTCGAGAGGTTCAATGGTTATTTTTCCGTACGATGGGGTGGATTCTTGTACTATGATCTCATGACGATCATGTTCCATGTTTTCCTCCACCTTTCGTTTCCTTAGCGGGCATAAAATTCAACAACGAGCTGTTCGTCTACAGGAACGTCAATCTGCTCGCGAATTGGAATTGCCACAATACTACCAGACATCGCTTCTACATTAACTGAAAGCCATGCAGGGATTGTTCTAGCAGCTGAAGTTTCTACATTTTCTTTAATAAGATTAATTTCCTTGCTTCCCTCTGCAACTGCAATAACATCGTTAGGTTTCAGAAGTGCGCTAGGAATATCTAGCTTATGACCATTCACCGTGAAATGTCCGTGGCGAACTAGCTGACGTGCCTGACTGCGGCTTACCGCAAAACCAAGGCGATAAACAACGTTGTCAATACGACACTCAAGAAGTTGAAGAAAGTTATGGCCTGCCTGTCCTGCCATTTTCGTAGCTTTCTCATAAACTGTCGCAAACTGAGTTTCATTAAGGCAGTAGAAACGACGAAGTTTCTGTTTCTCTCTCAGGTGGAGACCATAAACACTCATTTTTTGACGACGTGTGCCATGTTGTCCTGGTCTAGAATTACGCTTGGTAAAACCGCATTTTGCTGTATAGCAGCGGTCTCCCTTTAAAAAGAGCTTCGCACCTTCTGCACGGCAAAGCCTGCAAACAGGTCCTGTGTATCTGCTCATACTAATCAGTTCCCTCCTTTAAACAAAACTCTACACACGACGCCGTTTTGGAGGACGGCACCCGTTATGTGGAATCGGTGTTGCATCACTAATGACATTAACCTGAAGTCCTGCTGCCTGAAGCGATCGAATTGCAGATTCACGACCGGGACCAGGTCCCTTAACAATTACGTCTATTTCAATTACACCATTATCTTGAGCAACTTTCGCAGCTTGAGTTGCAGACATTTGAGCTGCATAAGGCGTAGATTTACGTGCGCCCTTAAAGCCCACGTTCCCTCCTGATGCCCATGAAAGAGCGTTTCCTTGTTTGTCTGTAAGAGTAACTATCGTGTTGTTAAATGTTGAAAAAACATGTGCAACACCATAACTTACGTTCTTTTTTTCTTTGCGTTTACGAGATCGCTGTACGCGTTTAGCCACCAATTGTTCCCTCCCTAGTTAAAAGCCTTACTTCGTTATTTTTTTCTTGCCTGCAACTGCCTTTCTAGGGCCTTTACATGTGCGGGCATTTGTTTTTGTCTTCTGACCACGAACAGGGAGTCCCTGGCGATGTCTTAGACCACGATAGCAACCAACATCCGTAAGACGCTTAACATTCATTGCTATCTCACGACGTAAATCACCTTCCACAGCGTGATTGTTTTCAAGCTCAACACGCAATTTCTGTTCTTCACTCTCAGTTAGATCTTTGACCCTCGTGTCAGGATTAATACCAGTCGCCTTTATAATTTGATCCGCAACTGCCGTCCCTACACCAAAAATGTATGTAAGGGCCACCTCAATTCTCTTATCACGCGGCAAGTCAACACCGGCTAAACGAGCCATACCATGCTACCTCCTTGCTCCCTGGCGCTGTTTGTGACGGGGATTTTTACTACAAATAACCCGCACTACGCCATGGCGTTTGATTATTCTACAATGTTCACAAATAGGCTTTACCGACGGTCTTACTTTCATAAATGTAGACCTCCTTGATTAAACTTTAGTTTCCTACCGGAAGCTAATCCGATGCTTATGTTACTTGTACCTGTATGTAATTCGCCCTCGGTTTAAATCGTATGGCGAAAGTTCCAATAGAACTCGATCTCCGGGAAGAATCTTAATAAAGTGCATACGCATTTTCCCTGAGACGTGAGCCAATATTTTGTGTCCGCTTTCCAGTTCAACCCGGAACATGGCGTTTGGCAGTGGCTCAACCACTTTGCCTTTAACTTCGATTAGTTCTTCTTTGACCATGTAGTAGCCTCAACTTCCTG
Source organism: Synergistaceae bacterium (assembly GCA_012728165.1). Lineage (GTDB taxonomy): Bacteria > Synergistota > Synergistia > Synergistales > Synergistaceae > JAAYFL01. The sequence continues at coordinate 12,064 of JAAYFQ010000003.1, read as the reverse complement.
TTTGCATGATGTTTTGCTGTTATACAGATTTGCGGTAAAACTCTGTCTTAAACAACTGTTGTTCAGAAGTCTTCCGCAAGCAACCCAGACATTTGAATTTACTCCCATGGCGTCAATATTTCAACACCGTCTTCAGTTACAAGAAGACTATTTTCAAAGTGTGCTGCATCGCTGCCATCCGCTGTAACAACTGTCCACTGATCAGAGAGAGTCTTGACTTCTTCAGCTCCGGACATAACCATAGGCTCTATGCAAAAGGTCATTCTTTCTTTAAGAGTGACGCCTGTGCCAGGTGTCCCGTAGTTCGGAACTTGAGGTGCTTCGTGAAGTCTACGTCCTATCCCGTGTCCTGCATAATCTCTTACAAGTCCAAAACCTGCTGGGATAACAACACTTTCAACGGCGTTTCCAATATCTCCAAGAGTGGACCCCGGTCTAACTGCTTGCATACCCTTGTGAAGTGATTCTAAAGTTATATCAAGTAGCTGCTGTCGACTCTCACTTATAGAACCAACTGCATAAGTACAGGCAGCATCACCGAAGAATCCATCAACAGAAGCGCCAGTATCAATACTTACTATGTCGCCCTCTACAAGTATGCGCTCCCTTGTAGGTATCCCATGAACCACTTCATTATTAATAGAAACGCACAGTGTACCTGGGAAAGGTACCGATACCCATGAAACCTTATAATTCTTAAATGCTGGCTTTGCTCCTTCACGTAATATGAGTTGCTCAGCCGCTTCATCAAGAGTTAGAGTATCAATGCCAGGCCTAATCATGTCTCTCATCAGCTTAAGTATATCAGCTACAATCTTACCTGCCCTGCGCATTTTAACGATATCTCTATCACTTTTGTATGTGATCATTTACTGGCGCTCCTCTTTTTTTCAAGGAGTTTTAAAACTACGTCTTTTCCGCCATTTGCATCTACTGTAACAAGCAACTTTTTATTACGATAGTAGTCTATAAGCGGGGCCGTCTGTTCATAGAAAACGGATAGTCTTTTACGGATAACACTTTCTTTGTCATCATCACGTTGAATAACTTCTCCGTTGCATTTATCACAAACACCTTCAACTTTTGTGGGTTTAAATGTTGTGTTATATATTTCGCCACATGATTTACATCCTCTGCGAGTTGTCAGCCTATCTATTACGATGTCATCTTCAATAGCTAGCTCAATAACTGCATCAAGGTCGATTCCAAGATTTTCAAGCATGGTACTTAGAGCTTCAGCCTGAGGAATTGTACGCGGAAAACCATCTAATATGAAACCCTCTTTACAGTCAGTTTCGTTAAGACGACTTTCTATCATAGCAACAATAATTTCATCTGGAACCAATTTTCCTGAATCCATGTAGCTTTTTGCCTGTTTCCCAAGCTCTGTAGAATTTTTCACGTTATTCCTAAGGATATCTCCAGTAGAAATATGTGCTATGGGATATTTGTTTTTGATACTTTCGGCCTGAGTTCCCTTACCTGATCCAGGCACGCCTAAAAGAATAATTCTCAAATCAAGACGCCTCCTATTACAGTCTAAGTAACCCACTTTTGCCGCCACGACGTTTCAAAATTCCTTCATAGTGGCGCATAAGAAGTTGTCCTTCTATTTGATGAACAGTTTCAAGTGCAACTCCGACAACAATGATTACAGCCGTACCACCGAAATAGAAAGATTTGATACCCATCATTCTAGTCATCAATGTTGGGACAACAGCTATAATAGCAAGGCCAACTGCACCTCCAAGAGTAATGCGGCTCATTATTTTTTCAATATACTCAGTCGTTGGTTTACCTGGGCGTATGCCCAAAATAAATCCTCCACTTTTCTTCATATTTGTCGATATGTCTTCAGGTTTGAAAACAACCGCAGTGTAAAAATATGCGAAGAAAATAATCATTATAACGTAGAGTATGTTGTAAACAAAACTACTCGGGCTGAAAACTTTCTGCATAGAACTGGCAACTGTCCCTTGGAAAAGCCCAGCTATTGTATAAGGGAAAAGAAGCACAGATGATGCGAAAATTATCGGAATGACATTAGCTGTATTCATTTTAAGAGGAATAAAGCTACTTTGTCCTCCGTACATCTTATTGCCTACCACTCGTTTAGCGTACTGTACAGGAAGCCGACGTTGCCCTTCCTGAAGCATTATACAGCCTGCAATTACAGCAAGCATTACTACCATGGCAAGTAAAACAACAAGTATGTTCATTTCGCCAAGACGAGTTAAAGTAAAGGTACGAATTATGGCTTCTGGAATTCTTACAACAATACCGGCAAAAATAAGAAGTGAAATTCCATTCCCTATGCCATGGTCTGTCATAATCTCTCCTAGCCACATAACTGCAACTGCTCCTGTTGTAAGAGTTATTGCAACCAGTGCAATATCTAGCCAGCTTCCGGTAAAAATTCCCAGATTTCTAAGCCAGCCGGTCATACCAACAGCCTGAATGAGTGCAAAGACTATTGTACCTATGCGCGTATATTGTACAACTCTTTTTCGACCCTCTTCGCCCTCTTTTTGCATTTTTTCAAGGCTTGGCATAACAACTGTCATGAGCTGCATGACTATGCTGGCATTGATATATGGAGACACGCCTAGTGCGAAAATACTAAATCTACTTAGTGCGCCTCCTGCAAAAAGGTCCAGGAAACCCAGCACGCCACCTTGCTGAAATAGTTTTCCTAGTGCTACTGTGTCAACTCCTGGAGTCGGCACGTGAGCGCCAAGACGATATATAAACAATGCGGCAAGAGTAAACATTATCTGCCTTTTTAGAGTAGGCATTTTGAAGGCATCCCGGAAGGAGTCAAACACTTTATATCACCTCAGCCTTTCCACCTGCTGCTTCTATTTTCTTTGCAGCTGATGCGCTGTAAGCGTTTGCTTGGACTGTAAGGTTTTTGGAAATTTCTCCAACACCGAGAATTTTTACTGGTTTGTTAACATCAGAAATTAGACGGAGTGCATAAAGAGCCACAGCGTTTACTTCTGTTCCTGCTTCGAAACGATCCTCGAGATCAGCAATGTTAACAATTTCATATTTTAATGCAAAACGGAAGTTACTAAATCCACGCTTCGGTATACGGCGTGCAAGGGGCATCTGTCCGCCTTCAAAGTTGGCACTGATGCCGGGGCTTTTACGAGACTTCTGCCCTTTATGTCCTTTGCCTGCTGTCTTACCGTGGCCGCTACTAAGGCCAAAGCCAATGCGCTTTTTCTTCTTCCGTGACCCCGGAACCGGGCTGAGTTCATGAAGATTCATGTGCAGTTACCTCCCTATTCCTCAACGGACCATTCCACCAGATGCCCTATGGAGTTAACCATACCGCGCATCTGAGGAGTATCCTCATGACAGACCGTGTCGTTTAGCTTGCGAAAACCAAGCGCTTTAATAGTTCTCCCTTGACGGGGAGGACGGCCTATTGTGCTTTTTTTCCATGTTATGCGAAGTTTAGCCATAATAATTACCTCCTAGGCTTCCTTGCGCTCTTTGCCGCGAAGACGAAGTATTTCTTCAGGTGTTCGAAGGTTTTTAACTGCTTCCATCGTAGCGTACGATACGTTGATAGGATTAGATGTTCTTCCAATGACTTTCGTCAAAATGTCTTTTACTCCACCCAACTCAACGATTGCACGAACAGTAGGACCAGCTATAACCCCTGTACCAGGGGAAGCAGGACGCAAAAGAACTTCTGCTGCGCCAAACTTACCTATGATAGGATGGGGAATCGTCTGTCCAACTTGCTTAAGATCCACTAAGTTTTTCTTTGCACGCTCTATTCCTTTGCGCATTGCCTCAGAAATTTCCTTAGCTTTACCTATGCCGATTCCAACCTGACTCACACCGTCTCCGACAGCAACTAGAACGCTAAAACGGAAACGTTTTCCGCCTTTTACGACCTTACTAACTCGGTTTATTGAAACTATACGTTCAGTAAGTTCAAGTCCTTTGCTGCTAAAAGATTTATTTTTAAATGTTTCTTTCGCCACGTTTCTCTGCCTCCTACTAGAATTTCAGGCCGGCTTCACGTGCCGCGTCTGCCAAAGCCTTGACCTTACCATGATAGTCCTGTCCGCCCCGGTCAAATACGACCTCGTTGATGCCCTGAGCCAGAGCGCGCTCTGCGACGAGCTTGCCAACTGCTTTTGCAGCTTCCTGGTTTCCTGTTCCTTTCAAATCCTTAAATGTCTGCTCGTTTGTTGAAGCGGACACAAGGGTCATTCCTTTTGCGTCATCAATAACCTGTGCATACATATGCATTAAGCTTCCAAAGACCGCAAGACGGGGCCGCTCAGCTGTGCCAATAATACACTTTCGTAGACGACGATGGCGGAGCTCCCGCATTTCATTACGACTGCGATTCTTATTCAACGTCCTTCACCTCGCCTTACTTCTTGGCGCCGGCCTTACCGGCCTTACGAATTACAAATTCACCAGAATACCTAATACCCTTACCCTTATATGGTTCGGGCGGGCGGTATCCACGAATATTCGCAGCGACCTGACCGACAACTTGTTTGTCAATACCGCGAACAATTATTTTTACTGGACTTTCACAAACGAATTCAATTCCTTCTGGAGGAACTACTTCAACACTATGTGAAAGACCGAGACTGAGACTAAGGTTCTTGCCCTGCATCTGCGCGCGATAACCAACGCCGATGATTTCAAGAGTCTTTTCAAAACCGCTATTGACTCCTGTGAGCATGTTACTGAGAATTGCGCGAGTCATACCATGTGCTGCACGAACAGGCTTCGCTTCGTTCTCACGACTCACAATAATCTGACCGTCTTCCATCTTTACATCGATCAGTGGCATTACATCCATTTCAAGGTTGCCTTTGCTACCTTTTACAGATATGTGCTTGCCATCAATTTTAACTTCTACGCCCTCAGGAAGGGCTATAGGTTTATATCCTATTCTTGACAACTATGCCACCTCCATTACCAGACGTAACATACGACTTCGCCACCGAGTGCGTGTTTACGCGCGTTTGAGTCGGTCATAAGTCCTGCTGACGTTGATATCATTGCAATTCCAAGTCCGCCTAGTACTTTAGGTAATTCTTCTTTACTAACATAAATACGACGACCAGGTTTGCTGATTCTGCGAATTCCTTGAATTACACGCTCTTTTGCAGGGCCATAATTCATCGTGAGCCTTAACAAAGGCATTTTTTGCTTTGTATCTTTAATAGTTTTGTAGTTACGGATATAGCCTTCCTCTTTCAGAATGCGTGCCATTTCTAGACGCATTTTGCTGAGAGGCATATCTACCATTTCGTGATATACAACATTCGCATTTCTAATGCGTGTGAGCATATCCGCGACAGGATCAGTGATATTCATTAAAGGATCCTCCCTTCCACGCCCACTTGCCTACCAGCTCGACTTTACAACGCCAGGGATTTTTCCCTCGCGTGCAAGGTTGCGGAAACAGCAGCGGCACATATCAAATTTGCGCATATACCCATGAGGTCTACCGCAAAGTGGACAACGATTATATTTTCTAACCTTAAATTTAGGTTCTAACTTGGCTTTGTTCTTCAAAGCTAATCGAGCCATAGTCTAACTCCTTCCTAGCGGGCGAAGGGCATGCCCAACGCAGCTAACATAGCTTGGGCTTCCTCATCCGCCTTCGCGGTTGTTACTAAAGTAATGTTCATTCCGCGCTGACGAATAACCTTGTCATAGTCAATTTCAGGAAAAAGCAATTGTTCTTTCAGGCCAAGGTTATAGTTACCCCTACCATCAAAACTTTTCTTTGAAATTCCCTGAAGGTCTTTAATACGCGGAAGTGCGATGCTTATAAGGCGATCAGCAAATTCCCACATTCTTTTACCTCTAAGTGTCACACAACAAGCTACAGGCATTCCCTCTCGGAGTTTAAACCCTGCAATGGACTTCTTAGCTTTTTTTATCATGGGTTTCTGTCCAGAAATGATTGTAAGTTCGTTTACGGAAGCATCCATAAACTTCTGATCCAACTTGGCTTCATTTACGCCGATGTTGATAACAATCTTTACCAAACGGGGAATCTCCATAACATTCTTATACTTAAACTGCTCCTTCAAATGAGGGGCAACCTGTTCTTTGTATTTTGTCAAAAGACGCGGTGTCATATGAGTTCCCCCTAAACCTTATCGATGATTTCGCCGCATTTTTTGCAAACACGGACTTTCTTACCACTGTCAAGAAAAGAGCGTCCAACACGTGTCGCCTTTCCACAGGAAGGACATACCAACATTGTTTTGCTCGCTTTCATTGCAGCTTCCTTCTTAACAAGACCTCCGCGGGGATCTTTCTGACTTGGACGAACACTCTTTGTGATCATGTTTACATTCTCAACAATGACTGTGTCTTTATCTATATCCCTGCTAAGAATCTTACCTTCTTTGCCGGCGTCTTTTCCGGATGTAACTCGAACCCGGTCGCCCTTTTTAATTCTCATTTTGGACATGGCCAGTTCCTCCTTATACAACTTCAGGAGCAAGAGAAACGATACGCATGTATTTTTTCTCTCTAAGCTCCCTGGCTACTGGACCAAAGATACGAGTTCCTCTGGGATCTCCATTGCCATCGAGTACTACTGCCGCATTGTCATCGAAACGAACATAAGAACCATCTTTGCGACGGATTTCTTTTCTTGTTCTAACAATGACAGCCTTCACAACGTCACCTTTTTTAATTTGCGCATTTGGTGCCGCTTCGCGTACTGAACCAACGATAACATCGCCAATCGTACCTGATTTGTGAAAACTACCACCTGTTACTTGAATGCAGAGGATTTTCTTCGCGCCCGAATTGTCGGCTACGTTAACAACTGTACGCAGCTGGATCATACCTAAACATCCTCCTCTTCAAGCTTAACACCAAGTACTGGTGCTCTCTTAATAATCTCCAGTACCTCCCAGCGCTTATGTGCACTGAGTGGACGGGTCTCTCCGATACGAACTGTATCGCCAACACGACAGTCATTCTTTTCGTCGTGGGCAACAAATTTTTTGGACCGGAGAACTGGTTTACCATATAGTTCATGTTTTGCCATACGGTCAAGACTAACTACTACCGTCTTTTCCATTTTATCGCTAACAACTATACCGGTACGGACTTTCCGATGTACACTACGTTCTTCCATCGCCGGTTACCTCCCCGCTCCTACGCGCTCAAAGTTCATTTCTTTTTCTGTGATAATGGTAAGCACGCGAGCAATTGTCTTTTTTACTTCTTTAATACGTCCTGAGTTACCCAACTGTCCGATAGCATTTTGGAACCGGAGGTTGAAAAGCTCTTCCTTATACTGCTTATGTTTGTTTTTTAGCTCAGATATGCTGAGATCTCGAAGGTCCTTGGGATCCATACTATTCACCTGCTCCCTCTCGGGCTAACAATTTTACCTTAATAGGAAGTTTAAAGGATGCTGTACGAAAAGCATCTTCGGCTACTTCACGAGATACACCTGCTACTTCGAACATAACACGACCTCTTTTTACAGCGGCTGTCCAATATTCGACATTACCCTTACCTTTACCCATACGAGTTTCAATAGGTTTCTCTGTAACAGGACGATCTGGAAAAATACGAATCCAGATTTTACCGCCTTTTTTCATTTTGCGACTTATTGCAACTCGTACCGCTTCGATCTGACGAGCAGAAATCCACCCGTTTTCACAAGCTTGAAGGCCGAACTCACCAAAATCAACTTTGAGAGCTCCTTTTGAGTAACCACGGAGTGCTGTTAGATGTGGCTTACGATATTTAACTCTTTTTGGAGAAAGCATCCGATGTTACCTCCTTCCCTTTGTATCAGGAGTCACTTCAGAAATGGAAATAGGAGCACGCTCCATAACTTCTCCTTTGTATATCCATACCTTGACACCAATAATTCCATAAACAGTGTGAGCTTCAGCTAGACCATAGTTAATATCTGCCCTCAATGTTGAAAGCGGAAGCTGTCCCTCAAGATACCATTCTGTACGCGCGATTTCAGCACCGCCGAGACGTCCAGCACACTGAATCTTAATTCCCATTGCTCCTGATCGCATCGCACGAAAAATTGACTGTTTCATTGCACGACGAAAACTAACTCTGCGCTCCAACGATGAAGCAACGCCCTGAGCGACAACCTGTGCCTCAGCATCGGGGTTCTTTATCTCTTGGATATTAATCATGACCCGGTTGCCGGTCATTGCCTGAAGCTCTTCACGAACCGCCTGAATTTCTGAACCCTGCTTGCCAATAACGACACCAGGCCGGGCGGTCCAAACTGTGAAACGCATTACGTTACCAATACGCTCGATCTCGACGCGGCCAATACCAGCGTTTGCCCAGCGCTTGATTAACCAAGCTCTTAGCTCGAGGTCGTTATGCAGAAATTCTTGATATTTTTTACCATCTGCATACCAACGGGATTCCCAATCGTATATAACGCCAAGCCTGTAACCTACCGGGTGAACTTTTTGACCCACTATTTCACCCCTCCTTATTTCTCACCAACGACCACTGTAATGTGGCACGAATGGTGTCTATACGCATGCGCTCTTCCCTGTGATACCGGTCGGAAACGCTTCATGTAACTTCCCTGATCAGCCATAACCTCTTTAATAACAAGCTTGTCCATGTCAAGACCGAAATTATGTTCTGCATTCGCTACTGCACTTTTAAGAACCTTTTCGATATAACGTGCTGCCTTGTTAGGAGTATATTTTAGTACAAGCAGTGCTTCAGAAGCATTTTTGCCTCTGATAAGTGCAAGTACTTGGCGAACCTTATTAGCAGAGATTCGGATCTGCTGAGCCGTTGCTTTTACTTCCATCCCAGTAATCCTCCTATGCCCTGACCTTTGTGGAGCGCTCTTGTCCGGCATGTCCGCCAAACTTACGTGTTGGTGCGAACTCTCCAAGTTTGTGTCCAATCATATTATCGCTTATGTAAACTGGGATATGAATACGGCCATTATGTACTGCTATAGTGTGACCGACCATTTCAGGGGTTATGCTTGAGCAACGCGCCCAAGTTTTTAATACAAGTTTCTTCCCTAAATCGTTCATATCCTCAACCCTGCGAAGAAGCTTAGCATCAACGTAAGGTCCTTTTTTTAGTGAACGAGCCATCTCTATTCCCTCCTACAAACCCGTGTTACTTCTTACGACGGCGGACAATAAATTTGTCCGAAGGTTTCCGCTTGCGTGTACGGTATCCCTTTGCCGGAGTGCCCCAAGGTGAGACTGGGTGCATGTTTGACTTGCTCTTTCCTTCTCCTCCGCCCATCGGGTGGTCAACTGGGTTCTGAACTATAGCTCGGATATGAGGCCTAATTCCGAGCCAGCGTGAACGACCGGCTTTACCGAAAACGACATTTTCATGATCTTCATTACCAACCCGACCGATTGTAGCCATACACTCAAGAAGAATTAGTCTCTGTTCTCCACTAGGCATACGAACAAAGGCATATTTGCCCTCTTTTGCCATAAGCTGTGCAGAAACACCTGCTGAACGAACAAGTACTCCGCCTCGTCCAGGTTCAAGTTCTAAGTTATGTATAACTGTACCAACTGGAATGTCCTTAAGTTTAAGAGCATTCCCTGGACGTATATCAGAGTTTTCGCCTGAAACAATGCTATCTCCGACAGTTAGCCCAACTGGTGCAAGAATGTAGCGTTTCTCACCATCTAGGTAAGATATTAGAGCAATTCGAGCTGAACGATTAGGATCGTATTCAATTGAGACAACTTTACCTGGTACTCCAAGTTTGTTGCGCTTAAAATCAACTATACGATACTGAATTCTTCCGCGACCGCCCCGTTGGCGCATTGTAATGCGTCCATTGTTGTTACGTCCCGCTGACTGACTAAGTGATACAACCAGACTCCGCTCTGGCTTCGCCTTCGTTATTTCCGAAAAATCGGGCGTCGCCATATTGCGGCGGCTGGGTGTATAGGGACGAAATTTCTTAATTCCCATTAAAGTTTACCCCTTTCTGCCTAGGCGCTTGCGCCCTCGAAAAATGCTATCTTCTGACCAGCTGCAAGAGTTACAATAGCTTTTTTCCAGGAACGTGAACGACCCAAAAAGGCACCCATCCGCTTCGGCTTAGAACGGACCTGGACCGTATTGACTCTAACTACCTTGACTTTAAATACCTCTTCTACAGCCTTACGAATTTCTATCTTATTGGCTTTTGGAAGAACCTCAAACACATACTGTCCAATTTCCATCATTCGACTAGTTTTTTCCGTGATAATAGGACGAACAATTATATCGTGTGCTGTTGCATTCATTAACCGAACACCTCCTCAAGCTTTTTAACAGCCTCAGAAGTTGCAATCAGCTGATCATGGTGAAGAAGATCATATACATTAATACTGTCCACATGGACTACTTCTGCTCCCGGAATATTAGCCGCAGATTTCACAACTGCCATGTTTGTCTCATGAAGAACAAAAAGAGGCTTTTTGCCGCTCTGTACTGCTGAGAGTAAGCTAATCATAGTCTTTGTTTTTGGTGTTTCAAATTCGAAACTGTTCAAAACAAGCATACGTTCTTCTTGAACCTTCAAAGTTAGAGCACTACATAAAGCAATGCGACGAACCTTTTTGTTGACTTTCTGGTGATAATCTTTCGGATGTGGACCATGAGCAACGCCACCGCCAATCCATATCGGCGAACGTGTACTTCCCGCTCTGGCCCGTCCAGTGCCTTTCTGTCTCCAAGGCTTTTTACCGCCACCACGAACATCTCCGCGATCTTTTGTGTTGTGAGTTCCAACACGGCAGTTTGCCAAATGTGCAACCACAACTTGATGCATTGCAGGCACATGGACAGGAGCTCCAAAGACGGTGTCGGACAGTTCTACCTGACCGATTACCTCACCTTTAAAATTAACTTCATTTACTACAGGCATTGTCTTCAGCCTCCCAACTTACGCTGTTTTTCGAATCATAACAAGGCTATCACGTGCACCGGGGACAGAACCTTTAATAAGAATAAGGTTGTTCTCCTCGTCAACTGCAAAAACCGAAAGATTTTTCGTTGTTACACGTTCACTGCCCATATGACCTGCCATTGGCCGGCCTTTAATTATTTTGCCGGGATAACTACTACATCCAGTCGAGCCGCCAGAACGGTGAGAAAGTGAGTGACCATGTGATGCCGGCATTCCGCCAAACCCATGACGTTTCATAACGCCTGCGGTTCCCTTACCTTTGCTGACTCCTGTTACGTCAACTATTTCGCCATTTTGGAACAGAGAAACGGTGATCTCCTGTCCCACCTGGTAGTCCGCTGTGTTGTCAACGCGGAACTCCCTCAGCCAGCGCTTAATTTTTACGCCTTGTTTTTCGAAGTAGCCCTTGATTGGTTTTGTTACTCTTACAGGTTTTACTTCACCGAAACCAAGTTGAATTGCGCTGTAACTGTTTTTTTCAGGTGTCCGGATTTCAACGATTTGGCAAGGTCCAGCCTCTATTACTGTTACAGGCACAGCCCTACCTTCTTCGTCGAAGACCTGGGTCATCCCTACCTTGCGGCCCAGAATCCCCATACTCATGAACGTTTCACTCCTTTAAAGATTGAACTTTTAAATTACAGTTTAATCTGTATGTCTACTCCTGAAGGTAAATTTAGCTCCATAAGGGCTTCCATTGTCTTCTGAGTTGGATCAACGATATCAATCAGGCGCTTATGTGTTCGAATCTCAAACTGATCACGTGCGTCCTTGTCAACATGTGGCGACGTAAGAACTGTGAACTTTTGAATGTCCGTTGGAAGAGGTACCGGACCTGACACTTTTGCACCAGTGCGGTGTGCTGTCTCTGCAATCTGACTTGCTGATGCATCGAGCACACGATGGTCAAATGCTTTTAATTTTATACGGATTTTTTTTGCCAAAATATTCCCCTCCTGGGGTCAATTAATCGATAATTTCTGTAACGACTCCTGCGCCAACTGTGCGACCACCTTCACGTACTGCGAAACGAAGGCCTTCACGCATTGCTACAGGAACGATAAGGTTGACTTCAAATGTGCTGTTGTCTCCAGGCATTACCATTTC
>JAAYFQ010000157.1 GCA_012728165.1 Synergistaceae bacterium | reverse complement strand
GCTTTGCTTGTTTTCCTTATAGTCTTTCCAAGATAACTCCCACAATTTATGAATAAAACTTCCTGCAAGTCTTGCATCAAAAAGGTCCGTTCTCTGCTTTTCAAGTCTCAACTCTGTTTTGCACCAGTATCGATAAGGACACGCAGTCCATTCATCAAGAGAGGTTATAGAGACATATTTTTTGTCAAGTGGCCTTGCAACGCCACTCTTTCTTGGCATTAACCCTCTTTCTATTTTTTCTACCACTTCACTAACCTCCACTTCAGGAAACCAAATATCATCCTTACGCGGAAGTATGCTTGATAATGGATATTCAATAACGCCTTTTGTTATATTATTTTTTTTAATCGATTCGATAAACTGAGCCTTGCCAATTGGTCTTGCATTAGAATCTGTCAGAGAACGAGTGAAAATAACTCCATCTCTACCCGTTGCGATAAGTCGTCTAAAAAGTGATTCCTTCTGCTCCCTCTTCTCATGTAGGTCTGGAAGATGCAGTGAATAGGATACGTTTTCATCTTCATTATTATTCTTAGTCTTATCATTAATTTTTCCTTTGAATTCATCGCTTAAAAGTGCAGACTCTCTAAGCTTTCCAGGCCATGTTTCATAATCGACATCTGTCATAATCCAATATTTATGTTCAGTGAGTGCAGGGGGTATTCCAGCATAAATCGTAACAGCTCCGCTTTCGGGAAGCGGTATGGGCAGTGTAGCTGTTCTGCTCCAGTCGTGTATATACTGAATAGCTTCGCTAGCAGTCAGAAAAACAGCGGATGCTTCACCTATTGATCGTTTTGAATCTTCAAGAATTTCAACTTTTTTATCTAACTCAGTAAGACTGGAAGAAAGATCTTTTATGACATCGTCGAGGCTTATCTGATTCCTAACTAATTGTTGTGCATTTTCTAAAACATCAAGATCTGAAAGAAACTCTTTCCACAGCTTTAATATTTCATACGAAGTACCACCTTTTGAAATGGCGATGCAAAAAACGTTCGTCCGTTTGAAAACTTTGAGTGTGTGCTTTTCTCTCTTAAGTATTTCTATCCATTTACCGTAGCCTTCTGGGAATAACTTTGAATATTTTTGTGCGTTGAAATCCATTGATAAAAAAAGAGGACTCGACAACATAAAGATAGTGTCCTGTGTGTTCCAGTTTCTAGAGTATGCATTCCATATCAGTTTTGGAAGATCCCCGAGCAAAGTTTCTCCCACATTCCCACGGATTTGAGTGTTGTATGGTATTTTATATCGAGAGAGAGAGTTTTCTAGCATTTTGAGATGATTTTCAGAAACTTGTATTCCTATACTTCCATAACTTTCAAGAATGCCAAGCTCTTTTAGATTGCTTTTATCATGCTTCCACAGAGCTAATTCTCTTGCTATAGAATTGAACTGTAGATATGAATTATTCGCATTCAATTCCATAAAGTCTATCGTTAAATCAGATTGTTCTTTGTATCCATAGCTGCTTGCAATCTGTTTTATTGAATCATGAGAAAAAGCAAGTCCCGAATTTGGAAGAATGAATATACGATCAACGGCTTCATCAAAATTATTCTTAACAAGTTTAAGCTGACTTCCTGTAAAAGTTAGAAAACCAATAAAAACAAATTTATGCTTTTTTGTATAATTTTTGACTCTCTCTGTTGTTAACAATTTACTTGTAAATGTAGCAGTCTGTGCGTTGTCAATAAGTTCATAATTGTCTAAATAGCTTATATAGTCGGAATAGAGACGAAGCAAAATTGCTTCGGGGGATGCCGGATTGTTATTTATATCTTTAATTTTATCAATGAGATTTTCAGGTAAAACTTCTTCAAGAAGTAAATCTCGAATGTTATCGCCAAGAATTCTGATAAAGCCAGAATGTTTAATTCCAGGAGGAAGTTCTACTCCCTCCTCTTCCATCTCTTTTAAAAACAAATCTAACAAATATCTTAGAATGAGGAGATGATCAGAAGGATCTATAACACGGCGAGGAGAAGTTTCACTTATATTGGCCAATTCACGGTAAAGTTCACTCCATACCCACACAGTAGGGCGTCTCCCAAAAAAAGAGCCTTCACCTGAGATAAGCCTCAAAATAAGCTCTTTATCTAAGGCAGTAGGAACTATAAAAATAGTTCTGTCCTTGTCTTCAGTATAAATCTCAGCTAAACGTTTCTGCTTTTCAGAAATGTGATAATATGTCTCAACTATGATTGCCATCTATTTTTCACTCCCGACATATTGAAGAAATTGAATTTTTAATGGTTTATTCAGTATTGATGCTTTTACGAATTTTGACACAGTACATGCTTTTTATAATTTAAATTAAATATTATGCTTCAGAATCATCTAGCGCTAATAATACTTTGTCTATAAGATCTTGGAATTCTGGACAGTTCCTAACTCTTGGATATTCCATATTGATTTGAATAGATGAATCTATTGATCCATTTTTAAGAACAATAACTCGAGTAGCAAGACGAAGTGCTTCTTCGACATCATGAGTTACCATTAGAAAGGTTTTTTCACCCTTCAAATAGATACGAATCAGCTCTAGTTGTAAAGTTCTACGTGTAAAGTAGTCAAGGGCTCCTAGTGGCTCATCGAGCAGCACTATTTCAGGATTATATGAGAGAGCTCTACCAAGTGCAACACGTTGGGCCATTCCGCTCGAGAGCTGTGAGGGCATTGCGTTTTCATAGCCTTCTAGTTTAAGCATTTTTACAAGGTCTAATGTTTTTTGATGTAATTTAGAAAAATTTTTATCCGGTAAAAAGGGAAATAATAAATTGCGTTCTACTGAGAGCCACGGCATAAGACGCGCTTCTTGAAAAACCATTCCTACTGATAAAGGGTTTTCAATAGTACATTCATTGTCTTGGAAAAATACTTTTCCCAAAGATTGTTCTTCAAGACCAGCAAGGATATTAAGCAGTGTTGTTTTTCCCGAGCCATTTCTACCAACAACCACTATAAATTCACCTTGATTTATTTCAAGATTAACTCCAGAAAGTGCATTCACTTTCATATTTTCTAGTTCATATGTTTTTCTCAAGTTTTCTATTTTAAGCCAGCTCATAACATATAACCTTTTTTGAGGCTTAGTTTAAGGAAAGAAAAAAAGATATAGTCGATAAAAGCGCCCAAAGCGCCGATAACGAATATTCCCATTAATACTACATCAGATCGTGATAGTTTTTCTGCATCAAGAATCATATAGCCAAGTCCCGATGCAGCAGCTACAAGTTCTGCTGCGACAAGAGCCCGCCAACTGTAGCCAAGCCCTAACCTTAATCCTGTTAGTATCGAAGGTATTGCTTCAGGTAGAACAACAAATCTAAACTGATTCCAGTGCGAATATCCAAATACTTTTGCAACTTCAGTAAGTTTGGAATCGGAAGCTTTTATCCCCTGAAGAGTATTCAAAAAAACAGGGAAAAATGTTGCAAGTATTATGAGAATTATTTTAGGTGATTCACCAATGCCAAACCACAAAATCAGTAGTGGAATAACGGACATAGGAGGAATATGACGAAAAAATTCAAGTGTGGGCTCTATCTGAGTAAGTAAAGCCGGAAACTGTGAACAGAGTAATGCCAATGACAGTGCTATGACAGCAGAAAGACCAAAACCTTTAATAATCCTACTAAGACTTGCACATACATGTTTTTGCAGCTCACCATTTTGCAAATAACTAAAAAAGGCACTTGCTGTTTGAGTAGGTGAAGGGAGTAAAAATGTGTTCCACCAGAAAGCATTAGAACCCAACCACCAAATAAAAATTATCATTATAGGGACTAACAAACCACTACATATAATACTATTTTTAATGGATTTCATTTGTGCTACCCTCCAAAAGGATATTATACCTTTACCTTTGCTAACTCTAGTAAGTTATGTATATTGTAATTGCATGTTTCGTTGCGATAGAAATAGTCTCAGAAAAATCGAGAAACTATACATCGCACCAATGCCAATAAAGAACCCTTAGACTATTGTAAAATGGGGGTTATTATAAAGAGACACAAGTAAAAAATTATGTCCAAATTATAAGAGCCATTTATTCAATTTTTGCTGTTACGTTATCGTAATGTTTAATAGTATGAGAAAATCAGGTATTATTACTATAGCCTAGACATAGCTATCTGTTCGTATTCTTCTATGTAAATGTTATTATTAATAAAACAAAACGCTATTGTATTTGTATTATCAACAAATTATAAGTTTCATTATAACTCTTTCTATAACAGCTTTTGCATAGAGTTGAGCCTAATGTTGAATAAAATTACAACAAAGCAAAATAAATTTAAATTACAAAAACCAACTGCTACAATCGATTTTTGTTAGAGATACTATAGATAATGCAAGCTCTTCGACATTGACTAGATTTTTGACACCAAACTAATTCTGTTCTGCAGACACTATTTATTGTTTATTAAAGCTTTAACAGCGGATGTTAGCAAATGATTTATATCGTAGGAGTGTTACTCATTCAGTAAGACCCAAATAATAATAATTCAATACCATATACATTGTCTTATGTTTATAAAACAAGTCTCTGTCTATATTAATAATTTGTAATAAAAAAATAATGAATTGTAATAAATAAAAATATAAGGAGGAAGAAATATGCTTAGTTGTGCTATTTGTGGCAGAGTCTTGAAGGAATGCTGCGATTTATTCCACGAAGCTGTGACTGAAGACGGTCAAGCGGCAACAGTTTGTAACGATTGTGCAGTTGAGAACAACCTCGAGTTTGAGCCTGAAGAAGATGGAACAAAATAGTGAGGCAATACGAACAAACTCTTTTTCTATTTCACTATTTAAACCAGACTCTTCTTCTTTGTACGCGTTAATCATAAAATAATTTCAAAGATTAATTTATATTACTGAAACGCCAAACTTGCTATTTTGTTTTTTTTAGTAATACTATCTAGTATAATATTTAGAGTAACTTACTTTTATATTTGGTTCAAAAATTACTACAAGTAACAACTAATTTAAGATATGCTTATGTCTAAAACTTAATAAAAGGAGAGAATAAGATGAATTGTCTTCAAATTATGGCGATAAGAGTTGAGCAAAGAGAATGTACTGCAGTAGAGGTACAGAAAACATTGACGGAGTACGGCTGCTCAATTTGTGCAAGATTAGGGTTGCACAATCAAGAATCAGACAAATGCTCGCCACAGGGTCTACTAATACTTCAACTATGTTCAAATCAGGAAATCTCCAAAGAACTAGAAAATAAGTTAAATTCAATTGACGGAGTAAAAGCAAAACTTGTAGACTTCTCTGATTAGTCTGGCTATATCCATAGAGGGCTAATACTCGGTTGACAAGCTAAACAGACGTGATAAACTACCACAGTAGTTTAATTGGGGATGTAGCTCAGTGGGAGAGCACTTCCCTCGCACGGAAGGGGCCGTCGGTTCAAGTCCGATCATCTCCACCAAATTAAACCTTTAATCATTTCTGCAAAATACTCCGTGCTAAATAAAAACAAGTTCCTTGAGAAAATTAAATTCTCTCAAGGAACTTGTTTTTATTTACATTCGATTGTTCGTTATTTTATATAATTAATTGCTTCCAGTATTTTTGCGTAATCCTTCTTTAATAACGCAACTATTTCTGATGTATTAACGGGTTCACATGAACGAAGAAGATCAGTCAATATGCGTAAATTATTATAAAGGTCAGAAAAATTAAGTCTGCCGGACACTCTCTTTAGAGTAATTGCATGAGTAAAAGCGCTCTTATAGTCATTACTACTTAAAAAAGCAAGCATCTGCTCATAGTTTTTGTCTTCTGCAAAATCCGCAAGACTATTTAGAAAAACTTCGTAATTGCCCTTATGCTGTCGTGTTACTTCTTCAACATCTATGCCAAATTTTTTAAGATCATTAATATTTATCATTTTTAAATCATCCCCTCTAGTTTACGATAAATGTTTACTTGCTGTGCCGTGTAGCACATTCATTCTTTTCGGTTTATCTATATTTTAATACATTTGATTGCACAAATTGAAAAGGGAACTATTGTCGAGTTAATAACGGCGACTAAAACCTTTTTACAATTACGAGACTGTGCGGTGTCTAATATAGCTTGTCATAACAATTACTTTAACAATGATTTTGACCGCATTCACTTTTTAAACCAATAAGTGTTTCTACTCCATGTCGAATTCCTAAAGACAATGCATTAAAGCATTGCGAAGCACCTCTTTTACTTCCAGGAAAAGCTATAACAAGGGTTTTATTTTTTATTACAGCTAACCCTCTCGTCAAAAAAGCTCGTGGTGTATGTGCAATTGTTGTCATGCGCATCAATTCACCAAAACCAGGTACAGTTTTTTCTGCAATTGACATTAATGCTTCAGGGGTAACATCTCTCGGAGACAACCCTGTTCCACCTGTTGTCAGGACAAGGTTGTATCCCTTTTCACACCAATCTATTACTGTATTAGCTATAGCATCAATATCGTCCGGAACTATTGTACGCTCCATGACTATTCCGCCAAGATTAGAGACAAGTTCTTCGAGCTCAGGACCTGCAGTATCTTCGCGTTCACCCTTCCAACTCTTATCACTAACTGTTAAGACTGCAACACAAAGCGGTTTCCATATAGAGAACTTTGCAGATACGCTTAAAAAACCACATTTGATTACCGTAAAATTTAATGTTTTCGCATTCCATCTGAGAAGCAAATCACTATCGTCAAATGCCAAAAAGTCGCCGTCTTTTATTTTGGTTTCGAATGGCAGAACAATTGTCATTGATTTTTCTATGTCCGTATCTTTTAGAACAGCTCCCGCCAATGCAAACCTAATATTTAAAGGAATTTCATTGACACAACTTTCTCCTCCTGCTTTGCTGTGAACATAGCAAAGTGTTAGGTCACCAATAAGTAATGGCGCATAAAGTCTTAACACTCTCATTTTATATACTCCTTTTCTGCAGTCCATTCTCCACTCTTACCGCCACTCTTTTTTAAAAGACGAATATCACTAATTACCATCCCTTTATCTAAAGCTTTACACATATCATAAAAACACAATGCTGCAATAGATACACCTGTCAGTGCTTCCATTTCAACGCCAGTACTATAACTTGCGGTAGCTTCACAAACTATATGTAACGCTCTTCTTTCAGTATTAAGACTACATTTTACTTTAATATTCACAAGGTTAATTGTATGGCAAAGAGGAATAAGAGATGACGTCTGTTTTGCTCCCATTATCCCCGCAAGTTCTGCTATAGAAAATGGATTTCCTTTTTTTACGTTTCCTGTAGAAACGACATCATATACTGAACACGGTAAGCTAACCCATCCTTCAGCAATAGCGGTGCGTGAAGTAATGTTTTTGTTACTTATGTCAACTAATATAGGATGCCCATCATTGTCGAAATGTGTATATTCCTGCATTTGTTTAACCTCCTATTGAAGACATATGGCTTTTGCCTGTCCTTATATCTCTCCAGCATTTAGGTTTACTTTTTATCTGTTCAAATATAGCATTTTTCAATTTTGCTGTATCGGGATTTCTAATCAGTGCGCGTAAAGGGAACTCTTGAGGACTGAAGAGACATGTTCTCAAATTGCCTGAGGCTGACACTCTAAGTCTGTTGCAGCTGTCGCAAAAGTGATGAGACACTGCTGCAATTATACCTATTCTATCTCCGTTTTTTGCGTTACAATAGTATTTTGCTGGCCCATCTTCAAACGCAAAAGAATCTTCCAGTTTCCATTCACCCATACCTTGTAAAATACGGAGCATTTCATTTGAACTTATAAAATGTTTTTCATTCCAAATAGAATCCTGCAATGGCATAAATTCAATAAGTCTCAAAAGCACTCCTGCTTTTTTTGAAAATTTCAAAAGCTCTGGAATTTCTGTATCATTAAATCCCTTTATTAACACTGTATTAATCTTTATATTTTTTATACCACTCTTTACACTTGCTTTTATTCCTGAAAAAACTTTTTCTAAACCGTCAACTCTTGTTATACTTGAAAACTTATCGCAATCTAATGTATCAAGACTTATATTAAGTGAATCAATACCCACATCAGCAAGCTGTTGAGCATATTTTTTAAGCAAAAACCCATTTGTGGTCATTGCAATTTTAACATCAGGAAGTTGGAATCTTAGTTCTGCAAGAAAAGAAACTATGTCTTTCCTAACAAGAGGTTCTCCTCCTGTAAACCTGAATTTCCTTACTCCAAGCTCTCTAAAAACAACACAAAGGCGCAATATTTCTTCGTAACGCATTATTTCGGCGTGATCAATTTCCTGAACACCTTCAGGCGGCATACAGTAACTACACCGAAAGTTACATCTATCCGTTACAGATATTCGCACATAATTTAAATGACGCCCATAAGAATCTATTACTTCGGCCATCTATATCCGCCCATTTTTTCAACCTTTGCTCTCCACTCTTTATCATTTAAACTTTCAAGAAGAGCAACAATACCAGGATGTTTTATGTGCTTTGAGGCTATCACGAGCTCATAAGGTTCTTCTTTCAAAGGAATAAAATCTAGTCCCAACGCATCAGCAGCAGATTTTATTCCAAGTGTTGCATCTGCAAGTCCTGAGTAAACTCTATTTGCAGCTTCCATGTGGGTCGTAGACTGCTGAGCATAACCTTTTATATCAGATGGTGATTTGTCGGATTTTTTCAAGCAATAATCAAATAAAACTCTTGTTCCAGCTCCAGGTTGTCTATTTGAAAAAACAAAATTTCCGTTACATAAATCTTCAAAACTATAAATGTTTTTAGGATTTCCTGCTTGGACGATAATGCCTTGTGTGCGATAAAAGACAAGGATTCTTTTCCATTTTTCACCATTGGAAAAACGCTCTATAAAGCTGTCATTGTAGGTTCCATCAGATTCGTCTAATAAGTGAGCCGCTGCTAAATGGCATTCCCCACGTCCTAGTGCTGCCAACCCTCCCATGCTACCAACAGCACGTGAAACCAATTCGCCACCTCTGTGTTTTATAGGAGTTGCCAAATGTTGTATTGCTGGATCATCTGAACCCTGAAACAATATTCTCTTTTCAAGATCAACCGACCTAGTCATCCATACAGTAATATCCATCTCTTTTTCACATTCAAGCGCTGAAGAGGGTAATAGCGCAATACCATCAGACTCGGCAAGCGCCCACAGCACACTCGCTCCTGATGTTAACCCCCAACAATATAGATCATTACCAACAAGTGCAGTTTTAACTCTAAGCCATTCTATAATTCCTGGAGGAGATGAATGCGGAACCAGAAGTTTAGTATTCCAAGTGTTACAACAGCCTATGGCATTTTTGATTGATGACTCAAAATCACTACTTTTAGATGAAAGAAGGTTTAGTAAAGGATATACAATTCCCCAAAGAGTTACGGCCGTTGACATCGGAAATCCAGGAAGACATAAAACTGGTTTTCCTGATATCTTCGCAGCCATTGCTGGGCGTCCTGGTTTCATTCTTAACCAGCGGAACAAAACTTCCCCTGTCTTTTCAAAAACTTTAAGAGTATGATCTCTTTCTCCTTTGGCAGAACCAGCTCCAACAAGCAGCATGTCATATTCTTTTACACTCTCAAGAATTTTATCTTGTAATATTTCGGCGTTATCTGGCAATATTTGAGAGACATCTATTTCATATCCCCACTGGCTGAAAGTGGCTTTTATAAACAATGAATTGCTCTCGGCAACCGTCCCTAATTTAGGTTTTGAATTACTTAACCACTCTTCTTTTGATACAACTTCATCCCCTGTTGGAATAAAAAGAACTTTAGGTTTTTTATAGACGAGAATTTTTTCTATACCGGAGCATAAAAAAAGAGAGATAAGGGCAGGAGAAACTGCTTCGCCTTCTCTTGCAATGATTTGACCAGCCATTACATCTTCTCCAAGAGGACGAACATTGAGGGAAGGAGTTAGAGTTTTGAAAACAATTAGCTCCTCTTCTTCGATTGAAGAATCCTCAATCATAAGAACAGAATTAGCCCAGGTTGGAACAGCTGATCCTGTGTTGACCCATTTATATAGACCTTTTTTCATTCTTACAGGAGTTGCAGGAGAAGCACCTATAGTTGATGACGAATCTAAAGCATATCCGTCCATAGCCGAAGCAGCGTAGTGTGGTACATTTCTATGTGCCAAAACATCCTCAGCAAGCACATATCCTAATGCATCCTGTATATTAATTTCATTTTTATGTTCTTCTGCAAAATCGCTAAAAGTATTCTTTAAGATTGTGTTAGCTTCTTCGATAGAAATATGTTCCGGATAATTTTTTACCATAGCCATACCTCCACTGTCTCACCTTTGCGGACGGTCTCTCTGTCTTCGGGAATTCTTATTAGTCCATCAGCTTTTGATAACACAGAAATGTATCCTGATTTTGCAAAAAGTGGAAGGACATTGCCCATTTCATCTACCTTGCACGGAATGAATTCTTCGAGACCCGTTCTGGCAATGAGGTCTTTTGAAAGCTGAAGGAATAGTTTATGTCCGTATGTTTCATTTTCTGCGCCTATTAACTTCAATAAAAGAGGTAAGAGCAAAACATACGCTACAGTGAGACAAGACAGAGGGTGCCCAGGTAGACTGACTACCAGCTTTTTGCTCTCTAGACATCCAGCAATGAGAGTGGGCTTTCCAGGTGCAATATTTATTCCTCTTATAAGAAGTCCAGGATTATCAAGTTTTTCGAGAACTCTAGAACTATGATCTCTCATTCCTACTGAAGAACCCCCGCTTAAAATTAATACATCACATAGTTCAAGTTCTTCTTTTACTCTCTTCTCAAGTTCTCCGTCATTATCTGAAACAATTCCTCTATATTTAGTTAAAAACCCATAATGGCGCAAAAAGGAAGACACAGACCAACTGTTTACATCTCTTATACAGCCTGGAGGAAGAGGGGATGTCTCCACAGGCACAACTTCATCTCCTGTGCTAAGTAAACTAATACGTAGGGTGGAAATAGATAAAGAATGCACCCCTAGAGTTGATAATATGCTTACATTAGAAAAATCTATTAAATCTCCTCTACTAAGCACCTTTTCTCCCTTTGCTATTTCTTCTCCATGACCTAAGATGTTTTCTCCAGATTGAACTCCTCTACGAACCTCAACTAACCCACCTATAAATGATGTATCCTCAAGCATTACAACAGAATCAGAACCCTTAGGCAAAATTCCACCTGTTGGTATTGACGCTGTTTCGCCTTTTATTATTTCAAAAGATGGAATAGCACCCATCAACACTTCTTCTGTTTTTTTTAGAAAAGTTGGAGTTCCTGAAGTAGCAGCCACAACATCCTGGCTTTGAACAGCATAACCGTCACGTAGGCTTCTTGTATAGGGGGGGTATGGAACCTCAGAATTAAGTTGCTGCGCGATACGCTTGCCTATAGCTTCCTTTAGATCAAGCGTTTTCTTTATGTCTAACCATGGAAACTTAAGTGTTTCTGCAACATAAGAAAGTGCTTTAAGTCTTGGACTAACTTCTTTCAGAAAACCAGCCATAAGCTACTTCCTTTCAAGACCAAATTAGCATGCTATTTTGTTAAAACTAGGTAAGTTGGATAGCCATCCGATTGTATTTTAGATGCTAACTTAGCCGATTCATCCTTTGAAATAAAACCCTTGACTCTGACTTTATAAAACGGTCTATTATCTTTGACTGAATCAGAAATATATGCGCTATAACCCTTAGTTTGAGCCTCTTTGAGTAAAGCAACTGCGTTATCTTTTGCTATAAATCCACCTACTTGTACATCCCAACGTGAAGCTGAAACACCTTCATTATGTTTTGTCTGTTCCGTTGCACTTATAGTCTTTTCTTTTTTTACTGTTGTTTGTTTTGTTAAAACCTCTGTTTTCGATTTTGCAGGAATGCTTTTTGGTTTATTCACACGTTTTACAACTGGCGGGTTTATCTCTGTTGTTTTTAGTACAGCTTTTTCTGGAATTTTTTTCTCTAAATCAGGCTCAGTTTTAACAACTTCTTCCTCAATCGAAGGCAAATCTGCTTTATCTTTTGCTTTAATGCTTTCAGCAGAAGAAAACTGCGCTTTACCACCATCTAAATAAACATCGTTTGGATCCATAAAGAACAATTTAACACTAAAGAAGAAGAGAGCAAACAGCATTATTACAGCTAAAGGCAATATTAGCTGCCCGAAAGTCTTAATTGTTTTTTTGTCATTGTATTTACGTGTTCTTCTTGTGACCATATTCTTCCCAACCTTTTATGTCTTTAATTACCAAAGAAATTTTAACTCTGTTAATGTACTTTCTCTTGAAGAATGCTTTTTTAATGGAACATTTTTTTCTATTGCATTCGCAAGTTCCACACTATCATTATAACCGTACCAAGCGAGATTAAACTCTTCTGCTGCTTCTTTTGGACTCGTTAATCTTAATTTTGGTTTTTTCTTTTTTATAGTTCTTAAATCTGATGATATTGCGCTGTATTTCTTTCGTATTGCTGAAGTTCCGACAAATGGTTGATGTTGCCATGGAGTCCCTGGTTTAGGCACAAACGCTCCTACAGATAAGATTAAGCTTAGTCCCGTCTCTTCTATTATACAATGACATAATTCAGAAATTGCGAATATATCTTCATCGGTCTCACCTGGAAGTCCAATCATGAAATACAACTTGACTTGATTGACGCCTTTTGATGCGGCTAAACTTAGTTTCTCAATTATCGTCTTGTTGGTGAACCTCTTACCACATGAAAGACGAAGTGCATCTAGCCCTGTCTCAGGAGCTACAGTTATGCTGTGTCTTCCAGCACATGTCTGAGCTGTTATCATTCTTTCAGTTAACCTATCTATTCTCAAAGAGGCAAATGATATCCCCATTTTTCTAACTTCAAGATAATCTATCAACTTATTTAAATCAGGATAATCACTAGCCTCTGGAGTCACAAGACCTACCTGAGTAACATTCGATTTTGAAAGCACTTCGTCAAGATGCTCTTTAATTATATCAAAGCTGCGGAATCTCATTTTTCCAAAAGAACTAGGCAATGTGCAATAACTGCAATTTCTTATACAGCCTCTTTGAAGTTCTATAAGCAGCGTATTCCCAAATATGCTCTTTGGAGTAGTCCAAGTACTGTGCATTGGATATTCATCACTCATAGGCATCGTCTTATCAGGAATTCTTTTATTCGCAACAAAGCCATTTTTTATATGAATAAGCGGAACTAAGATTGATTTGTTCTCGGCAAGTTCATTGAATAAGAGCTCTCTGTCTGAATGTAGCATGTATCGTCTGAAACATTCTATAAGATAGTCGAAAACATTAAGCGCATCACCCAGAACTATAAAATCGCAAACTCCAGATAAAAGCAGTGGATTAATATATGTTATTGCACCACCTGCTCCGACAATAGGAAAGTCGCCTTTTTTTCTATTGATTGGGGAGAGTGGAATTCCGGCACCTTTAAGCCAATTAAAAAAGGATAGGGCACCACCTTCGTAAGATATCCCCGCCGTAATTATTGGAAACCGCTCAAGCATTGTATCTGCGTCAACAGAACGATATGGTATCGGCCGTTCAAAAAAGCGTTCAGCTGCTATACCCTTTTCGCGAAGCAACCGGAATACATAGTGTATGCCTAAATTTGAAGAACCAATTGCATAATCTGCGGGATAAAAAAGAGCCCAAGGTATATCTCCACCCTTGGGCAATTCTGTAGTAAATGTTTCAGCATCTCTATACTCTTCCCAGCTCTGCCAAGCGGTTACTTTTTTTTCAGTCTTTTGCGAATTTAATTTCTTACTCAGAACCAAGCTTCTTTCTAAGAAGAGTCGGCATATCGTATTGATTCTCCTGTGTTCCACTTTGTTTAAATAAATCCTCATCTGAAACTTGAGTCATCTGCTGTCGAGGCACAAACTTGCTCGAAACCGCGATCTCATTTTCGGAAACATCAGAAAAAGCTTTTTCTTGCGGTATTTTTTCATATAAATCCATCTGCTTATTTGAATAGGATTTTGTAGAAATTTGTGAATCCTGAGCCTCTGTGACGTCAATATTAGAATTAGCTTTGGCAATAGAAAACATGTTTAAGTTTTTTACTGCTGATATGTCAAGGTTTCTTCTAGATGCAGAAAAAGCATTACTTGAAACGTTTGTTTTAGGTAAAGGATTGGTTGATTGTTTATCAGCCGTATCATCAAATCCTGCCGCAATAACAGTGATCTGTATTGCATCATCCATATCAGGATCAAACACATGTCCCCAAATAATAAAGGCATCATCATCCGCTGCCTCAGTAATTATTCTTGTAGCTACATCAATTTCATGAATTCCAACATTTGCTCCACCTGTTATGTTAAACAATATTCCTTTAGCTCCAGATATTCTGGTATCCATAAGTGGATTGTTTATAGCATTGTAGGCAGCAGTAGCAGCACGTTTTTCTCCATATCCTTCACCTATCCCCATAATGGCAGAACCTGCATTGGACATAATTGTCTTTACATCAGCAAAGTCAACATTAACAAGTCCCGGACGTAGAATAAGGTCCGTAACGCCTTGCACTGCCTGGTGAAGAACTCCATCAGCAAGTTTAAATGCATCATTTATTGAAGTTTTATTATCCGTTCTTGAGAGCAATTTATCATTAGGAATGACGATAAGAGCATCGACATTACTTTTTAATTCTTTTACCCCTGACTCGGCCTGTGTAACCCGCCTCTTTCCTTCGAATGTAAAAGGGAGTGTAACTACTGCAACAACAAGAGCGCCAACTTCTTTGGCTATCGACGCAATGACAGGAGCTGCACCAGTACCAGTGCCTCCTCCCATTCCAGCTGCAATGAAAACCATATCAGATCCTTCAACAGAGGCGCGAATTTCTTCTCTAGATTCTAATGCAGATTTAAACCCTACTTCAGGGTCAGATCCAGCACCTAGGCCTTTTGTAAGTTCTTTGCCTAGAATCATTTGTGTTGGTGCTTCGGAAAGCTCCAAATGTGCCATGTCTGTGTTGGCAGCAATAAACTCAACACCCTTAACTCCACCGCGTATAATATGATTTAAAGCATTATTTCCGGCTCCGCCAACTCCAACTACTTTTATGACTTCTCTTGTTGGAGTACTGGATTTATCTAACTGAAATATCTCGGATACATCGTTCATGTATTTTTCTCCTTTCGAAATCCTTTAGGAATTAAAACAATTCCTTGAATAAGTTTTTAATTCCTTGGAATATATCGAATGAGTTTCCTTCTTTTTTTTCACCCGAACTCTTTTTAGAACCTATTTTTATGAGAGGTTCAGGTATAAGTGTTCTTCCTTTAATATTTTCCGAGCCATTTTTCGTTATCATTGGATTTTCAAGATATCGAAATGGGTCTCGTTCTTTCTCAATAATATATCTAATAATGCCAGCAGCTGAAGAATATTCCTGCGTGTTTCTACCCGGGGGCATACGATTGGCATCCACAGGAAAAGAAACTCTTGCTGGTAAATCCATTAGATCTAGCAAAAGTCCGTCTATGCCTTCTGTTTTTGATACTCCTCCTGTCAGAATAATTCCTGCAGGAAGCAGTGCTATTCCTGCAGTCTTTATTTCAGGTCGAACAAGAACATCAAATAACTCCTCAAGTCTACATTTTACGATTTCGTGCAAATCGAGTTTGCAAACAGAGTAATCTCTATCATTACAAACAAAATCTATTGTTTCATCTTCGTCTTCTGGAGGAGCAAAAACCGATACTTCTTTCTTTATTTCCTCAGCTTTGTTAAGCGGAAGTTTTAAAACACTTCCGACATCATTTGATATGTGGTCTCCTCCAATGGGAATAATTCCAAGATGTTTTGGACGTCCATCCGAAAAAACCGCAATAGAGGTGGTTCCACCACCAATATCAATTACGACAGCACCTGCTAAAGACTCTTCCGGAGATAGAGCTCCAAGTGCTGAAGAAAGTGGTTTAAGTACTAAGCCAGCGACATCAAGTCCTGCTTTGTCAACACAGTTAAGTACATTCTGAATTGTGGCTGAAGGAACTATTACGGATTGAAGTTGTATATCAAGCCTCATAGCTGTCATTCCTAATGGATCATCTATTCCGACATTTCCATCAAGCGAATATTCTACAGGAATTGTGTGCAAAATGCTTTGATTTGCTGGAACAGCGACATCAGCCTGTGCAGCCTCGATAACGCGTTCAATGTCAAGACTCATGACGGGCCTTGCAACTCTTCCGAGTGAAACCATTCCTCTTGAACGTATGTTTGTTACTTCTCCGCCTCCAAAAGAAACGGTAACTTCCCTTATATCTTGACCTACCATATTTTGAGCATCACTTATAGCTTGCCTGACGGAACGCACAGCCTGATCAAGATTAACAATCATGCCCTTTCTTATTCCGCTTGAAGGAGCCTGCCCAACACCAATAATCTGGGCCCCATCATCATTAAGGTCCCTTTCTGCGACAACTACTGTTATTTTGCTGGTCCCTAAATCAAGGCCAACAATAAGCTCAGGTTCTTTTTCTCCAATATAGCCCGAGGCTTTTCTAAACATGTACTTAGCCCCCTCTTCTTATAAGATATTTACTTTGTTAATTGTACCTTATTTTTAACTAGAATCTTGTCTTTATATGTTGTATCTATGAAAATATCTTTCGAAAGCGTTGAAATATTCGGATATATTTTTTTAACAGCGAGAACTGGCTCATACCAATCAGCGGGATTGTCGGAAAACAAGATGCTAACCCCTTTTGTTCCTATCTCATTAAAAAACACTTGAACTACTGGGGCATCTCCTCTAACTTCAGCTTGAATGTACTTTATTGATTCAATCCAATCAAGAGTCCTAATATTGTTGTACCACTCTTCTATGCGCTCTATAGGAAGATTTGAATCCATCACGTTGCCTTTTTTATTAGACAAATCAATCGGTAATTTTCTATCGCTACTCCAAGAAAGAACTGGAATGCTCTCAGCATTACTACTAGATACATATTTATTTTCTTTTAAAGTTGTCAACCAAACTCGGCTCTCTTTTGTGACATACCAATACTTACCACCCCAAAACATCTTGAATTTAGGTTCAAGAGGGACACACTTCACTTTAAATTTTCCCCATCCACATAAAGAAATATTAAGATTTATAGGATAATAGTCGCTTATAAATTTTTCATGACTTTTTGACCTTATCCAATATAAAGGCCATATTTTCTCTTCTAATGGCTTTAGTGTTCCCCATAAAACATTCTCTGACAAAATATTTTGAGGTTCAATCGTAATGTTGTAAATACGAAATATTAGATAACGAGATTCAGCTGCAGTAAGGATGCCTGCGAACAATGTAAGTATAATCATCCACAGTTTGATTTTTCTATAAGTTTTTCTTTTAAAAGTCCCCAAAGAATCGGATTTCATATTCCAACTCAACTCCGTACTGATTATAAACTCTTTTTTTACACATTTCACTAAGATAAAAAATATCTGAAGCTGAAGCATTACCAGTGTTTTCTATAAAATTCGCATGAGCGGTTGAAACAATAGCATCACCGCAATACAAGCCTTTACACTTCGCATCTTCTAATAAACGACCTGCATACATTCCATCAGGATTTTTAAACACACATCCCGCAGTCATCTTTCCATAAGGTTGCCCTTTTCTTAAAGCTGCAAATTTTTTAATTTTTTCCAAAATTCCTTCTTTTGGAGCTTCCTTTAACGAAAGAAAACATTTTGTAATCATTACTGTGTTTCTACTGTTAAAAGGACAGGTCCTATATTTCCAATTAAGTTCATCTCTGTTCCAAACACGAAGTGTACCATTCTTTTCTATTGTTTCTAAACGAGTAATACTCTTTCCAAAGTCTTCTTGCCCAGCTCCAGCATTTCCCCATAGAACCCCACCAAATGTTCCGGGAATGCCGGTCAGAAATTCTAGCCCACTCAGATTGTTTTTTACTGCAATGGCTAAGAGCTCCTGAACTGGAAAACCGCTTTCAACTTCTATTTCTATATTATCGTTCAACGTGTTTTTGTTTAATAATATTTTATTAAGACCCACAGAATGAATTACGGTAGCATTAAGATTGCTGTCAGAAATAAGGACATTCGAACCACCGCCAAGAATATAGACAAGTTCTTCTTTATGTTTGGCTGACAAATAAGCATCTAATGCATCATTAATTGTTTTAGGAGTTACCAGGTTAGAACAGCTCCCTCCGACACCCCATGTATTAAATGGTTTTAAGCTAATTTTAGTCGGCAAGTTCATCTTTTCTTGATTCATTTAGCAAGGTTAGATATATCCTATTCCCTAAAGTCCCTACGCTTCCAGCTCCTATAGTAAGTATGAGGTCACCATCACATGCTACATTACATACAGACTTAACAAGACCATTAAAATCTCCAGGGAGTTCATAATGCGCTCTATTATCATCAGACGCAGCATCAAATATAAGTTTTGAAGTAACACCCTTTATCGGCTGTTCGTCAGATCCATAGACTGGAAGTATAAACGCTCTGTCTGCAAGTGAAAGCGCTTCAGCAAATTCTTTGTATAACGCAGCTGTCCGGCTAAATCTATGAGGCTGGAAAATTGCAACCACTCTCCGTGTAGGGAAAATTTCACGTATAGTGTGTAAAGTAGCGCGAATTTCGTTCGGATGATGTCCATAGTCATCGTAAATAAGAATATCTCGAACTTTTCCCGTCTTCTGAAGTCTACGCTTAGCACCACTAAATTTAGCAAGAGCACTTTTTGCTTCTTTAATATTTATTCCCATCTCATGTGAAGCAGCACAAGCTGCTAAAGAGTTAAGAACATTGTGTTCGCCAGATACAGCTAGAGTTAGGCGATCAAGTTTTTCCCCTTTGTAATTCAACGTGTATGAAACACCGCCACCTATAGAATGCTCGACTTCTGTTGCACCCCAGTCCCAACCAGTGCCCCATCCATAGGAGACAATTGAGTCTTTATCAAAATCATTATCTGAAATTAAATTCGCTACACCAGAATCTTCCATACAAAGAACCATTTTGCCATCCTTTTTTCTGTTCGAAAGAAATTCATAAAAAGCATCTTCGACGGATTTAAATGTAATATAGTAATCTCTGTGATCCCAATCAATATTTGTAACAACAGCAATTTCTGGATGAAAATAGATAAACGAGCGATCACTTTCATCCAGTTCGGCGACCATATACTTACTTGTGCCGAGTTTTGCATTTGTACCTATATCAGCGAGTTCTCCACCAATAGCAATTGTTGGATCTACTCCTGCCTCCTCCGCAATCATAGCTATCATTGACGAAGTCGTTGTCTTGCCATGTGTACCAGCGACTCCAACACCTAGGCGTGCATTGAATATCAGACTTAATACCTCGGCTCTGCCGGCAACAGATATTCCTTGCTGCCATGCCTTGAGTATTTCGGGATGGTCGGTAGGGATAGCGCTCGAATACACAAGTATATTCGGCTTATATTCATCTATATGTTCAGCATTGTGATCCATAGATATTGGGATATTCCTATTTATAAGTTCCTGCATATAAGTCGTCTGAATAATATCGCACCCAGACACTTTGGTTCCCATCTGGTCCAACAAAATAGCAAGACCGCTCATTCCGGCCCCACCGATACCCATCAAATGTATGTTTTTTAATTTAAGATCCACACTACTGTCTAGTGCCACTAGGAACGCTCCTTTCAAACTTTAGAAAAAGTGCAAGCCAAAGATTCTCACAAATCTTATTCGCTTTATTATACAGTTTTGAAGTATTTTCTCGTTTAGGTTCTTGATAAATTTTATAAATCTTGAATAATTTTTTTTCAAAATCAGACAAATCGCTTCTCTCATCCCAAATAACAGCTTCGTTTTCAGCTGTGTATATACTTGCATTGTAAAACTGATGGTCATCTACCGCCCGCCTCCAGGGAATAATTATTGCAGGTATACCAAAAGTCCCTATCTCTGTAAGCGTTGACCCTCCAGCTCTTGCTATAGCAATATCAGCTAAACTAAACAATAAAGAGGCTTCCCAAATTTTAGGCAAAAAATACACATTGTCATAAGGTTTTTCAAGTTTATCCGAAACTGAAGGTAAAATAAAAGACCAGTTTTTATATTTTTTTTTAATAGCAATATCACATATCATTTTTCTTATTGGAATGCTTCCCAGTGAACCGGTAAAAGCAACCACTTTTACACCAGATGGCATGTCTTCTGGAAACCCCAGCTTTCCCCACGCTGAGACATTATTATGAGTCTCAAAATCCCTAACTGGGACTCCTACAGGAGTATATGAACCTATTGGTAAGGGTTTGCACTCATCCCAACCTGTATATATGTCTATCCCTAGTTTTCTTGCAACTCTGGTTACCTTTCCTGCGTAAGCATTTTGTTCGTGCAGTGCAAGAGGGATTTTGCAAAATTTACATGCCAGAATAAATGGAAATGAAATATATCCTGCAAATAACACGCAATAAACTGGGTTTAAATCCTTTAAAATACGTCTTGCTTTAAAAAAACCAGTGAACAAGGCTAAAAACCTGTGTATTTTTTGTGAAACTGACCTTCCTGAAAAAGGAGACCCCTCGATCTGTAATACATTTGGTTCAATATTAGCAGATTTATATATTTCAGCTTCAAGCGAACGAGAACCGCACGCATAATGTGCACAAAAATCCGGTTTATTCAAATCTATCCATTTACCAAAAGATATTGCCGGCCAAATATGTCCACCTGTTCCTCCAGCAACTATAAGTATATTGTCTTTCATAGGCGCCCTGCCTCCAGATAACCTTCCTTGTCAAGTCTCATCAATATTCCTACTCTGGTCCACATAGTCAATAAAGAAGTTCCTCCGTAACTGACAAAAGGGAGCGGCATCCCTGTCAAAGGCAAAAACTTAGTAACCCCTGCTACATTTATACAAAGTGGTAAAATAACTGTCAGTGCTATTCCCCATGTCAGAGATGAATTAAATCCCTCTGGAACGCTGTAATAAATTTTACGTACCTGTGATATCCAGAAAAGGAATAACGTCAAAACACCCAACGTTCCTACAAGTCCAAGCTCTTCACCTATAGCTGCATATATAAAGTCAGTGTAGGCTGCAGGCAAGTAATTCAGCTTCTGAAACCCATGTCCCAGGCCTGTCCCCCAAAAACCACCATTTGAAAAAGCAATTAATCCTTGAATAGCATGGAATCCTGTTCCAAGTGCGTCAGACCATGGATTAATAAAGGCCGTTATACGGCGCATTCGATATACTTTGCCAAAAATTAGTGTAGGAAATGAAAGAGCTGCAATTATTCCTCCAGCGAAAATCGGATAACGCCATCCGATTCTTTCTACATACATTCCCATTGAAATAAGAAACAGGAGCATAACACTTCCAAAATCTGGCTGAAGCAACAACGGTATCGCACCTAAAAACATCAGCGTGCAGGTGGAA
This sequence comes from Synergistaceae bacterium, assembly GCA_012728165.1. GTDB lineage: Bacteria > Synergistota > Synergistia > Synergistales > Synergistaceae > JAAYFL01. The sequence continues at coordinate 1,609 of JAAYFQ010000157.1, read as the reverse complement.
ATAAAAGCCTTTAAAGGATCATTGCTTTCACGAGACTGAATTTTAGCAAGGTGCAAAGCCATAGCAAGACATAACAATTCTCCGGGTTGTACTGAAATGCCAATTCCGGGAATTTGTATCCATCTACGAGCTCCACCTATTGTGCTACCTATTCCTATAATAAGAGGTAGCCATGACATTAACCATGTTACTATCAAAGCAAATCCGCTGATCTTATACCAAAATTTGATAGGAATTGCATATGTAACAAGCATAGATATTATTGCTATAACAAACCACTGCAGTTGTTTCATTCCCATCTGAAAAGGAGTCCCTGTAGACTCAAAGGATGTCGTACTTGTAGTGGAAGTTATCATGAGGATCCCTATTCCTGTCAACACAAGTGGAATTACCCATAAAAATGGGTTAACTCTAAAACTATCTAAGTAGTTGTTCTTTCTATCTCTGCTGATCATAATTCAATTCTCTCTCTATTATTTCTTTTACAAACGCGCAGAAATGATCTCCTCTTTCTCCATAATTAGAATACATATCCCAGCTAGTACAAGCTGGAGAAAGAAGAACCGTGTCCCCTGCAGAAGCTTTTGAATAAGCAGTTTCAACTGCTTCTTGCATTGTAGAAACTAAAGAATAAGATTTATAACCGGCTTTCTTTAATGCCTGCTTAATCTTTTCTTTCTCAGAACCAATCAAAACAGCATGCTTTGTAAATTTTTTAACCGCTGCTGCAAGAGAATCATAAGACTCTCCTTTCCCTTGCCCGCCAAGTATGATTATCTTTACTCCGTCAAGAGCAGTCATAGCAGCAACTGAAGCCGCAACATTTGTACCCTTAGAGTCATCAATAAAAACAATTGATTTAGCTTTACCAACATAAGAGCAACGATGTTTTGGTGGAACATAGGAAGCAATAAGGTCTTTTGGAACAGTAATGCCGTACTGCGATAACAAAGCTAGTACCATTGCGGTATTAGCCATGTTGTGAGTACCTAAAAGATTTATCTCATCAAACTTGAATAAACTTTTAACGCTAGAACCAATAGAGCTGTTCAGCCAAGCAGTTTTGTTTTTTATATCCATATATATCCCTTTTTCATTATTACAAGGAACTTTCCAGAAAAGAGGCAAACAATTTTTTTTGCCAATTCTGAGTGATTCCATATCTGTCTTCTGACATATCACAAACCCGGAATCATCAAGACATTTTATCAAGTTAGCTTTTGCAGCAACGTAATTCTCGTAAGAGCAATGCCAGTCAATATGGTCGGGGGCTAGATTTGTAATAACAGCCGCATTACATTTAAATTTGTATGCCCAGTGCAGTTGAAAACTACTAAGCTCCATAACAATAAAATCATATGTTTTATTCACTACTTTTGCCAAGGGATTTCCTATATTGCCACATATTGCTACAGAATAACCCAACTTATTAAGATAATATCCGATCATAGAAGTTGTTGTCGTTTTGCCATTGCTTCCAGTTACTCCAATAATATTTCCTGACAAGTAAGGGTATACAAAATCAAGTTCACCCACAATAGGAACTTTACGTTTCCTGGCCTCTTTTAGCATTTTGTTTTGAGGAGAGATGCCTGAACTTACAACTATT
>JAAYFQ010000156.1 GCA_012728165.1 Synergistaceae bacterium | reverse complement strand
TCTAAAGATATTATAGTTACTGGATACATTGGCTGTTATACGCTCGGTGCGGCCCCTCCTCTTTCAGCTATAGACACTGTAATATGCATGGGTGCAAGTATATCCGCGGGAATTGGATTTGAAAAAGCAAATCAAAAAGCCGGAAGAAAACAAAAGATATTTGCTGTAATTGGTGATTCTACTTTTTTCCATTCCGGAATAACCGGTTTGATTGATGCCGTTGTCAATAAGTCGTCAATTGTAATTAACATTCTTGATAATAGAATTACAGCTATGACAGGGCATCAAGATAATCCTGGAACTGGCTATACCTTGATGGGAGATCCGACACATCAGGTTGATTTTCAAGCTCTTTGTGTTGCATGTGGAATCAAACCAGAGAATATCCGCATAATCGATCCATATAAACTTGATGAAACTAAAGCTGCTATTAAAGCTGGATACAACGCTACAGAACCATTTGTTATAATAACAACAACGCCTTGTGCGCTTATTAAGGAAGTTGTAAAAGCTCGTTCAAAAATGAAGTGTGTCGTTGACCAGGCCAAATGTGTAAAATGTAAAATGTGCCTTACAGTTGGATGTCCTGCGATTAGTTATCGTGACGATATAGTTTCTATTAATAGAAGTATGTGCAACGGATGTGAAATTTGTGCGCAAGTTTGCCCTAAACAAGCGATATCGAGGGAGGAATAAGTTATGAATAATAACGATACAAAAAGTATTCTTCTTGTCGGAGTCGGAGGACAGGGAACAATTCTAGCTTCAAAAATCCTTTCGGAAGGTCTAGTACGTAAGGGTTATGATGTGAAAATGTCCGAAATACACGGAATGTCACAGCGCGGTGGGAGCGTCACAACACATGTAAGGTATGGAACTAAAGTAGATTCTCCGATTGTTTCTGAAAAAAGCGCTGATGTACTTGTCGCTTTTGAGAAAATTGAAGCTGTTCGTTGGCTGGACTATTTAAAAGATGATGGAATTCTCATAGTTAACGATTTCGAGATATATTCTCTTCCTGTCCTAATGGGAACCGCAGATTATCCTAAAGATGTAATTGAAAAATTAAGAGCAAACGTGTCCAAATTAAAAGTGTTTAATGCTGCTAAAATCGCAGAAGATCTTGGAAATATAAAGACTCAAAACATAGTCCTTTTAGGTTCGCTTATAAAAGCTATGAATTTGACAAGCCTGAATTGGGAATCTGTTTTGAAAGAACTTATTCCTGCTAAGTTTTATGATATTAATATCAAGGCTTTTAATATAGGATTGAGTTTATAGTCAAACATAAGCAAAAGAATTGAATTTTCTATGACTCTTTATTAAGAACTGTCTATGATTTCTTACATTCACAAACAAAGAAGTGTAAAGGAATCATAATACCATTTGATGAAAAAACAGTTCTAACGCTCATAAGTGGTAATACAGGACAAACCACCAGAACAGAAACAATAGTGTCGAAGCTAAATAATTCACTATTTTAGAATTTTTCGAATTTCTTCAAATTTGTGTTGAGCTAAACCAGCTCTATAGAAGAAATGTTATACTAAAAAATAAACAAAGATGTAGCAAAGAAAGGTAAAATTTTGAAATGGACACAAAAGAATTTCAAAAGAGATCTTTAATTTCAATATTCTTCTCATACTTCAAACCACACAAAAATTTATTTATACTAGACATGTCATGTGCATTCTTAATTGCAATTATTGATTTATCATTTCCAGCTATAACTCGCTATTCACTATACGAGTTACTTCCGGTTAATGCTTATAAAACTTTCATAATTGTTATGTCAATTATGCTAATTGCCTATACATTGAGAGCCTTTTTTTACTACATAATAACCTACTATGGCCACACTTTTGGTGTACTGGTAGAAGCAGATATCAGAAGAGATTTATTTCGACATATGCAGAATTTGTCTTATGGATATTATGATAAAAAACGAACAGGTCAATTAATGAGTAGATTGACAGCAGATTTATTTGATATAACTGAACTTGCTCATCATGGCCCTGAAGATGTTTTTATTTCCACTCTAACGATAATAGGCTCATTAGGTATTTTATTTACTATACAGTGGAAACTAACTTTAGTTATTTCTTTAATTCTGCCGATATTTTTATTAGTTGTTTGGTATAGACGTTATGAAATGTCAAAAGCTTCCATAGAGGTGAAAGAGAAAACTGCTTACATAAACGTAAATATTGAATCTGGGCTTTCAGGCATGAAAACAGCAAAAGCGTTTGCAAATGAGGATTTAGAGTTTGAAAAGTTTAATGAATCAAACAATGCTTTCAAAGCATCTAAAACCAGATTTTATAAGACTATGGGACGTTTTATTGCTACAATAGAATTTTTTCTTTGTATCTTACCAGCAACAGTTATTTTAGTAGGCGGCATATTAATTATGAAAGGACAGATGAATCAAATTGATTTAATCACTTTCAGTTTATATATTGCTACTTTTATAACTCCAATTAGAAAGCTTTCAAACTTTGCTGAACTATTTGCAAAAGGTAGAGCTGGATTTGTACGTTTTGTGAATATGATGAGAATTGAAACGGAAATGCCAGATGCTCCCAATGCAATAGAACTAGGAAGAGTAAAAGGTGAATTAGATATTAAAAATATTAGTTTTTCTTATAAAAAGGGAATTAAGGTATTACACAATATTTCACTTCACGTCGATCCTGGTGAAACAATAGCAGTCGTAGGTCAATCAGGAGGAGGTAAATCAACATTAGTTAAATTGATTCCGCGACTCTATGATGTTGACGAAGGAGAAATTTTACTTGACCATATAGATATACGTAATGTCACACAAGAATCTTTGCGTAAAAATATTGGGGTTTTGCAACAAGACGTTTTTCTTTTTGCTGATAGTATTCTTGAAAATATTAGATACGGTAACCCTGATGCTACTATTGAGGAAGTCGTTTTAGCTGCAAAACAGGCTGAGATTTATGATGATATTATTGCAATGTCTGATGGGTTTAATACTTTTGTTGGAGAACGTGGTGCAATGCTTTCTGGCGGACAGAAACAGCGTATTTCCATAGCCCGTATATTTCTAAAAAATCCGCCATTCCTAATTTTAGATGAAGCGACCTCTGCTCTTGACAGTGTTACCGAAGCTAAAATACAAGAAACTTTTGATAGCTTAATAATTGGCAGAACAACTTTTATTATTGCGCATAGGTTATCTACTGTTAGAAATGTGAACAGAATACTTGTATTTGAAAGAGGAAAGATTGTTGAAGATGGTAATCACGAATGTTTAATGGAGAAAAAGGGTGTCTATGCTGAGCTTTATAATACACAATATTTCAATCAATGAATGATTCTTAATTTTAAGCTCTGAATTGTAAGATAAAACGACAGCTACAGCTTTAAATGCGCTTCTATTTGTTGCTATTTCGTATTTAGTTTGTGGTCTATTATGTAAAATAACGGAGTGTGAAAAAATGACAATACTGCTTGAAGGTAAGGCTGTGTCATCTGCAATAAGGACGTGGGTAGCCTCTTCTGTTGCGGATTTACAAAAAAAATATGGATGGACTCCAACACTTATTACTGTGCAAATAGGAGAAAACTTGGCATCCAAACGTTATATAAAAAACCAGATAAGGGCATGTCACGAAGCTGGTATAAATGCAAGGCTTGAAAAATTTTCAGCTGACATAAAGAAAGAAGATTTTCTTGAGGAAATTGCTAGTTTTGTTCATGACAATGACGTAGATGGAATAATTGTGCAAACTCCTCTTCCAAAAGGATGGTGTGTGAATGAAATTCTTTCCGCTATTCCTCCCGGAAAAGATGCCGAAGGGGTACACCCTGAAAACCTAGGAAGACTCTATCTCGGAGAAGATGGTATTCCTAAGCCCTGTACTGCTTGGGCAGCACTTTCTTTGCTTGAATGGTATGGGCGTGAGTCTTTTGAGGGTAAACGTTGTGTTGTTATTGGCAGAAGCGCAAATGTGGGGCGAGCTGTTGCTATTATGCTCATGCATAAAAATGCAACAGTAACTATTTGCCATACGAAAACTTCCTCCAAACAACTGAAAGACGCTATAGCCTCTGCTGATGTAGTAGTAGTAGCTGCAGGTGTTGCTGAAATTGTCGATACAAAAAATTTATCTCCAAACGCTTGGGTTGTTGATGTTGGAACGAATGTTAGCGTAGATGGCAGACTTATTGGTGACGTTACTTCATCAGATATCACAAATGTGGCTGCCCTGAGCCCAGTGCCAGGAGGGGTGGGGCCGATTACTGTTTCTCTTCTCCTTGTAAATTTGCTGCTATGTGCTACAAAACGTAGATTGGAACAAGGGGTTCTCTTGCCCAATTTACTAGATTTGCGTAAAAAGTAATGATGAAAAATACTAGCTATGCTAATGGGATGAACCATTGCTACATGTTTGTGAAGCTTGCTAAATAAAAAATACTATTGTTTATACCCACTTGTATAATGGTTATAAAGATGTGTGTGTTTAAAATGTATTTTTTGAAAGGTTTTTAGTTTAACTGGTCAACCTATAGAAGTTATAAGAAATAATAAACTTATTAGGAGTGTAATATATGAATAGTGATAAAGGTGTCAAATGGTTGTCTGAACAAATTCTAAAAGGCAAGGTAGTAGTTTTTAGCGGAGCAGGGTTAAGTACGGAATCTGGATTACAGGACTTTCGCTCCAGAAGTGGTATTTGGGCTGATGTGGATCCAACTGAAATGGCTTCAGTTGGTGTTCTTGAACGACGTTACGATGAGTTTGTCGATTTTTACAAAGAACGTCTATATGTTCCAGAATCGATACAGCCAAATATTGGACATAAACTTATCGCCGAATGGGAACATGATGGCTTTGTAACAGGAATAATAACGCAGAATATTGACAGATTACACCACAAGGCGGGTGCTGTTAAGGTTGCTGAATTACACGGAAGCCTTGAACCAGTCTGTTGCCATTCATGCGGTGAAATAGGGACTACCGAAGATTTCCTTACCAAAGTGCCTTGTAAATGTGGTGGGCGATTGCGTCCAAGTGTGGTCCTCTTTGGAGAGATGTTGCCTGAAAAACCACTTAGCGATGCAGATAAATGGAGTTCAGACTGTGATACATTTATAGTGCTGGGTTCATCGCTTGCTGTTTCTCCAGCTAATTATTTTCCAAGACAGGCAAAGAATCATGGAGCGAAACTTATTATAATAAATAGAGATGAAACACCTCTTGATCATATTGCTGATCTCGCTGTTCATGAAGGAATAGGTGAGTATTTATCAAAAGTTGCAAAATACATAAAATAACACTTAGTTAAAACATAGCAATAAAGAGAGGAGGCAGTGCTTTTAAGCACTGCCTCCTCTCTTTGATGTCATAATGCTTTTTGTTCGAATTAGCGCATGAAACGTAGAACAACTTCGGCAATAATAGCTGAACCCATAAATGTTCCAACGAAAACAAAAAGTCCTACGAGTACAATTTTCCATCCCTGCTCTTTAAGGGTTTTGAGGTCTTTGCCTACAGCTAGGCCAGCGTAAGCAAGAATAGGAGTACAGAGACCGATAAAGCTAACTTTTGAAACATATCCTGTCATCAGTTCAGCACCAGGAAATCCTGGAATAGTAACTATGCAGCCGAATGTGACAATATAGGCTACAGCGGGTAATCCCTTCCAAGGAATTAGGCGTGAGATTATAACGCCTACTGCAACTATACCTAGAAGCACAATAATCCCAGGAATAGCTGATACGAAGGCGGTTGTTGAGGCTGCAACTCCCTCAGTGAACAGGACACTAAATCCCTTGCTTGCCCCAACCCAGTTGCCTATAAGAATTTGTGCAGCACAAATAATAAGGAAATATATCATTTGATAACAAGTCATAATTATGCCCTCCTAGCCTTCAACTTTGCCGGCTGTGCCATAAGGGTTGTCGCTACTGGCAGTCGGGATACTTGGTGCGTCTTTAATTCCCATCACTCTGACAAGCTTATTGGCAAGAGGAAGACTGATAAATATGCACATATAAACTCCATCAAGTCCTGAGAACATATTACTTGCGGCTGCAAGTGCTATAAGTTCATCTTTAATGGCTGGATACATCTCAAGAAGAGGAGCGAGAGCGGCTGTCATCATGCCGGCGCTTCCTGTTCCTGTTGCCATTGCTAATGCTTGTGGACTGAAGAATGACATTGTAGATGCAACGAATGAGCATAAAAAGCTACAAAATATAGCCCCAAAAACAGTACCTGTTATATAAACACCCATGACACCGCGTCCTTCAGGAGTATCAAGACCATACTTCTCTCCTATAATAGCAATATTGGGTTCACGAGCATTTGAAAATCCAGCACCAACAGCTTCACGGCGAAGTCCCAGCATAACTGCGATAGGAACTCCGAGAAAGACTGTTCCAATATTTCCAAATTCCTGAAGAATAAGGGCGGGGCCGTTTGCTACAACTTTCCAAAAACTTGGCCCGACAAGAGTTCCATAACGTGCCATCAACAAGAAAAATGTTACTCCAACAAGTGATGATGCTTGAAACATGTCGTCGCGGCTTAAGATTTTGAGTTTTGGGTGTCCGCAGAGAGCGGCTAAAATAAAAGAGTAGAGCAGTGGGACAAGAACAATCATTCCAGGTCCGACATGAAACTTTCTTGCTCCAATTAGTTCAGCTATTACAGTAAAGAGCAAAGCAAGAAAATGCAGTTTCCAGTTGTGTATTGCTTTTTGAACGATATCCATTACAAACGACCTCCTTTAAAATAGATTAAGTCTCTATATTTCAGAGAAAAATCTCTTATCCATTGCGGCAAGATATTCTTCTTTTGTATAGACGGGTTTAAAATTACGTACTATTTTTTTGGCACTCACTGCATCATCGGCTAAAAGATCTACCAATGTCATTAAAATAGCTTTTGCAGGAGTGAGGACGGCGGCATCAAAATCTGTAACGCGGAAGTCAGCGGCATGCAAAGAGCCAGCTACACCCCCACCGAATGGGTGAATTGCAGGCATAAGGTGTGTGACGTCTCCCATGTCTGTTGAGGCAGCAAAGTGTGTTCCGCATATAACATTTTCAGAACCTACAAGTTCAGATGCGTTACTACAAAAGACTTCGTTCAAATCTTCTGATGCATTCAAGGGCATGTCTCCTGGTAGGCTTGTTACAAAACATTTTGCGCCAATAGCTAAAGCCCCAGCTCGGAAAGCATTAATTACTTTTTCGAAAACCATGTCGATGCAGTCGGCTTTGCCTGCACGTACATAACCTTCGAGACGGACATCGCTAGGAACACTATTGGCTGAACTTCCACCTTTTGTAATTATGTAGTGCACTCTTACATGATCTTCGTCACGGAATGTTTCGCGCAAGGCATTTACAGCATTTATTCCTATTATTGCAGCATTTAGTGCGTTGATTCCCTTGTCTGGTGCGGCAGCTGCATGAGCTTGAACACCTATATATTGAAGCATAAAAACTCGAAAACCAATGCCTGTGGTTGGAAGTGCAAAGCCTTTTCCTTGTACGTCTTCGCCAGCGTGGATCATCATAGACATAGCAATATCATCTAGAATGCCAAGACGGATAAACTCAGGCTTGCCGCAGAGGTAAACTATCTGTCCGCTATCCTTCATTTCTTTTCTATGTTCAATCTCTATAAATTCTTCGGCAGGGACTCCCATTAGAGAGACTGTTCCCGATAGGTCTTTCATTATCCCTGTTTTGGTTAGTGCAGTCGCAACAGCTAAAACAATAGCAGTTTGAAGGTTGTGTCCGCAGCTGTGTGACGCTCCTGTAGAAGGATCTGCCTGTGGATGAGATTGACAAGTTATTCCATCTAGTTCTCCCATAACGGCAATTTTGGGTCCTAATGTTTTTCCATTGATATCTGATCTTATTCCGGTAAGTGCGATATTTCTACGTACCGTCAAACCCAAACTTTCTAATTCATCAGCCAGTTTTGCTGAAGTATATTTTTCATTAAATCCGAGCTCTGGGTGATTTGCCATATCATTGGCAAATAACTCAATGTTTTTGGCTGCGGAATCAACGGCATCACAAAGCGCTTTTTTAATTTCTTTTTTGTTCAAAGAGTGTTCCTCCGAAAAAATTAAAATTTTATTTCTGCTTTGAGTGGTCTTGTAAATAATTCTTTAAGTATCTGACTTGGCGATGCATTCTCATAAAGAATACGGTATACTCCGTTTGCAAGAGGCATTTCCACGTCAAATTGTTTGCTGTTTTCTATTACTGCCCTTACTGTATAAGCACCCTCTGCTACTTGTCCTAATTCTTTTCTTGCCTCATCGAGCGTTTTACCATTTCCTATTGTAATTCCTAGCCTAAAATTTCTCGAGTGCATACTGTAGCAAGTGACCATCAAATCTCCCACGCCCGCAAGTCCTGAAAGAGTCAGAGGAGAAGCTCCCATTTTTTCTCCCAATCTCATGATTTCGGCTAACCCTCTGCATGCTATTGCAGCAAGTGCGTTATCTCCTAAATTCATAGCTTTTGAAATCCCGGCAGCTACAGCATAAATATTTTTTGTTGCTCCGCCTATTTCTACACCAATGACGTCGTCAGAGGTATATGCTCTGAAATTATTTCCTGTCAAAAGTTTCTGCCAGCATTTAGCTTCTTTCTCTATTTTAGAAGCGATTGTAACTGCAGTAGGACAGCCTAATAGTACTTCCTCGGCATGACTTGGCCCGGAAAGCACAGAATAAACTAATTGTGGACAAGTTTCCTGCTGTACTTTGTGGAGGAGGTCTCCTGTTGTAATTTCTATACCTTTGGCTAAATTAAGAATATGCCCTCTGCAATTTTTAGCAGCGGCTATTTTTTCATATACTTCGCGTACGAATTGAGTTGGAATTGCCATTATGTATCTGTCGGAAAAGTCTAGAGCTTTATTTATATCCAATGTGCATTTAATTTTATTATTTAGTTTTGTATCACTGAAACAAAAAGTGTTTATTCCAAAGCTGTTTATTGAATTCGACTGCTCTTTATCAATTGTCCACATTAGTACAGAATTGCCCATATCAGCAAGGTGAGTTGCAATTGCTGTGCCAAAACTTCCTGCACCTAAAATTGTAATATTCATAACTTTGATCCTCCGAATATAATTTGCTTAATTTATTGATTTATTATAGCTTATGGAGTGTATAATACCAAAGTTGTTTTTAATTGAGAGGAGTATATATTTATGATACATAAAATTACTTTGTCGGCTGTTATTGCGGCTTTATATGTTACTACATTTGTTTTTTTACCAATATCGTTTGGACCTATTCAATTTAGAGTTGCCGAAGCAATGGCGCTCTTGCCTTTTTTCATGCCCGAGGCTATATTCGGTCTTTTTGCAGGTTGTATACTTTCTAACCTTATAGGTGGCGGTGGCGGGTTCGGTATAATTGACGTTGTTTTTGGAAGCTCTGCTACATTGGTAGCTGCTTGGCTCACATACAAATCTCCAAATATTTGGATAGCAGCTATTCCGCCCGTTTTAGTCAACGCAATTGTTGTTGGATATTATGTAGCAGCAATAACAGAAATTCCGGTACTATTAACTATGTTGTACATTGGTGCGAGTCAGTTTGTCGTATGTTTCGCGATTGGCATTCCACTAAGCCTTATTTTGCATAGATCTAGAGTATTTGACACTATATTGCTTTCAAAAAAAGAAAACGAGGCCGGTATTTGGGTCAAGAAATAAAAAGCATTGCCAAAGCTTAAAATTGCTGATAAAATTTTTGAGTTGATAAGTAATGTCGGGGTGGCGGAACTGGTAGACGCGCTAGATTCAGGATCTAGTGGGCTTGCGCTCTTGGGGGTTCAATTCCCCTCCTCGACACCATAATAAAGGCAATGTTATAGTGAAACCGGCTGTCTTGACTTGACAAATATTCACCAGTGAATAATAATACCGTCATAAAAACAAAATATTCAATTTTAAGTTAAACAGGCGATACCTGTCTATTGACAGTTGTCGCTTTTTTGCTATAATAACCATTTGTACAATTTATATTATTACTAAAATTCTAATCGGGGAGGTTGCTCCTATGCAGCTAAGAACACCTTCAGGTACAGCATTTGAGCGCCGTAAAGTTTTCGGAAAAGAAAAAAACTTAATACCCCTTCCAGATCTTGTTGAAGTTCAGCGGAATTCGTACGCTTGGTTTTTTCAGGCGGACGAAGAAGAGCGTGCTTCTCAGGGACTGCAAGAGCTATTTGATGAAGTTTTTCCTATCGAAAGCTATGATGGCTCTTTTGCTCTTGAGTTAGTCAAGTATTATGTCGATCCTGTTTCAATGACAATGGATGAAGCTCGTAGTAGGGACCTTACATGGTCGAGACCACTTCGTGCGACGATTCGTCTTGTCAACAAAAAAACAGGCGAAATTAAAGAAGAAGAAGTTTATTTGAGTGATTTCCCCGCGATGACAGAACGGGGTACTTTTATAATCAACGGAACAGAACGTGTAGTTGTTAACCAGCTTGCTAGATCCGCCGGGGTATATTACACAGAAGAACTTGGTGTACCTGGACGAGAAGTATTTCTTGCTAAGTTAATCCCGGATAGAGGGGCATGGATTGAGTTTGACCTCGCTCCTGGCGATGTTATGTCAACAAAAATTGATAACCGCAAAAAAATCCCGATTACCATGATACTTAGAGTATTTGGAGTTCAAACAACAGATGAACTCCTTAAGCTTTTTGATGCGCAAGAAGTCGAAAGAGATCTTGTCGAAGATGATGTTATAGGTATGCTTCTTGCAGAAGCCATTGTCTCAAAAGAAGCTGCTGCAACTATTGAAATTCCAAAGAATACTAGGCTTACAAAAGAACATCTTGAAGTTCTTTGGAATCATGGTCGCACAAAGGTTTGGGTATGGGATGTAGATCCAGCAATTTCAGCGACTATCGAACGTGACAATACGGACACTTCTGATGGCGCAATTCTTGAACTTTTCAAAAAACTTCGACCGAACGAACCTGCTCGAATGGAGAATGCGAGAGAATATATAGAAAGCATATTTTTTGATACCCGTAGGTATAATTTGGGTAGAGTAGGGCGCTATAAAATTAACAGGCGATTGGGGTTGGATCTTCCAGCTACAGAACGTTTGTTGACAATTACAGATCTTGTGGCCATAGTCAAGGGTCTTATTAACCTACGTAATGGTGAAGAACGCGCAGATGATATAGATCATCTAGGCAATAGAAGAGTTCGTGCAGTTGGTGAACTTCTTCAGAATCAAGTTCGCATTGGACTTCTCCGTATGGAAAGAATTGCTAGAGAGCGTATGACTACAACTCCTGATTTAGCAACAGTTATGGCGAAGGATTTAATCAATGTTCGCCCAATATCTGCTGCTCTGAGAGAGTTTTTTGGTTCTGGTCAGCTTTCACAGTTTATGGATCAGACAAATCCTCTTGCTGAACTTACTCACAGACGTCGTCTCTCTGCACTCGGACCTGGTGGTCTTAGCCGTGAACGGGCCGGATTTGAAGCGCGTGACGTTCATCATACGCACTACGGACGTATCTGTCCTATAGAAACGCCTGAAGGTCCAAATATTGGACTTGTCACATCTCTTGCTACATTTGCGCGCATCAATGAATATGGATTTCTAGTTTGTCCGCGTAAAAAAGTAGTCAATGGTAAGGTTACGGATGAAATAGTATACCTATCAGCTGATGATGAAGATGAGTACTATGTTGGGCGTGCCGATATGCCGATGGATGACGAAGGAAACGTTTTGCCTGTAGGATCTGCTAGCGGTATCTATGTTAGACATAACGATAATACTATAGAAATAAGACCTGATGAACTGCAATACATGGACATTTCACCAAAACAGATTGTGTCCATATCAACAGCTCTTATTCCATTCCTAGAGCATGATGATGCAAACCGTGCTCTTATGGGTTCTAACATGCAACGTCAGGCTGTTCCTCTTGTGTTCCCCGATTCTCCTATCGTTGGAACCGGCATTGAACACCGTATTGCAAAAGACTCAGGCTCCTGCGTTATTTCATCTAGAGCTGGAGAAGTTACTTATGTTGATGCTGATAGAATAGAAATAGCTACTGACGATGCAGATATAGATATCTACAACATGTCTAAATTTATGCGTTCTAATCAGGGCACGATCATCCATCAAAAACCTCTTGTTCAGAATGGACAAAGAGTTAAAGCTAGCGAAGTTATAGCTGATGGACAGGCCTGCGACCAAGGAGAGCTTGCTCTTGGACGCAATGTTGTTGTCGCATTTGTTGCATGGGAAGGCTACAATTTCGAAGACGCTATTCTTCTTAGTCAGAAATTAGTTAAAGAAGATTATTATACTTCTATACACATAGAGGAATATGAACTTGAATCACGCGACACAAAGCTTGGTTCTGAAGAAATTTCACGTGATATTCCTAATGTTGGCGAAGAGGCGCTAAAAAATCTTGATGAGAATGGAATCGTCCGAGTTGGAGCAGAAGTTAAAGCCGGAGACATCTTAATAGGTAAGGTTACTCCAAAAGGCGAATCAGACCAGTCTCCCGAGGAAAAATTACTTCGCGCAATATTTGGAGAAAAGGCTCGTGAGGTCAGAGACACATGCCTTAGAGTTCCTCATGGTGAAGGCGGAACCGTTGTCGAAATCAAGAGGTTAAGCCGTGAGGACAATAGTGAGGATTTAAGCCCTGGAATCAACGAAGTCGTCAAAGTTTATGTTGCTAAGTTCAGAAAAATAACCGAAGGTGACAAGATGGCAGGACGTCACGGGAATAAGGGTGTAGTTTCTACCATTATGGCGGAAGAAGACATGCCTTATCTTTCAGACGGTACCCCTGTAGATGTTGTTTTGAATCCGCTCGGTGTTCCTAGCCGCATGAATCTAGGTCAGGTTTTGGAGACAATGCTTGGCTTTGTAGCTTTGCAGAATGGTTGGAAAGTTGTTACGCCAGTATTCGAATCTGCTACTACAGAAGAGCTTGCTCCATACGTAAAGAAAGTTCAGGATACAAAGTATCCTGAAATGGAAAGCGACTGTAAAATCACCCTTTATGATGGGCGCACTGGCGAGCCAATGGCGAATAAGGTTGAAGTTGGAGTTATGTATATGATGAAACTAATACACCTTGTTGACGATAAAATCCATGCACGTTCAATAGGGCCTTACAGCCTTATCACTCAGCAGCCTCTCGGAGGTAAGACTCAGTTCGGTGGACAGCGTTTCGGTGAAATGGAAGTGTGGGCTCTTGAAGGATACGGAGCAGCCCACGTTCTCCAGGAAATGCTGACCATAAAATCTGACGATATCAGAGGAAGGCTTAAAACATATGAGCGTATAGTTAAGGGTGAAAACCTCTCGAAACCAGGTGTTCCAGAAAGTTTCAGAGTTCTTATCAAGGAACTTCAAGGCCTTGGTCTTGATGTTGAGATTATCTACTCAGATGGAACATTTGGCGAGCTTGCGCTAAATGAAGATGAAGATGAAGGCAAGGGACGTCGTGTCTCCTTTAAGCCTGATTCAACAGTTGATAGTATTGAAACAATCTCATCAGTAAGCGGCAGTTCAATAACAAGCGGTTCAGATCTGTTTCATGAAAACGCTGTTAAGAATAGCTCGTCTGAGTCAAGTAAGACTAACGCTGAATCGGGATTGTCAAAAATAGATGATAGTAAAACTCTCTTTAGCGATGCAAACCCAAAAGCCAATGTGCAGGGGGATGATAATTAATGGCCAACGTAAATCGTGAAATCACTGGAGTAAGAATGAGACTTTCTTCTCCAGAAAGAATAAGAGAACTTTCAAGTGGAGAAGTAAAAAAGCCTGAAACAATCAATTACAGAACACTTCGTCCAGAAAAAGATGGACTTTTCTGTGAGCGTATTTTTGGTCCAACCAGAAGTTATGAGTGTTCCTGTGGTAAATATAAACGAAGCGGTCCCAAATTCCGCGGAGTTGTGTGTGATCATTGCGGTGTTGAAATAACTGACAACCGTGTGAGACGCGAGAGAATGGGGCATATAGAGCTTGCTGCTCCTGTTGTTCATATTTGGTACTTACGCGGAATACCAAGTAGGCTAAGTCTGCTTTTGGGTGCTTCAACGAAAGATCTTGAAAAAGTTGTTTATTTCGCTCCTACCCGTCGAAGAGAGAAAGTCTATAAAGTTGTTAGCGAGGGTCGTAGAATTGACTTAGCACGCATGGGATCACTTCTTTCTGCTACTGAGGAGAGAATTCACCGTTTTTATGATCCTAAGTTTAAGGCCGAAGAAGCCTTCCGCATAACAAAAGTTGAAGATGTTCCAGTTGATGAAGGAGATGTCATTCCTCCTAATCAAGTAAACCGTATAAAAGCAGAATACGGAGAAGATGTATTTAAAGTTGAACCAGCTTTTCGTGTATTCAAAGAAATCAAAGAAGAAACAGAAAACACAGATGAACTCCCATATAATAAAATAGTTGCTGAATCTAAAGTTGAGCAATTGCTTAAAGAAGATAAAGAACTTAAATCAGAACGCGTCACGATTAACAATCAAGAATCGTTTATTGTTACTCTTGCTGTTCATTTGCCATTTGCAAAAAATGATGTTATTTCTGATACAGAATACAGACTTTACAATCAGAAATACCCAAAACGTTTCCATACAGTAGAAGAAACAGTGACGCTTGAAGATCCCTGTTATATTGTAATTTCAGGTGGAAATTCTCCATTTGAAAGATCAGATGTTATTCTTGAGCGTGAAGAAATTATTTGTAAAGCTTATGATAAAGAGTTCAGTGCTGGCATAGGTGCAGACGGAGTCCTTACTCTGCTTCACAAAATAGACATTAATCTTCTAGCAACGACATTAAGAGAAGAAGTTATGGAAAGCTCAGGGCAGAAAAAACGCAAGCTTGTAAAACGTTTGCAAGTAGCTGAAGATTTCCGTAAGAGTAAAAGCCTTCCTGAACGGATGGTACTTTCAGTTCTTCCAGTCATTCCCCCTGACCTTCGTCCTATGGTTCAGCTAGATGGTGGGCGTTTTGCTACATCAGACCTTAATGATTTGTACAGACGAGTTATTAATAGAAATAACCGTCTACGCAAGCTACTGGAGTTAAGAGCACCTGAAATCATTGTCCGCAATGAAAAGAGAATGCTTCAAGAATCGGTCGACGCTTTAATAGATAATGGACGTAGAGGCAAGGCTGTTCTCGGAGCAGGAAATAGACCTCTTAAGAGTTTAACTGACCTCTTGCGTGGCAAGAAGGGGCGCTTCCGTCAGAACCTTCTTGGAAAACGAGTAGACTATTCAGGTCGTTCAGTTATTGTCATTGGCCCACATCTTAAAATATACCAGTGTGGTCTTCCGAAACAAATGGCGCTTGAGCTCTTTAAACCCTTTGTAATGCATAAACTTGTAGAGAGCGGTTTTGCTCCTAACGTAAAAAGCGCTCGTAGGTTTATTGAAAGAGGACGAGACGAAGTTTGGGGTATTTTAGAAGGCATTATTAAAGATCATCCAGTAATGTTGAATAGAGCTCCAACTCTTCATAGACTCGGTATTCAGGCTTTCGAGCCAGTGCTTATAGAAGGTAAGGCTATTAGGCTACATCCGTTAGTTTGCACAGCATTTAACGCAGACTTTGATGGTGACCAAATGGCAGTTCACGTTCCGCTTTCAATTGAAGCTCAAACGGAAGCACGCGTGCTTATGCTTTCTTCTAATAACCTTTTATCTCCTGCTAGCGGAAAACCAATTGTTGTCCCAACTCAAGATATAATTTTGGGTATTTACTATATAACCACCATGCGAGATGGATTGCTTGGAGAAGGGCTACATTTTAGAGATATTGAAGATGTCCTTTCCGCACTAGATCACTCTTTGGTCCATGTTAATTCAAAAATATTTATAAAAAGAGATCCCTCATGGGAATGCGAGACAGTAGACGAAAAATGGATAGAGACATCGCCAGGTCGTGTGCTTTTTAACTCTGTATTACCTGAACCGCTAAGATTTCTCAATAGATCTATAAACAAGAAGCAAATGGCATCTATGCTTGATACCGCTTATGACAACGTGGGTCAGACAGCAATGGTCGAAATGCTCGATGCTATTAAGACACTAGGTTTTCATTGGTCAACTGTCAGTGGAATTAGTCTTGGTGTTAATGATGTTGTTATTCCCAAAGAAAAGAAAGAAATACTTGATGTCACACTGGCTCAAGAAGATGACTTAACCGAACAGTATGATTCGGGTATTTTAACAGAGGACGAATATATGCGCCAAAAAGATATCATGTGGTCTGACGCAGGGCGTCGCATAGCAGATAAAATAATGGATAGTATGGATAAGACAAATCCGTTACGAGTTATGGTTGACTCAGGGGCTCGCGGTTCACGAGGTCAGGTTTCTCAGATGGCTGGTATTCGAGGCTTAATGGCCGACCCATCTGGAAAAATCCTTAGTTATCCTATTGTAGCTAACTTTAAAGAAGGGCTTAATACACTAGAGTACTTTATTTCAACTCACGGTGCTAGAAAAGGCCTTGCAGACACAGCACTTCGTACCGCTAAATCAGGCTACCTAACTCGTAGGCTTGTTGATGTAGCGCAGGATCTCATAATAATGGACGAAAATTGTGGTACTCATCATGGTGTTGAGATCCGCCCGTTGCTTCAACAGGACGGCAAGGCAACTATTCCAATGTCAGAGCGTTTAGTTGGGCGTGTTAGCCTTGAAGACGTTGATTATCCTAAGACAAAAGGAAAGGCACAGAAGAAGGAACTTCTTCTTGCTAGAAATGAAGAAATAACTCCAGGAAAAGCCAAGCTTATAGAAAGCCTTGGTATATCTTCTGTTTGGGTTCGCAGCCCTCTTACGTGCGATCTCAGGCATGGTATTTGCCGAGCATGCTACGGGAAAGACCTTGGTTCACGAAAGCAAGTTGCTATTGGAGAGGCTGTTGGAGTAGTTGCAGCACAGTCGATAGGTGAGCCTGGAACACAGCTTACAATGCGTACCTTCCATACTGGAGGAGTCCGTCAGTTTTCTGGTGAAGATATTACACAAGGTCTTCCACGAATTGAGCAGCTATTCGAAATACGCAAACCTAAGAAAGTTGCTATTCTAGCTGAAGTAGACGGAACTCTTCTTGAAATCCGAGACATGAACGGCAAGAAAAAACTTATTATTGGAATCGCCGGCGAAGACGGTGAAGAAGAGAAGGCTTCCTTTAACATTCCTGCATCTCAGAACCTTCTTTTACCAATCGTTGAGGGTATTGAAATAACTAAGGGTATGTTGCTTACAGAAGGATATATCGATCCTCAGCAACTTCTTGAGGTTGAAGGACTAGAGGCAGTGCATCATTATTTGCTCGATGGAATACAGGAGGTTTACCGTTCTCAGGGTGTTTCTATTAATGACAAGCATATTGAAACAATTCTTCGTAAAGTCGCCCCTGTTAACCGTGTGCGTGTCCTTGAAGAAGGCGATACCTCTTTCGTTTCTGGTGAGCTTGTATGGAAAGAAGATATAGAGGACGTTGTTAAGGATATTACAGCTGAAAATGTGAAATATCTTGATGAATCTTATGACTTCTTATCGGATTATAAGCTTGTTGAATGGCCGTTGAAGATGTCAAAAGATAAAGAGAAAAACACGGAAATCACCCGTGCTGCTCTATCCACTGTTCTTAGTCCTGGAGCCGCATCAGGGGAGATTATTGTTGAAGACAGCAAGGGAGAAATCAAAGTTGTAATTGGAGACGCGGCATTCAGAAGGTCAATGGAAGGTCTTGAGTTGATTGAAGCGTTTTCTGATGAAACAGGCGATGTAATAGAGGCTGGTTCAAGACTAACACCTTCAAATCTTACAAAAATCGTTTCTATAAAACCACAACCTCTACTAGTAAGGGATATTAATGTCCTTGAAGGAAGTAAAGATGCTGCTTGGTTGGCCGCTAATGTCGAAATAAACGGTAAGGTCCTTATAAAAATGGACTCTGTACTTGATGACAAAGCCATTAAACTATTGAGCAGTAAAGATATAGATCGCATAAAGCTTTGGAAAACACCAGAACACATCAACCTCGCTGATGCTATGCATAATGTAATGATAGAACATTACTTTAGTAAGCCGATGAGTCAGGCGTTTAACGCTGATGGAGAAGTTATTGAAGATCTTTCTAATGTAATTGATGGTTCGGTTGTCCGTGGTCTAATAGAAGGTGCTATTTCAGGTATTGAAAGCGATGGTTCAATCATCACGAAAGAAAAAATAATAAAACAGGTACTTACCGAAAAAGCAATTGGTAAGATATTACTTGAGCCAGCGGTAGATGCTGATGGAGAAATTCTTGTGGAGGCAGGGTCCGAAATTAAAAGTGAAATGCTAGATGATATTTCGCGCATTGCTTCGGATACAATAATCATTCGCTCAAAGCAGGGTGCATCTGAATATAAGCAACTTATTCAGAGAGTTTCTTTTGTGAGACGTCTAAAAGAAGAGCCACAGTGGCGCCCAGTAGTTCATGGAATTACAAAAGCTGCACTTGCTACTGACAGCTTCCTTTCTGCTGCTTCTTTCCAACAGACAGCTCAGGTACTTGCTGCATCAGCAGTCAGAGGAGATGTCGACGACCTTGTTGGATTGAAAGAAAATGTAATAATTGGTCTTTTGATCCCAGCAGGAACAGGAATTGAAAAATACAAAAAAGTCGAAGTAGCAGATTCTTGTTCGGAAGAGACTGTAAAACAGGAAGAGACAATAATTACTAGTTCTACGCAATCGTAAAAGTAAGTAGTTTTACTTAAAAATCACTTTTATAAAAAAAGATTCAGCGTATGCAAGAGTCTTTATTGACAGCTATTGCATACGCTGTTATTATGTCTCGGTGCTTCTATGCACAGGAGGTGTTCGTGTGCCCTTAAACGAACTTGCTTCAGAGAGTAGAATTATAGGCTGTAACTCTGTTCTTCGCATGCTTAAGGCAAGCAAAGTCGCCAAGATATTTCTTTCAAAAGAAGCAGAAGATATTGTTTTGAAAGAAATAATATCTGAAGCTGAAAAAAACAGCGTGCCCATCGAGTGGGCAGACAAATCATTGCAATTGGGGAGAGCTTGCGCTATTACAAGAAAAACAGCAGCAGCTGCGCTCCTTAAAAAGTAGAAATAAATAAATTAATTAGGAAGGAGGGAGCTTTTTGCCAACAATCAGCCAACTTATTCGCACAGGAAGAAAAGATAAGAGACGTACGTCAAAATCACCTGCACTTCAGGAGAATCCACAACGCCGTGGTGTTTGCACTCGTGTTTACACTGCAACTCCTAAGAAACCTAACTCTGCACTTCGTAAGGTAGCACGTGTACGACTGACAAACGGATTTGAAGTTACAGCTTATATTCCAGGCGTAGGTCACAACTTGCAGGAGCACTCAGTAGTGCTTATTCGCGGTGGACGTATAAAGGACTTGCCCGGTGTTCGTTATCACATAATCAGAGGAACTTTGGACTGTAGCGGTGTTGAAAACCGCAAACAGAGCCGCTCGCTCTACGGCGCACGTAGACCGAAATAGCAAACAATAAAGTGAGGTTTTGTTTTAATGTCGAGAAAAGGACATATTAGAAAGCGAGTTACTCCGCCCGATGCAGTTTATTCGAGCCCTATAATAGCAAAATTTATAAACTGCCTTATGCTTAGTGGTAAAAAGAGCACAGCAGAAAAAATTTTCTATGGTGCGTTGAACTTAGCCGGAGAAAGACTTAATATTGAGTCGTTTGAAGTTTTTGAAAAAGCAATGGAAAATGTTAGCCCGCTTGTTGAAGTTCGTGCTCGCAGGGTTGGAGGGGCCACATATCAAGTTCCTATTGAAGTTAACCCCGAAAGAGGCCGTGAGCTTGCAATACGTTGGATAATTAATTTTTCACGTGGACGCAAGGGAATTCCCATGGTAGAGCGTCTTGCACGCGAATTGTCAGATGCTTGCAAAGGTGAAGGCGGTTCAGTTAAAAAACGTGAAGATACACATCGCATGGCGGAAGCAAACCGCGCGTTTGCCCACTATCGCTGGTAATATATGAAAAGTAAGATTTTTAAAGAAATTTTTAAAGAATTGGTTTGGTGGTGTTAAGATGCAAGCCCTTGACTTACATAATGTTCGAAATATTGGTATAGCAGCACATATTGATGCTGGTAAAACAACAACCACAGAACGTATCCTATTCTACACGGGTCGTAAGCACAAACTGGGGGAAACTCACGAGGGTGCTGCTACTATGGACTGGATGGATCAAGAACGTGAGCGTGGAATTACAATAACGTCTGCCGCTACAACATGTTTTTGGAAACATTGTCTAATTAATATTATTGATACGCCCGGGCACGTGGACTTTACTGTTGAGGTTGAGCGCTCTATGAGAGTACTTGATGGAGCAGTTTCTGTCTTTTGTGCCGTTGGCGGTGTTGAACCTCAGTCTGAAACCGTTTGGCGTCAAGCTGACAAATACAACGTGCCAAGAATTGCTTTTATAAACAAAATGGATAGAGTCGGGGCTGACTTTAATGCTGTAGTTGATCAACTAAATGAGAGACTTGGAGCAAACGCGATTCCCATACAAATGCCAATAGGTGTTGAAGATGGTTTTGCGGGAATGATTGACCTCATTACTAGAAGAGCAATTATTTATGATGATGTTTTGGGATCAGAGTTTCATTCAGGCGAAATCCCGGCGGAACTTATAGAAGAAGCCGAAACAGCAAGGGCATCTATGATAGAGCGTCTTGCAGATTTTAGCGATGAAATGATGGAATTATATTTAGAAGGTAAGGAAGTTCCTGAGGACTTGATTAACGCTACATTAAGAAAAGCTACAATATCTCTAGATGTTGTACCTGCAATGTGTGGCTCTGCATTTAAGAATAAAGGTGTACAGCCACTTCTTGATGCAGTTATTGCATATCTACCATCACCTCTTGATATGCCTCCACTTATCGCTCTTGATCCTGATAACATAGAAAAGACAATAGAAATTCATCCTAACGTTGAGTCACCCTTTACTGCGTTGGTTTTTAAGATTATGGTTGATCCGTTTGTTGGAAGGCTTGCGTTTTGCAGAGTCTATTCAGGTGAAATTCATAGCGGAATGTCAATTTATAATATAAGTACAAGGCGACGTGAGCGTGTAGGACGTATTCTTCGTATGCATGCAGAGAAGCGAGAAGAACTCGATTCAGCACAGGCAGGACTAATAGTTGCTATCCCGGGACTTAGACAGGCACGTACTGGAGACACTCTGTGTGATGAAAAAAATCCCGTTCTTCTTGAAAATCTTGTGTTTCCTGAGCCTGTTATATCTCTTTCAGCTGAACCTATGAGTAAAGCTGACCAGATAAAACTATCAAAAGGGCTCGAAGCGCTTTCTGAGGAAGACCCTACTTTCCGCGTTTCAGTTAACGAAGAAACAGGTCAGACTATTATTAGTGGTATGGGCGAGTTACATCTCGAAATACTAGTTGAAAGACTTCGCAGAGAATTTAGTGTAGAGGTCAAAGTAGGACGTCCACAGGTCGCTTATAGAGAAACAATCCTTAAGCCAGCCCGCGCACAAGGCAAGTTTATCCGCCAATCTGGTGGTAAGGGACAGTATGGAGATGTTGTCCTAGAAGTTGAACCTTTGCCTGGAAATAAGGGGTTTGAGTGGGTTGACAAAATAGTAGGCGGAGCTATCCCTAAAGATTACATACCAGCGGCACAAAAAGGTGTGGAAGAAGCACTCAATAATGGTATACTTGCAGGATATCCTGTTATTGGAATTAAAGTAACTATTGTCGATGGAAGTTATCACGATGTTGATAGCTCCGAAATGGCTTTCCGCATAGCAGGTTCAATGGCCATTAAAGAAGCCATTAAGAAAGCTGACCCTGTAATGATGGAACCTGTAATGAGTGTTGAGGTAGTAGTTCCTGAGGAATCTATGGGAGATGTTATAGGAGACTTATTGTCTCGTCGAGGCAAGGTTAATGAAATGGGTGTAAGAGCAAATGTAAGAGTAGTAACAGCATTTGTTCCTCTAGCAGAAATGTTCGGTTATGCAACAGATCTTAGAAGTAAGACATCTGGCCGCGCTTCATATAGTATGACATTTGATCACTATGAAGAAGTGCCTAAGAGTGTTGCAGAAGAACTTCTAACGCAGTAATAAACATTAATAAATTAGCAAGAAATATTAGAGGGAGGTAGACAGCAATGGCAAAGGAACATTTTGTACGTAATAAGCCCCACCTTAACATCGGTACAATCGGACACATTGACCATGGTAAGACGACACTAACAGCAGCAATAACAAAGACACTGGCACGTAAAAACGAGTCAGACTTCACC
>JAAYFQ010000155.1 GCA_012728165.1 Synergistaceae bacterium | reverse complement strand
CTACTAGATCCATCGCCTTTGTAAAGCCTGCTATTGTGTCTTTGATTTTTAGTTCCTCGCCTTTGCCAACCTCCGGAACGATCAACGGCGGATGTGGAACCATTACAGCTGCCAGTATCGTCATTGTAACCGCCTCCTTTTTTAAGCAGGACAAACTGATGCATGTGTATATTATAACTGAACTTTTCCACCCCACAGCAGTTTATGATCTGCAATTAAGAAATGCACAGAGTCTGTAATAGAACATCTAAAAAAAGTATGTTGTGTGAAAGAACTAGCGGAGAGTAAGAATTGTGGATGAAATAAATGAGAATTATAATGGGTTGAAAAAAGGATTATAAATGGGTTGGTAATCACTACTCCAGTTTCATTATGTCAAGACTATCTGTTTGACCGAAACTTATAGGAGATAGTTAAATTTCAGATATTATTTGACCAAACAGACTCATGCACTTTATCATGGTTCTGCCTCGTATTCTGATTAAGGTTTTTTTGGCACAACAAAATAATATTCCTATTTCGGAGGCTTTACTTATTTATTTTTCTATCTTGGACAAGAGTGATATTTCTTAATATATGTGAGGTGTCGTTATGCACGTTAATAATCTTAGATCAGATGCTTTAGAAATTTTCAATTACGCAGTTCGAAACTCTTTACCTGATTCAGCAGTAGAAAAAGCTTTAAGTACGTGGAAACTTCCCCAAAAGATAATACTTGTCGCAATAGGGAAAGCAGCTTGGAGAATGGCACATGCAGCTGTCACTTCATTAAGTGACAGAGAAATATCCGGAGCTGTAATTACAAAATACGGCCATTCACAAGGCCCAATAGGCAAGCTGCAAATATTCGAGGCGGGTCACCCAATTTCGGATGAGAATACAATTCTGGGTACTAAATACGTGCTTGAAATCACAGAAAGCCTTACCTCGGCTGACTGCGTACTTTTTTTGGTATCTGGTGGAGGTTCTGCATTATTTGAAGCACCGCTCTCCAGAATACCAATTGATGAGATAGTAAGGCTAAATAAGCAGCTTCTTGAGTCCGGGGCTAAGATTAATGAGGTTAATGCCATAAGAAAACGATTCTCATTAGTAAAAGGTGGACGTTTTGCTGAGCATTGCAAGCCAGCGTCAATCTATCAGATTATACTGTCAGACGTTGTTGGGGATGATTTGTCCAGTATCGCATCGGGGCCTGCGATAGTAGATGTTTCGAACGCAGAGAATGTTAAATCCATTATAAGGCGATATAACCTGACAATCCCAGATGTAATTCTCCAATCAATTCAAAGTGAAATGCCCAAAAAATTAGACAATGTTAAGACTCTTGTTACGGGGAGTGTAAGGGAACTATGCAAATACGCTATTAACAAAGCCAATGAAATGGGGTATGACACACATCTTCTAACCGATTCCCTGGGTGGAGAGGCGCGTGACGCATCAGATATGTTATATAAGCAGATAAAACGTATTAAAGAAGGTATGTTTGTTTGTGAAAAACCATGTGCTCTAATTATGGGAGGTGAGACAACTGTAACGATAAGAGGAAGTGGAATGGGAGGGCGTAGTCAAGAAATGGCTCTCTACGCAGCGCAATTGCTCTCAGGTTGTAAAGGTGTCACCGTGCTGGCGGCTGGTTCTGATGGAACTGACGGGCCTACTGATGCTGCGGGAGGAATCATTGACGGCGAAACATGGGAAAGGCTTAAACAGATGAATATTAACCCAAAGGAAATGCTTGACAATAACGACTCGTATAATGCTTTAAAAAAATGTTCTGGACTGGTTTTTACCGGCCCGACAGGTACGAACGTGAATGACCTAGTAGTTGCACTAGTTTTATAAAGTTACACTTACTGCCTTTTGTTTTGTGTACGATATTATGAAACACTATTAACAAAAGAGGGATTGACAAAGCCAGATTAGAAAATATACTATATGTGCTATGTCATACATAACACATATGACTTTCTTAGAAAGGGTAGGTAGAAAAATGGAAGCGCTATTTCCAAAGCAGGACTCAACAAAAAAACCAGCAATAGTGGTGAAAAGAATAATTTCGTTGATTGAACAGGGCGAATTAAAACCTGGCGATAAATTACCAAATGAAATGGAAATAGTTAGGCAAAGTGAAATAAGCCGGACATCTGTTAGAGAAGCACTATCTGCCTTAGAGCTTATGAGAATTATCGTGCGTGTCCCCGGCGAAGGGACCTATGTAACAGAAGAAGCACTATTTGGAACATTTGGCCCTAAAAGGATATTAGAGAACTTTCTTGAAGACACAGAAAGCGTTAATGGTTCATTTGAAGCGCTAGAGGCGCGTATGATGTTTGAATCTTCTGTCGCCGCTATGGCAGCACGTAGAGCAGAACCTGAGCAAATCGAGAAGATGGAAGAAATGTTGATTGATTCAGAAAAAGCGCTAGCAGAGCATGACGTCAAACTGTTTCTTGATATCGATGCAGCATTTCATCTAAGTATTGCAGAGGCAACAAATAACGATGTAATTGCGAGTATTAACAAAAGTCTTCTTGAAAAAGCTGACGTACATATGTGGCATCGATATAAAGAAGATTTGGGACTGCTGGAAACGACGGTAGAGGGACATAAAAAAATATTGTCTGCTATTAAGGAAAGAGACCCTAAAAAAGCAAGTTATTTTTCGGAACAGCATTTATCAAGATATGTAAAAGGAGGCAATTAGTACAACACTTTTGTGCTTTATGAGAAGGTAACTTCTCACAAAAATAGGAGGAGGAATGTTTATGTTTAAGAAATTTGTTGTGGTATTAGCAGCAGTCATTATTTGCACTTGTTCATTTGGAAATGTTTCAGCCGAAGCTGCATGGCCTAAGGATAAACCTTTCACCATGCTTATCCCATTTGCCACTGGCGGTGGCACTGACTTTAATGCAAGGCTTGTTGCTAAAATTATGGGCGACATCCTTGGTGTACGCGTCAATTCCATTAACCGCACCGGTGGTCAAGGTGTTGTAGGACATACGGCTATTGCGAAGGGCGAGGCTGATGGTTATACGCTAGGAGACATCGAATGCGAACTTAACATGATGCACTGGTCTGGACTGACGAAGCTTACATACAGAGACCTTACTCCAATCGCGCTGATAGTTTCTGTCGGCGGCTCTGTAATTGTCAAAGAAAATGCTCCATACAAGGATATGAAGGACTTGGTTGCTGCTATTAAGAAATCACCAGGAAAACTCAAATCTTCCGGAGCAGCCCACGGCGGAATCTGGCATCTTAGTGAGGCCGGCATGCTTCAGGCGGAAGGATTGAAAGTTTCAGATGTTATATGGGTTCCTAATGAAGGCGCGGCCCCCGCACTTCTAGACCTTGCTGCTGGGGGACTTGATTTTGTTGTCTGCGCACCAAATGAAGCAACCGCACTCGTTGACGCGAAGAAACTTCGTCCGCTTGTCATGATTAGTAAAAACCGCGTAAGCAAATGGCCGAATGTTCCCACGCTCAAAGAAGCGACGGGATCTGATTGGCTTTTGGATTCATGGAGCGGCATTGCAGCCCCAGCCGGCCTCTCTCCGGAGATGAAGAAGAACCTCGGTGATACCATTAAAAAGGTCTGGGACTCAAAAGAATTCCAAGACACCATGATAAAAGCCGGTAAGACACCTGCTTACCTTGGTCCGGATGAATTTAAATCGTTCTTGAAGGAAATGGATGAAAACTACGGTAAGGTTATGAAATCCGTAGGACTTGTGAAATAGATTAGTTCATATTATTAATACGGTGAAAGGGAAGGGATTACTATGAAAATAAGCGATAGAGTCTTTGGGGTAATATTAATTTGTTTTTCAATTTTTGTGTTGATATATTCGAGGTCCCTTCCCTCGCTACCGGGATACAAGTACGGGTCAGGTTTTTTCCCTTCTTTTTCAGCAATTTTTATCTTGGGATGTGGCATCCTTTTGCTTGTGAGAGGAGTCCGCTTGAAAGATAAACTGTTGGTGCTTGGTGATTGGACAAAATCGCCGACACTGGTTGCCAACATCTGTCTTATTCCGGCAAGTGTTATCTTTTATATTTTAGTAGTAAATTACCTCGGGTTTGTTCCTACAGTAATTGTGATGACAACATTCACAATCTGGTGGCTCAGAAGAAGATTTGTTTCCTCTCTAGTGGTTACAACAATAAGCGCCGTTATTGTTTACGTTTTCTTCTCAAAGATAATGTTGGTACCGCTTCCTGCGGGATTCCTCGGCCTATAGTCAGGTACAAGGAGAAAAACTAAAATGATGGATTCTTTGATTCAAGCAATGCATTTAGTGTTCCAACCACAAGTTTTGTTGGTCATGTTAGCGTCATCAGTGTACGGTATTGTTATAGGAGCAATACCCGGATTGACTGCAGTAATGGCGGTATCGCTAATTATGCCTATAGCTATATTCCTTGAGCCAGTACCGGCGCTTGCTGCGATAATTAGTTGTGATGCGATGGCCGTCTTTGCCGGAGACATTCCGGGTACATTGTTACGAATGCCCGGTACGCCTGCTTCAGGCGCATATACAGATGATTCATATAAATTGACTCAGCAAGGGAAGGCCGAAATGGTTCTCGGAGCCAATTGTTTTTTCTCTGCTGTAGGTGGGCTTATGGGTCTTTTAGTGCTTATAACTGCGGCACCAATGCTTGCAGAGGTAGCATTAAACTTCAGCACCTATGAATATTTCTGGCTTACCTGTCTAGGACTAACTTGTGCAACATTCATGACTTCTAAGGATACGGTAAAAGGCATTGTATCTCTGTTCATCGGATTGTTTATTACGACCGTGGGCTTTGACATGATTACGGGGCAACCCCGGTTCACGTTCGGTAGCATTGAACTTCTGGCAGGTATACACGTAATACCGGTTCTGATTGGTTTATTTGCTATCTCAGAGATAATGCGACGTGTAAGTTCAACAACCCCGCCGGACGCCTCATATGACGGCAAGATAGGACATATTTATAAGGGAGTCTTCAAGCTGTGGAGGAATCATTTGCCAAACTTCTTTAGAGGCAATCTTGTCGGTATTGTTGTTGGAGCCCTACCGGGCGCTGGCGCGGACATTGCGGCATGGCTTGCATATGCTATAAGTAAGAAATTCTCAAAGACACCGGAAAAATTTGGTACCGGTCATATGGAAGGTATCATTGAAGCTACTTCAGCCAATAACTCAGCGCTTGCTTCTGCATGGATTCCAGCTTTCGTTTTTGGTATTCCAGGCGATGTGACCACTGCCATGGTCATCGGAATACTGTACATAAAAGATCTTAAACCTGGGCCCACGGCGTTCATTGAGCATCCGGAGATCATATATAGTGTTTTCATATGTTTTGCAGTCGCGAATATTTTTATGTTGATACTCGGATATTACGCAATCAAGACCTTCAGACACATCCTGAGGATACCTCCTTTCGTCCTTCTACCGATAATTCTTGTTTTCTGTATTGTAGGTTCCTACTCCATCAACAATAGTCTTTTCGGTGTAGCTGTTATGCTGTTCTTCGGTGTGCTTGGATACATCATGGAGGAGAATGACTTTCCAATATCCCCAATGCTACTGGCAATCGTTCTTGGCGCTCTGTTGGAGAAGAATTTTATTATTTCAATGGTCAAGTCGAGCGGCAACATTGCTGACTTTTTTGAACGTCCTATTGCGGGATCATTTGCTGCTATAGCGATAATGATATGGCTATATCCTCTATTCCGTAAACTTTACAGGGTAATGAGGGTTAAAAAAGCATAGCACCTTGTTATGGGGGAGATAAATAATGAGAGGAAATAAGACACATATTCATATTGAAAACAGCCGGAGTTCAGTAGAGGTTTTTAAAGCGAACAAAAAACACGTCGAGGACCTGTTCGCACGTAATGCAGACCTTGCTGACAAACTGGATATCACAATTGGCAGCAGTAACTACGATGAAATCGAAAGATGGTCCAAAGAAGATTTTAAAGAATATTACGGCTATATGACCACAGCAGATATATTAGTTGGGTACAGCTTTCCAACAGCAGACATTGAAACTTATGCTCCAAATTTAAGATGGATTCATTTTATCAGTTCTGGAGTCGAGCATATTTCTCCATTTAACTGGGTTCCTTCTGGTATGACACTCATCAACAATCGAGGAGTACATCTACCTAAATCAGGAGAATCTTTTGCCACGTTCCTTGGTATGTTAAATTCAGCAATTCCGAGGCTCCTTACAGCACAGCGAAACCACAAGTGGGACAGAGTTTTTACTACGATAATTGCAGGAAAGACTTTGGTTATCCTTGGAGTTGGACATCAAGGTGGAGAAATGGCGCGGAAGGCGAAAGAAATGGGCCTCCAAGTAATAGGAATAGACCCTTATTGTAAGGAACACCCATGCTGTGATGTTGTTGTAACCACAGACAAAATGCAGGAGGTCTTTGCAGATGCTGATTTTCTGGCAATAGCAGCGCCTCTCACTAAGGAAACAAAAGGAATAATTGGTAAGGAACAGCTTGGATGGCTCCCTGCTAAGGCCGGAGTTATGAACGTCTCCAGAGGTCCACTTCTTGATGAGATAGCGCTGCATGAGAAACTGTGCGCCGGAGAGCTTTCAGGAGCCATACTAGATGTCTTTGAGACAGAACCGCTACAGGAGGACTCTTTGCTGTGGAGGACGCCTAACCTCATCATCACACCACACGTTTCGTCTGACGACCTCGTTAACTATATTCCTCTTACATTGGACCTTACTATTGAAAACTATCGCAATGAACTGGTAGGAAAGCCACTTAAGAATATCGTTGATACTTCGAGAGAGTTTTAGGAGTGATTTCTGGCATGAAAAAACTTCATATTCATATAATGAATAACAGGAACTCCGCTTATGTATATCAGGCTACCGAACAGCAGGTTAGGGAAGCCATGGATCGCAATGAGGATATCGTAAACGCTTATGAACTTACTATGGGTAGCAGTGAGTACGATTATGACAGGTGGACACAATCAGACTTAAGTGACTTCCTAGATAAGATGCGAACTGCGAATGTCCTTATGGGGTACACTTTTCCCACAAATGATATAAAGGGATATGCCCCAAACCTTAAATGGATACATTTCAACAGCTCAGGGATAGAACATATCACACCATTTCACTGGGTACCGGACGGAGTACAACTGACGAACAGCAGAGGTGTTCATCAGCCGAAATCAGGTGAAACTTTTGCAACTTTCCTTGGCATGATGAACTCCGCAATCCCACAGTTATACACCGCACAGCGTCAGGGAAAATGGGACAGGATATTTACAACGGTCATAAAAGGGAAGACTCTGGTTGTCCTTGGCGTAGGATGTCAAGGTGGCGAGGTGGCGAAACAGGGCAAAAAGATGGGTATGAGGGTAATAGGAATTGACCCTTATGTAAAGCACCATCCAAACTGTGACGAAGTCGTAACTATTGACAGAATGCAAGAGGTCTTTGCCCATGCAGATTTCCTTGCTATCTCTGCACCGCTTACAAAAGAAACATATCGAATAATTGGCGAAGAGCAGCTTGGTTGGCTTCCACAGACTGCTTCTGTTATGAATGTTGCGCGAGGTCAGTTACTGGATTCGGACGCACTGGACCAGAAACTCCGTAAAGGCCAAATTGCGGGCGCTATACTCGATGTTTTTGACAAGGAGCCGCTGGAAGAAGATTCTCCTCTCTGGAGCACGCCAAACTTACTACTTACTCCTCACGTGTCATCTGATGATCCTGTGAACTATATGCCAAGATGCCTTGATATTCTAATGAGGAATATTAGAAATTATGTCAACGGGGCACAATTAGAGAACCTGGTCGATACGGCCAGAGAATATTAGAGTTAAACCATGAAAAGCCAAGATAAAATAAATATTATGGTGCTTACAGCGGAGGATAGTCTGAAGGTTTTCCGTTTTACGCAGGATCGAATAGACGCAGTGCTAGAGCGTTTTCCTGAACATAAAGACAAGGTTAATATCTACACAGTAAGGACTAGCACTAGCTTTGAAAACACCCCCGGATGGAATACCAATGATTACGAATTATTTAAAGATGGAATCAAAGACGCCGATGTCCTTATCGGGTATATGTTTCCATTGGAAGATCTTTCTCAAACGGCTCCACACCTAAAATGGATACACATAATCGGAGCCGGAATAGAACACCTTCACCCACTGACATGGGTCCCGAACGGAGTCACTCTAACTAACAACAGAGGTGCCCACGGGCCAAAAACCTGTGAGTATGCAATGATGGCACTGCTCATGCTTGCTAACAATATGCCACGGCTAGGAACGGCGCAACACAGAAATTTCTGGGACGGTCATTTTGTCTCCGTTATCAAAGGATCAAGAGTTGCAATAATCGGAGCCGGTAAGCAGGGCTCCGCTGTTGCCCTTGCCGCAAAGCGTCTTGGTCTTTTCACAATTGGTATTGATATAGATGTTACTCCGCGGGCTGATTTCGATGAGATATACGAACCGGGGAAACTCCATGAGGTGTTGTCTGATTCTGATTACGTTGCGGTAACGCTTCCCATGACACAAGAGACAGAAAGAAGTATCGGAAAGATGGAATTTGCGGCGATGAAACAAGGCGCCGGATTCTTTAATATTAGCAGAGGAAAGATTGTTGATACTCTTGCCCTTATTGAAAGCCTTTCAAGTGGGCATATTTCAGGCGCTATACTTGATGTTTTCGATGCGGAACCGCTTCCAAAAGATTCCCCGCTTTGGAGCACCCCCAATCTCATCATTACGCCCCATATGGGCTGTGATGATGAGGAAAACTACATCCACAGAACGCTTGATATAGTGTTCGATAACTTATCAAAATTTATTGCTAAGGCTCCTATGCAGAATGAAGTCGATAAGCATAAAGGATATTAAGTAACATTTATTATAAATTTGAGGAGGAGTTTGAATGGGTACGATAGGATTTATAGGTCTCGGGATTATGGGCAAGCCGATGGCGAAAAACTTATTGAATGCAGGCTATTCTCTTATTGTCTACGATATCAATAAACCAGCAGTAGATGAAATTTGTAGTTGCGGCGCAAAATATGCCGTCAGTTCAGCCGAAGTAGCAAAAATGGCAGATGAGATTATTATAACGATGCTTCCAAATTCCTGTCATGTGCAGGATGTTGTCGCTGGTAAAAATGGGATATTGGAAACAGGTAAGGCTGGACAAATATTAATTGACATGAGTTCTATATCCCCCATCATAAGCAAAGAGCTTGGCGGCAAACTTGCTGAAATAGGAATAACAATGATTGACGCGCCTGTGAGCGGTGGCCAGGAAAAAGCAGTAAGCGGTACGCTTGCTATAATGGTTGGTGGTGACAAAAGCGCCTTTGACAAGGTATTACCGGTTATGGAAAAAATGGGTGCTACTGTTACTCTTGTCGGTGAACTTGGAGCAGGAAACATTACCAAGCTGGTCAATCAGATAATAGTTGGAATCAATATTTCAGCTGTTGCTGAAGGAATGTCCCTTGCCAAAAAGGCAGGAGTAGATCCACGCAGAGTGTTCGAAGCAATCAGGAAGGGACTTGCGGGTAGCCAATGTATGGAAGATAAAGCTCCGCGTATGTTTGAAGGAAATTATGAGCCTGGTTTTAGAGTTAATCTTCACATTAAAGACCTGTGGAATGTTCTTGAGACAAGCCGTGCTTTGTGTGGCTCAGTACCGTTGACAGCCCAAGTACTTGAAATGATGATAGTTTTGGCAAATGACGGCCATGAAAACCTCGACCACGGATCGCTTGGACTATATTACGAAAAACTAAATAATACATCTTTGAAAGGCTAACGATTAATTACTCAACTTTCTCACCTAAAAAACAGATAAGAAGCA
Source organism: Synergistaceae bacterium (assembly GCA_012728165.1). Taxonomy (GTDB): domain Bacteria; phylum Synergistota; class Synergistia; order Synergistales; family Synergistaceae; genus JAAYFL01. Next base: position 679 of record JAAYFQ010000155.1, on the reverse strand, counting down.
AGGTTCAAACCATGTTTTGGTGCTGGGGAAGTTGAGTGTTTAAGTTTTGTTAAATTGGTTGTTTATATGACCTTTTTACTTAGATTCTTAGGAGGTGTAATATGTGTAAAGATAAACCATTCTGTGTTTTATCCGAAACCGGACCATTAAAACAGGTAATGCTTCATCGTCCGGGAAATGAACTTAACCGACTTACCATCAGCAATATGGGTGACCTCCTCTTCGATGATCTTATCTGGCTCGAACAAGCTCAACGTGAACATGACGAGTTTGCCGATATCCTCCGACGAGAGGGATGCGAGGTTTTATATTTCAATGAATGTTTAGCAAAAGTTATTGAGGACAAAGAAGTAAGAGAATCATTAATTAAATCCGTTTTTATGCTTGAATGTATCGACCGTCATCTTTCCGAAGGACTTTTTGAACTTTTTATGGATCTACCCTCTGATAAACTTTCCTCACACCTGATAAGTGGTTATAGTAAAAAAGAAGCCTCTGTATTATACAAATCCCCCTTAAGCCTCATGTCGAAAGTTGAAAACGGTGGAGATTTCGTAATTCATCCAATCCCGAACCTATATTTCCAGAGAGATCCTGCTGTTACTGTCGGGTGCGGTATTGTTATCGGACAAATGACATATGACGTTCGCAGAAGAGAACCTCTATACTGGAAATATAT
>JAAYFQ010000154.1 GCA_012728165.1 Synergistaceae bacterium | reverse complement strand
TCATACTGCTTTGTTTCTGTTACGGGGTACTCGAGAAGAGCTCCGAGCGCGCTTACGACAGCGCCAGCCATTGCCGGTGTTATTTCATTGTCCAGCTTGCTGATGCTTACGCCCTTTTCGACCTGTTTCCCGTCGACTATACCCAAGTTCAGCGTCATTCTGATGGAAGTTGAAATAGGATTGATACTAGCCATTTGATTTCCTCCTTTCGTCCCTGATACTATTAATAGTGCGCGGGAAGGGAAGAAAGTACAAACGGGGGAGGGGGATTTCAAAAATGTTTTTTGAATGAGAAAACTGATACAGATAAATTTGCCCTATGAATTATCAATAAAATCGAAACACTGAATTATCAAGATGAATTGTTAACTAATAATAAGATAATGGGATACAATAGTTAATAGAAAAAAGTAAGAAAATATGAATTTAAACTGATCCTATAGAAGGCTTTGCAAAGATGTTTCTGCAAGTTGTATAGGGTCCGTTTCTTTCAGCACTAAGACTCTAAAAAATAATTGCTTTTGTTAATCATAAATTTAAACCCAAAACTTGATGTGCGGAAGGAGTACTGCTATGGAAGTAGTAATTCCGGATGAATTTTACAAGAAGCTATCTCCTGAGCAGCGTAGGACGGCTGTTAGAACTGTGGATAAAATCAAAAAGGCTGCAAGTGAAGATTTATTGCCATCGTTTCTGTTATCACATAATTCTAAGATATTAAAGGGCAGCAAGGGGGTAAGGTTTAAATTTAAAGTCTCCGATTCAGAAAGGATATCCTTCGTTTATGCTTATGAAGGTAGTAACGGATTTAGCGATTGCATAATTATTGAAAAGTACCTTACCCATGACGACCAGAGTCGTTCAGGAAGAACTAGAAATGTTGTTAAAAGAGAAGAAACAGAAACAATTCATAGTTCTAATGATTTACAAAATATGATGTCCATAGATGATAACCAAGATAACATTTTCGATGTATATAGTCATTCTATCTGCCATGTTCACACAGAAGAGGAAATAAGAAAAGATGAGAAATACTTTGAAAATGATGGAAATGACAATGATATCAACGGTCGTAACTTAGAAAACCGTGAGGCCCAATTAAGCGTTAAGCAGAGTCAGTTATTAAGAAGTTGGAATGCGGAATTTCCATTTTTTGTCAGCGGATGTGCTGGGAGTGGAAAAAGCCTGATAGCACTTCACATTCTAGACTATTATCGAAATCAAATAAAGCCATTAATATTAACGGATGCGAGTGACAGGAATTCAAATGTGATTGCTCATTTCACACTTTCAGATGGACTGAAAGAGCAAGCTGAGAAACAATATCGCATTATTCATCCTGATTTTAAATACCCAAGAGACGATGTTACGGTTAGGTTTGAAAACCTGACCAGGTACTGTGTAAAAGAAGTAAAAGTTCAGATGAATAAGGTTGTTGCATTTGAACTTTTTAATTCGGAATTTTTAAATATGTATTATAAAAGAAAATCGCTCATCGAAGGTCATAATATATCCCCGATAGAAATTTGGAAAGAAATAAGAGGCTCCATCAAAGGATATATGGGTGAGTACTGGTCAAAAAAGAAATGGCTTAACAGATTGGATTTTGACGTAAATACAGTTGAATTTCTTCAAAATACTGATGTATTTACTGCTTGTCCAGAAAATAGCAAACGCTTCTTTATCAAAGATCCTTATCTTAAAACGTTTATTAAATTAAAGAGTAAACTGAATCTTTATAAGTCATATGATAAAAAACGCAAAGATATTATTTGTGAAGATCTGGAGAAAATGTACAATTTTTATAGAAAAGTAGACATTAAAGACTTCGCAATGACTAGAGCGGAATACCTGGATTTTTCTGAAGGATCACATGTTTATGGCAATAAACATGGTGAGGATGTTTATAATAAGGATGAACGCAGTGCAATTTACGATTTATTTAAAGAATATGAGAACTGGCTTAAGAATAATAAGTATTTTGATGAAAATGACCTCGCAGTAAAACTTCTGAACATGTATAAACCTGAATTTAATATCGATGGAAAAGAAGATAAATCGACATATCCCTTTGATCTTATAGTTTTAGACGAGATTCAGGACTTGACCCAACTACAAATCTACACGGTTTATCATCTCGTTAAAGAAAAAGCAAGGATAGTGTTTGCCGGAGATGAACATCAAATAATTAATCCGACTATGTTTGCAAGAAAAGATATTTACACTCTGTTCTTAACAGATCAAAAAACAGCAAAAAAAGTAAATCTTCTCCATCTTAGATCTAATTTCCGAAGTCAGAAAAACATAATAGATCTGGCAAACCATATGTCTGAGATCAGACGGGAACATATTGCAAAGACAGACGATGAAACAGAACAGGATATCGAAGCTGAAAGGACAGATAACGATTGTAAGCCCTTTTGTCTCTGTCCATCAGAAGAAAATATTTCAAAAATGATACGCTCTCTCAAAAAATATCCCGATACAGCGATCATTGTTGCAGATGAGAAAAATAAAATGGAACTTGTAGGGAAATATGGAGAAGGACAGATATTCACCGTTCAGGAAATAAAAGGTTTGGAGTTTAAATATGTTTTTTGTTATGACCTTCTCGGGGAATATAGAAAGATATGGGAAGAAATTTTTTCTACAGGAAAGGCAAAAAACAATTCAAGATATCGTTATTACTTCAATCTTTTTTATGTGGCGATAACAAGAAGCAAGGATTATTTATGCCTGCTTGATAAAAAGGCTATCTGTTCAGATTTAGAAAAAGAGATCATGCCATATCTTAAAGAAATTGATGATTTTAATAGTGATAATTTGTATATAACCGGTTTGATCGATACATCAGAGGCTTGGTATGAAAGCGCAGAGGAACTTGAAAAGTCTGGTTTGTACGAAGAAGCCATACTTCAGTATAAAAAATCTAACGAACGCTCTAAAAAGCTAAACACAGAAATTCCGATAGCGATTCTGCGCTGTCAGGCAAAACTGCTTGCCAAGCAAAACAAATTCAAAGAAGCATGGTTTCTTGCTGTTGAAATTGATGATTATAATTTAGCTTTGACCAATGCTGACAGTCTGGGAGATGAAAAATTAGTTAGTTTGACAAAAAAATTACAGGAAACGCCTGATCAAAAGATACAAATAAAAGAAAGAGAACGTTTTTATGACATGATAGCTCATGCTACGGATAATCAAGGTGGGAGGATATTTTTGTTAGAAAAGTATTTTGATGATTTGTTTGTTAATAAGATTGGCGAAAGAGTTGAATGGATAGGAAATCGTTATAAACAAATGACAGAGGTGAATTCAGATGGAAAAGATTAAAGAACTTACCGATAATCTTGAATTAATGACCATGTCAATCAGAGATCTTGTAAAACATGCTGACAAAATACATGATGCCTATGAAGCTGTTAATAACCGCTACAAGTCAATAGAAGAGAAACTGTTCGGAGCAGATTCTATGTTAAAGAACATGAATGAAACCGCAGATATTTTAGAAAAGAATGTTGCTAAGCTCAATGCTTTAAACAACAGCTTTCAGTTATTTGTAAAATCTTCATCAACTGTTACAGAAAGGCTAAAGTCATTAGGATCATTCAATGAAAAAAACATGTCTCAAATTAATACTCAGTTACAGGTTTTGACAGGACAGTCAAACAAGTATTTTGAGGAAGTCCAGAAAACAAATGATAAGTTGGTTGCAGTAATAAAAACAGCAGAAAATCAAAATAAGATTAATGAACAAATAAAGAGCATAACAAAAGACCTTTCTTCGCTCAAGGAATTAAAAAACACAAGCGATAATATTATGAATGTGTCAGAATTAATAACGAAATTATATCCGATGCTTAATGAACTTAAAGATTATATTGCTAAAAACTCACTGAAGGTTAATGAGATTGCTGAAATCAAAGAATTAATAATAGGAGCAAAAGGAGATATTATTAACGCGGTTTCAAGTAGGCCCAATACTACAGAGTCCCCAAAACAACCCAAACCATCAAACCAGTCTAAACCAATAAAATCTTCGCCTGCAAAGAAAAAGACTCTTCCAAACGGCTCTGCAGCAATGGATTCGATTTTAGAGCAGATCATTACTTTTGACCTAGAGGTTGACGAAGATCTCAAAGATGCAATAAGGCTTTTCTTAGAAAATGCTAATGAGCTTCAGCATAAAGATATGAATGTTTATGTATGTGAAGAATCCGAGCTCAACGTTAAAAAAGACGGCAGAAATGACCGCAGAAAATGGACAAGCAGCTATTATGCAAATATTGAAGAAATATTGATTCCCAAAAACAGTAATTCTCAAATTAAATTCACAGGTAAGAATATAAAAAAGAACGAAGCAGTTGATGCAAGAACTATAAGCATAAAAGAACTGGAAGATTTTTGTTTAAAATAATTTAAAAAGAAAATATGGAGATAGTCATGATGAAAGAAAAAACATACAAGCATTTTATTACAAATCGTTCTAACGAAAGCAGTTTAGCTGAAATTATTACTGGTATTATGCCCAAAACTTCTTCTTTAGATACACTTGTTGGCTATTTCTATTTTTCAGGTATCAAGGAAATTTACCAAAATATTTCCAATAAGCAAATGCGTGTGCTTGTAGGGTTGGAGCTAGATAAGGAAATACAAAACAAAGTATTTGAACTTGATTTACGTACAAGAAAACAACACAGCTCCTTGCAGCAGCGTCGTTCAGATTTCAACGAAGCTCTTGTTGCTCTCTTTAATACAACTAACTATTTTGAAAATGAAGATACAAAAGAAGCATTCAAAATTTATTACGAAAAGATTAAAGATGGCTCTCTTGAGATCAGAAAGACATCCGAT
>JAAYFQ010000022.1 GCA_012728165.1 Synergistaceae bacterium | reverse complement strand
TGGCTTAGCATCGGTCAAAATGTGTGCACACATTGCAGGGCTAAGTGTTAAAGCAACAACTAGCGAGGCAGTAACTGCAAAAGAAATTGTGACAGCAAACTGGCGATAGATGATTCCTGTAATTCCTCCCATAAAAGCAACAGGAACAAAGATTGCTAGGAAGACCAGTGTTGTAGCTACCATAGGTCCTGTGATGTCTAGCATCGCTTGTGCAGTGGCTTCTCTAGGTGAACATCCGTCTCGTTCCATAAGGAACTGAACTCGTTCAACAACGACAATTGCGTCGTCAACGACTGTTCCTATAACAAGCACTATTCCAAAAAGCGTAAGAATGTTGATACTGTAATTTAGCGCTCCAAGCCCTACAAATGTTGCAAGAAGAGACGTCGGAATCGCGGCGATAGGAACCAGCGTAACTCTCCACTCTTGAAGGAAAAGATAACAGACAAATACAACTAGGAAGAATGTAAGTATTAAAGTAACGAAGATTTCTTTCATCGTTGCACGCACATAAGCTGTTGAGTCGTAAGTTACAATAAATTCCATATCTTCCGGCAATGATTTCGAAATTTCAGTAATTTGCTTTCTTGCGTTTCTCATGACTTGAACGGCATTGGAACCAGCCATTTGATTAAGAAGCATCATGGCGGAAGGTTTTCCGTTCAATTGAGCACTTGTTGTATATCCTTCTGCTCCAAGTTCTACTCTGGCAACATCTTTTAGCTTAATAAGACCGCCGTCAGCAGAGGTTCTTAAAATTATGTTTTCGAAATCAGAAACACTTTCAAGGCGTCCTTTTGTTGTAAGAGAATAAACAAGGATACTGTCCTCATTCCCTGGAGCTCCACCTATGGATCCCATCGATGCTTGCTGATTCTGACTTGTAATTGCTCTTGAAATATCTGCTATGCTGAGGCCCAAAGAAGCAATGCGATCTGGATCAAGCCAAATTCGCATACTGTACTTTGCACCAAAAACCTGACAATCTCCCATTCCTGGAACACGTTTCAAAATGTTTTTGACATTAGCGTTAGCATAGTCAGTCAGTTCAAGTGAGTTGTGGGTACCATTAGGTGATATTAATCCAACAAATCCCAATGTATCAGAGAAGAAGCTTTCAACTGTGATTCCTTGAGCTATAACTTCCTTGGGCAACAAAGGAGTCGCTTGCTGAACTCTATTTTGAACCTTAACCAGCGCCATGTCAGGGTCTGTGCCAGTGGCAAATGTGACTGCCAGACTATATGAACCATCATTACCAGATGTGGAGTTCATATAGATCATTCCGTCGACACCATTAACGAGCTCTTCTAGTGGAGCTGCAACCGTATTGGTAACAACTTCAGCAGATGCACCTCGATAATAGGCTCGAACCTGAATCTGAGGTGGAGAAACATTCGGATACTGCTCTATTGGCAAGGATCTTGCAACTATCGCGCCTGATAACATCATCAGGGCAGCAATTACCATTGCAAATCTTGGCCGATTTATAAAGAAATTCGAAAACATAGACTAATTACCTTCTTTTTTTACTGGTTCAGTTTTATCGCAGGGTGATACAGGCTTTTTCTTGTCTGTAACTTTGTCTTTATCTGCGCTTGCAGCTATATTGTTATCCGCTTCAGACTGAGAAGCAAGGGACGCTGAGGTCTTTTCTGCTGGTTTTGCAACATTGACTTTAACACCCTGACGGATGTTTTGAAGTCCTGAAACAACAACTAGATCTCCGGCTTTTACGCCACATGTGATCTCTCGCATTGTTCCAAATTCAACGCCCAAAACGGCGTCTAGCCTTTGAACCGTATTATCCTTATCAACTACATAAACATAGTCGCCCTTTGAATCAGCAAGTAGTGCTATCTGAGGAACAACTGTAACGAGTTGACTCTTTACC
>JAAYFQ010000153.1 GCA_012728165.1 Synergistaceae bacterium | reverse complement strand
GGTGAAGTCTGACTCGTTTTTACGTGCCAGTGTCTTTGTTATTGCTGCTGTTAGTGTCGTCTTACCATGGTCAATGTGTCCGATTGTACCGATGTTAAGGTGGGGCTTATTACGTACAAAATGTTCCTTTGCCATTGCTGTTTTCCTCCCTGATTGTTTCTGTTCTTTAGATTATGCCCTTTGGGCGCGTTTTTATTCCAAATTAAAAGAGACCCGCAATCAAGAGGCGGATCTCCAAAATACAAGTGTAAGGATTATACAGTATGAATTTTAGAAATGCAAGCCTCTATCAAGTATTCTAACAAGATTTTCGATTTTGTCTAATCTTAATTTTCGAGCTTCGTCCAACCCTTGTTTGTTTGGGAATTTATTACGTCTCTTAGCACACTTTTATCCTATGCTTCTATTGGGAAATGTCCATCTTAGAACCTTTTTAATGTTTCGTTGCTCTTTTTTCTAAATTTCTATATACAAACTTACATAATAAATAGTTTGCCAAATTATCACGATTAACAAGGAATGTACTCTTTTCTTATTTATATTTAAGGGGCTTGCCAAAGCTTTTGCTTTTTCTTCCCTTATTATATGGATATGTTTTATTATATGAAGATCTTTTCAAATCGAAAGCGCTCTTCTGCTTGCCATTATCAAGATAACCGTTATAATACCTTTTATGTTAATTAATATGACTTCACGTGAAATAAGAATAAACTTTTGTTGCTGTACGGAGAATATCGTAAGATAATCCGCACGGCTTGTTTGTCGTTGCGTACATAACAACGACAGTTTGACTTTTTATACCTTTGTAATACAAGCCCTGTCGAAAACGACAGGGCTTTTTATTTGAATGTTAGGAGTGGTTTAGATGAAGGCTTGGGAATACCTAAAGAGTGATTATAAGGCCGCAATGGATAATGATCCTGCTCTTAGACACGGAGTACAAGGATTTCTGGAAATTATTTTATGTACTCCAGGGTTTTTAGCGATAGAGTTTCACAGAATTTTTCATTTTATGCATTCAACTTTGCATATCCCTGTTCTTCCTAGATTCTTATCTCTTTTTGTTCGTTGGTGGACAGGAATAGAAATACATCCAGGAGCAAAAATCGGCAAAGGGTTTTTTATTGATCATGGAGCAGGAGTCGTCATAGGAGAAACTTCAGTTATTGGGGATAATGTAACTCTGTATCAGGGCGTTACTCTTGGTGGAACAGGAAAAGATAAGGGAAGCAAGCGTCATCCGACTTTAGGATCTAATGTCTTCGTTGGGAGTGGCGCAAAGATATTGGGGCCAATAACAGTAGGAGATAACTCTCGTATAGGAGCCAACAGTGCTGTGTTGAAAGATGTTCCTGCAAACGCCACTGTTGCTGGAATGAGAGCTAGGACCATAAAAATTAATGGAAACCGTTTGGACGAAAAACTTTCTCATGTAAGTTCTGAAGCCATGGGAACAAGATTATCTCGTCTTGAAAAAGAACTATTCTTACTAAGAAAAGAAATTAGAACTCTTAAAGGGTTAGATTCTACGACTCAGACAGACCCACGCAATGTGGAAAATGAAGAGTAGGCTAAACATCGAGAATAACAAGCTTTTTTACATACAACGGAAAAAACCGGAGATTTTTAATTGAATAAACTTCGGTTTTCGAAGTTATTTTTTAATCTATTTGTACTTTTTTTACTCCTTTTTTCGAAAACCATGCCTCTGCTCGGTCACAGATATCCCCTTGTAAAAAAATAAGTCCTTCTTCGACGCGAGATCCACAACCAAGTCCTTTTCTAAGCTCTTTTGACAATATTTCCAGTTCTATATTGCACTCATTAGGAAGAGTAACCTGTGTAACTGTCTTGCCGCCAAATCCTGATGTTCTGCGGCGAAGCATAACTTTAGAAAGTTTTTGTAAACGAGGCAAAATGTCCTGTTCAGAATTTTTTATTTTTTGCTCTGAGTCAACTTTTTTCTCAATTCCGTTTTCGTTTTTAGGTGACTCTTGGCCAAGAAGTGCGCCCAATGACAGGCCAATGTCTTCTTTTACTCCAATGCTAATGCCATCTACCGAAACAATTTTCTTTGATTTTTTTTCTTTAGCCATAAAAATTCTCCTTCTTT
>JAAYFQ010000021.1 GCA_012728165.1 Synergistaceae bacterium | reverse complement strand
CATCTGCATCTCTCCTTGTGTACATAAATAGTATAACTTCACGATACAAACAGAGCAAGAGTTTTGTACATGTTGATTTTATTTCATAGGGTAATTAAAAGAAAATTCCCTTCTTGCTTGCATATGTTATAAGTGTTACTGTATCGCTATCTTGCAAAATTAGGGGCTATAATTGTGAAGTTTTATAAAAATATATTATTGCTTTTTTTGTTGCTTATCACACTGTTTTTCATATCTCTTTACGGCTGGAGAGTAGACTTCTTCCGCATTATTGACAATGACGGAAAAATGCTCTTTTCGTCTCCTACAACTTTAGGTCACATTTTTATTACAAGATATATTCATTCTGTAGAGCTAACTCCTGTTGAAGATGAATATTATGTTGTAAGTGGTAAACTCTGGTCTTGGGAAGAAAGAACGCGTTCGACAAAAGCTGGAATGCCTTTTAAAAGTCCAAAAAACGGACGCTTTATTAAGACAAAACAGTGGTTAATTTATCAAGGAGGGAGACTTTCTTGGAATAGTTATTTTTATAGAATAGGAAATGATTTTTTTGGCTTAAACCAAGCAAATTTCGAGCCTCTAGGAAGACGTGACTTTTATAAAATATTTCCTGGCAAAAAACTTAATATAGAGGTATATAGAGCTCCCTATAAGTTCTCACGTACATATTTAGTCCGAGAACTCACAGATGCACCTTCGTTCGTACCAGAAATAGAACATAAGTGAAACTAAAGGTATAAGTCCATCATCATAAACAAAAAACCAAACAGTCCTACTAAAATAGCTGGCAATAAATTAAAATTATAAGGAATTTTTACTTTATATTTTAAATAGTGGTTTTTAATGAGAGGCGAAATAATTATTTGAAGGAAAAAAACCTCTATCCAAAAACAAGAATAATCTATTGTAAACATCGTCACGCCAGTAAATCCCAGCGCAATGCCAATCTTGTGTGGCATAAACATAGCAACTATTATGGCCGAACAGATGGTAGGAGATACAGCCTCAAATATATCAGACAGCCTGATTACTCCATTTGCACATAGTCTACTAATTTTTCGACCAGGAGAGGCAATGCTTAGCAATATAAAGAACAAAACAAGCCCTGCTTTCCCGAACAAGCCAGTAACTCTCCACAGTGGCATCGCGGAGTAAGCGTCAATACTGAATATATATCCAGGAAGCCCTCTGTTTAGTATATACCAGGAAAAAGTTCCTCCCACTATAAGTAGCACAATGGCAAAATTGAAAAGAAGATTGACCTCTTTATTCTCCATCGATTGATAACGATCTTTGGAAAACGATTTAACTCCTCGAATATAAAGCCCATGCGCAAGCAACATAAGAAAAACAATTATAAAAATATCTGCAGAAGTAGAAATAAACTGTGGCAATGTTCCCATTGGTATAAATAAGCTAACTATAAGCTGGCTTATGCATGCAATAAATAAAGACCGTGGAAGATGACCTTCGTACATCAAATGATAAGTAAATGAACAATTCGACGTCTTCGAATCTTCTTTTTTCCTGTTGTTTTTAAAAAAATTCCTTTCTTCCAATATCATAAAAAACAATGATATCGAAAGCACAAAAAGAATTAGAGTTAATCCAGAAAATAGTGTAAGAATAAAAATCATATATAAAAACACCTCCAACACAAATTCAAAGTAATCATATTATATAACATATAAATAATTACAGTCACAGATAATACATGTTTTAGAATATACGATAAACATAATGAGATTATATAAACAAATGCAGCATTTTTAATTTTTTTTGATAATAGACTGACAAGGATTATATTTTGTATCACTTCATTATTACGAGGTTTTAAAAGTACATGGCAGTTTTTGTCTTTAAACTTGTTATAGAATTACTTCTGCTACATGCACCAAAGCTGTTCGTATTTTTTAGCCTTTGCGGATATTTGAAAACATTCCACGATTACTTAACTAAGCCATTAAATAAACTTTATATATGTATAAAAAAATGACCCCTCTTAAGAGGAGTCATTTTAGCTTATTTATAAAAACAGACTTACTTCAATAAGCCTTTTTCTTTGTAGAATTTAATTGCGCCTGGATGTAAGGGAGCGGTAAGACCATCAAGAGCACCTTCAAGTGTTATCTCTTTACCCTTTGCATGTGCAGCTCCGACGTCATCAAGGTTTTTGTACATTGCAGTTAGAAAATTATAGATATCATCATCAGAAACATCAGCATGTGTGATTAGGATAGCCATGACAGCAGGTGTCTTTACGTCGTTAGTAATTCCTTCGTATGTGTTGGCAGGAATTGTACTGGCAACAAAGAAGGGATACTGTTCGTTTAGTTTCTTGAGGAACGCGTCGTCGAAACTAAAGAGTGTGACGTTCTTTTTTGTTGTTGTAAGATCCATGATTGCTGTTGTTGGATAGCCTGCAACGACAAATCCCGCATCAATCTGCTCATCCTTGAAACGGTCAGTTACGCCCGCAAAATCAAGGAAATCTGCTTTTTTAAGATCTTTGTAGCTCTTATCAAGCTTAGCAACATCAAATAGAGCTTGAACGTCTCCTTCGGTTCCTGATCCAGGTGCGCCTACTCCAACTCTTTTGCCTACAAGGTCCGTAAACTCTTTAATGCCTGATTCTTTTGTGATAACCATCTGCAAGTGCTCCGGATATAGTGACGCTACAGCGCGAACATTCTTAAGAGGTCCACCTTCTGCAAACATATGCTGTCCCTTGACTGCCCAATAAGTAATATCGTTTTGTACAAATGCAATCTCAATACCCTTTGTTGCAATAAGGTTTGTATTGGCAACAGATGCGTTTCCTGTCTCTGCTGTGCACTTGATTTTTCCTTCTTTGGTGACTGCAGCAGCAAGAGCTCCACCTACGGCATAATAAGTACCAGCTGTTCCGCCTGTTGCAATTGACATATAACTTTCTCCTACTGGAGCTACTGCGGGAGTTGATGTTTTGTCACAAAATCTACATTTTAAATCCCCAGTGTAAAATTTATATCCTACAATCGATAAAAGTGCTAATACAATAAAGATACCTACATACAAATTTGATTTTTTCATTTCAATTCCTCCTCTTTTTTCTGTGAAAATTATTATACATTTTACTATTTGTATAGTCGCTATGTTTATCTTAAGAACAGACTGATAAAAATGCTACAGTCTTTAGCGCATTTATTATTTGACCTCATTAGTTTTCATTGAAATCCTATTCGCTTTAATTTTCCTCGCTTTTAAAGTCTGAAGAAGATAAATTGTCACGAGTATACCAAGGCCGATAAGGTCAGTTTTAGTTCCTGGAGTTAGCATTCCCAATGCTCCACCAAAGGCAAGTATACGGAGAGACCATGGAACGGGGGCTTTGAAGTAACCTATTGTTGACATTGCAAGTAGGAATACTCCCATAAGTGCCGTACTAACTGCCTGTGCGAGATGCAACGTGTTGTCAACATTTATAAAAAGCAGTATAGGATTATAAACATAAACATAAGGAACTATAAATCCAGCCAAAGCAAGTTTAAAAGCTGTAACTCCAGTTTTCATTGGATCGGATCCTGCTATTCCAGCTCCAGCATAGGCTGCCAAAGCTACAGGAGGGGTCAAATCCGCTGCAATGCCAAAGTAAAAGACAAACATATATGCTGCCATAGGTGGAACTCCAAGTAATAGAAGAGCCGGTGCCGCCATTGTGCTTGTAACTATAAAATTAGCTGTTGTGGGAAGTCCCATGCCAAGTAAAAGACTTGCAATCATAGTATAGAAGAGTGTAAGAATTTTATGTCCACCTGACATTGTTACGATTGCGTTCGCAATACGAAGAGCAAGCCCTGTAAGTGTTCCCATACCGACAATCATACCAACTGTAGCACAAGCACACGCCACTCCGATTGCAGCACGAGCACCACTTTCAAAAGCTCCTATAATACGTGATGGTGTTAATCGTGTTTCTTTGTTGAACCATGAAAGGGCAAAGCTAATCAGAATTCCATTAAAAGCTGATTTTAACGGCGTATAACCTGCAAGAAGAAAATAGACGATTGCAATAAGAGGTATAAGAAGAAACCCTCTCGATTTAATCAATGCCCAAAGAGGTGGCAGTTGTGAAAAAGGGATTCCTTTAAGTCCAAGACGTGAAGCTTCAAAGTGTACTTGCACCATGACTGCAAAGTAATACAATACAGCAGGAACTATGGCTGCAACAACTACGTGCATGTATGGAACTCCTAGCATTTGTGCCATAATAAACGCTGCTGCTCCCATCACAGGGGGCATTATCTGTCCCCCTGTTGACGCAACAGCTTCAACTGCTCCAGCGAAATGAGATTCGTAGCCAACACTTTTCATAAGAGGTATTGTAAACATTCCTGTTGTACATACATTTGCAACAGATGATCCTGAAACCATGCCCATAAGTCCAGAGCTTACAACCGCAACTTTAGCAGGCCCACCGGTTGACCAGCCTGCAAGAGCAAGAGACAAATCTATTATAAATCTGCCAAGTCCTGTTCTTTCAAGCACCGAACCAAACAAAATAAACATGAAGACAAATGTTGAAGAAACCTGAAGAGGTGTACCAAAAATGCCCTCTGTACCTAAATACATATGGTTGATTATGCGCTCAATTGAAAACCCTCTATGAGCAATCATGTCGGGCATATATCGTCCAAAATAGCAATATAGAAGCGCCAAAACAGCAAGTCCAGGGAGTACTGGATTTGATATGCGCCTTGTAGCCTCCAGTAAAGAAACAATAAAAAGAAAACCAAAGAGCAAATCCCAACTGTTTGGAAGACCGGACCTCGTTGTAAGCACGTTAAAATAAACAACTATATACATTGCTGAAGCTACGCTTACGATAGCACATATAAAGTCATACCAAGGAATTCCCTCTACTTTAGATTGCTTAGAAGAGGCAGGATAAAGAAGAAAAACTAGAGCCATTGTAAAGGCTATATGAACAGCTCCCTGTTTTTGCAACAGAAAAAGCCCAAATCCTGAGGTATAAAAATGAAAACATGACATAGCAATAGCTATAATTAAAACAAGTTTAGCTTGCCAACTGTGAAGTGTTCTAAATCTAGACTCTGTATCATATTTTCTCATAATATCATCTAAATCAAGTTGTCCAGTATCTATTTTTAGGTCTATAACGCCTGTATTTAATTCACTCAACATTTTTCCTCCTATTAAAAACTGAGAACACACTTTCTCTCAGGGTATACATTTTAATTTTTACAATATTCACGCAATTCTTTACTTTTGTCAAGTATCTGTTTATTAATAATTTTAAAATAAACTTAATTTTATTTTTGATTCAATATTAACTGAGAGGTTCCTAGTCTATCTGCCCCTGCTCTGATCATCGCAACTGCTGTGTCATAATCTCTTATCCCACCTGCCGCTTTAACTCCCATTGAATTGCCAACTGTAGCCCTCATTAAAGCTACATCTTTAACAGTAGCACCGGCTTTGGAAAAACCAGTTGATGTCTTCACGAAATGTGCTCCGGCTTCTTTGGCAATTTCGCACGCCTTTACTTTCTCATCATCATCCAACAAACACGTTTCTATAATAACCTTCACAATACATTCGCGAACAGCTACAACAACAGACTTTATATCATTCTGCACTTTATCAAAAAACCCATCCTTTAACCATGAGATGTTTATAACCATATCAATTTCTGATGCTCCGCTTTTAGCTGCGTTTTTCGCTTCGAATACTTTCGTTTCTGTTGTACATGCTCCCAACGGAAAACCCACAACACAACAAACCTTAACATCTGTGTCTTTTAAAAAGTTTGCAGCTTCCGCCGCAAACGAAGAATTAACACATACAGATGCTAATTTATGCTTAATAGCTTCTGAACAGAGCTTTCTAATTTCTTCCAAATGAACATCAGGGTTAAGATTCGTATAATCTATGTATGAAGATAGTTCCATAAAACTCCTCCTTTAACATTTCTATTTAACGTTCTCGATATCTTCCGTTATTTTTATCCTTTGTATTTTTTCTTCAAAGCCAAACACAGATGCATCTATTTTATTTACAGTTATATCAATTTGTTCCATTCCGTGAAATCTATACTCTTTAGGTAAACGGTTAGCGAAACGCTTGACTTTTAATAATGCCTGTAAATAATTCCGTTCAGTACGACGCAATACATCTGCGACCATCATAGCGTCAGGTGTTACGAAATCGGCAAACATACACGCAATTTCTATATTTTGTTCAACTTCCATTTCATCGCTCCATATATCTGCAACAATCCTACGAACTTTTTTGCGTTGTCTTTGATCTTTTATCTGGTGCAAAGTCAAACTCACATGTTTCAAAACCTTATCAACTTGCTTCACCGCATTTTTATAGCGAAAAGGTGGCAAAGAACACTCAGAAATCATTTTAGCTTCTACTTCAATAGTAACTTCTTTTTTTAATAGTCTGCCGACAGATGGCAACAAGCAAATTCGTGCTTCTTCACATGGTTTATCTAGCGTTTCGAGATATAGACGCCCCGTATCATAGTCATAATTTTCTGCTTTGCTACGCGGAACATATGTAACATAACCCGGATTAAAATATCCTTTACGTCCTGCACGTCCTGCCATTTGCATAAATTCATTTTTAGTCAATGGTCCATCGATAAACTTCGCCATTTGTCCAAAAACAACCGTCTCTGCAGGAAGATTCACTCCTAGCGAAAGGGCATCAGACCCAACAACAACATCTAGTATTCGCTCTCTGAATGCCATTTCTACGAGTAGTTTTTCCTTGGGTAAGAGTGAGCCAAAATATAATCCAACACCGCGAAGCATTGTTTCATGTATGGTTTTAACCTCAAGAATATCAGCCATCTCACGGAGACGTTCAGTATGTTCTCTATTTATTTTTTTGCGTGTTCTTGATATCTGTGAAGCCAACCACTCTCCACCTTTTTTTGAAAAAACAAAAACAAGGGCATCATGTATTTCTTTAAAACGCAACCCTGATTTTTTAAAGACAAGATCTGTAACACGTGAGTCAGTCTTATAAAGGACAAATTCGCGCATTCCCATCTTTTCAAGATATTTTTTTACTCTTTCTGGATTTCCGAATGTTGCAGACATAACAAGTACATCGCTACGAAACGACGTGGAACGCAGCCCGTCAATGTACGACCTAGCTCGTTCTGGGTCATTGAATATAAAATGAAACTCATCTATTATAACTTTTTGGTCTGGAATATCAGCATACTTGAGTGTGTATATTTCCTGTGTGCAACACAGAACAGACGCCTGGGCATTCTTTTTGAAATCACCAGTCTCTATTCCTACATCGAATCCCATAGACTTAAGCTCAAGATACCTTTCATTAGAAAGTGCTTTTATAGGTGCTGTAAATATTACGCGCCTTGAAGGCATGATAGGTTCAGAATTCAAATTCATGAGTCCAGCCCAAACATACGCTACCCATGTTTTTCCGCTCCCAGTTGGGGCGGAAAGAATAGCACTATTTTCACCAATTGCAATTATTGCCTCATTCTGCCATTTATAGAACATCTATTTTGCCAATCTTATCTTGAATGTCGACAATCCTCTCGAAGGACATGGCGCATTGGAGGGGAACACAATATTGTTAGCTTTATAAGTGTCTTTTAGAAAATCTTTATTTCGCATTTATATATTCCTCTCCTTTTTTTATTCGAATGATTCTTGATTTTTCTTAAACTAATTCTGCTAATTCTGTTAGGCTCTTTTGGTTAACTTAAGTATAGATAACAACGTGTAATACGAGTATTTATAAAACATTAATGAGATTCTACCATATCGAGCAAACAACTTGGCAGCGCTGTTGTCCTCTCACTCTCATAAATATTTATGAGACGTGCTACATAAACCCTCAATAAGTGTTTTTTATAATAAGATTATTACTTTATTTACAAAACAACTAAATTATTAAGTTTTTATTTGATTAAAATTTCTGAGATATTCTCTTTTTAACACTGCATTAAAGCGAAAATATACAAAAACACTTTCATATTTTTCATAAAGCTTTGAGATAACTAACAAAATTTCAAATCAAAGAAAGTTTAAACTTCATAATTCAATCATAAAAACTTGACAGAATTCGAAATTACCTTGAAACTCTCTCCAACTTTGAACGTTAGAAAAGGAGTGCAGCTCATAAAATGACCAAGCCTTTTATTAAACCCATTATAACCGCAGAAAAAGCTGCGGAAAAAGTAAAAGAAGGCACAACATTAATGTTAGGTGGATTCAATTACGGCGGCGTGCCTTACACTCTCATCGATGCGCTGCATAGTCAAGGTACAAAAAATATTCGAATAATTTGCGTTGATGCTAGCCATTACAACTCGAAGGTTCTAGAACCAGTTGGTGTCGCAACGCTCATTGTCAACAAACAAGTTAGTTCAATGATTATATCGCACATGGGACTCAACACTACTGCACTTAAAATGTTCTCTAAAGGCGAGATTGACATTGAACTCAATCCAATGGGCACTCTAGTTGAACGAATAAGAGCTGGGGCGCCGGGCTAGGTGGCTTTCTTACCCCTACCGGTGTAAATACTGCATATGAGAAAACTAAGAAGACTATTCAAATCAACGGGAAAACTTTTATTCTTGAACTTCCTTTGAAAGCCGACATTGCTTTTATCAAAGCACATAAGGCTGACGAAGCAGGCAACCTAATCTATTATGGAACAGGTAGAAATTTTAATCCTGTTATGGCGACAGCAGCAGAAATAGTCATAGCTGAAGTTGATGAGATAGTCCCAATCGGAGAGATAGACCCTAACAATGTAGTTACTCCTGGAATCTTTATAGATGCACTAGTAGTAAAGGGGGAAAATATTTATGCTGTTAGAACTTAGCGAAAAAAAAGCTCGTAAAAGGATAGCTCAAAGAATAGCAGCTGATCTTGAAGACGGAGCTCTTGTAAATTTGGGAATAGGAATACCACAACTAGTCCCTAATTTTCTGCCCAAAGGGATAAACATATATCTACAGACAGAAAACGGAACTATTCACGCAGGTCCGGCAAAAGATCCTGACGACCTAAGAATTATCGACGCAGGAGGTTCACCAATTTCTGTCCTGCCTGGTGGCTCTTTCGTGGCCTCTGATGCAAGTTTTGGTATATTGCGAGGCGGACATATTGATGCAACCGTTCTTGGTGCTCTTCAGGTGGATGC
Organism: Synergistaceae bacterium; assembly: GCA_012728165.1. Taxonomy (GTDB): domain Bacteria; phylum Synergistota; class Synergistia; order Synergistales; family Synergistaceae; genus JAAYFL01. Next base: position 3,926 of record JAAYFQ010000021.1, on the reverse strand, counting down.
AGATGGCAGTCTGGCAAACTGGACCATACCAAACGTCTGTACTCCTGGCATGGGTGGAGCAATGGATATAGTTGCAGGGGCGAAAAAGGTCTACATAGCAACTCGGCATTTTGATAAAAATGGCTGTTCAAAGCTTCTTCAGAAATGTACAATGCCCTTAACAGGATACGGTGTCGTAGATGTTATCGTAACTGAATACTGCCTGATAAGAAACATAAAGGGCAAAATGGTCTTGGAAGAAATAGCCGATGGCGTAGACTTGAACGAGATGCGAAGTAAAACCGGAATGCAAATGAAAATTAGTCGAAATTTAAAAATAATGAATTTTTAACAGCGCTATTTTCTATAAAATCATTCTATCCTTACTGTAAATAGATTCTTCTGTATTCTCCGCACTAACTCAAACTACATAATAAAAGAGAGCATTGCCAAGATATAAATAACAACCTTAGTGTGGCTCTCTTTATTATTGTTTTTAAGTATGCCTACTGCTCTCGTGGCTTCAGCAGTGCTCGCATATCTATTTCAGTCCAATCCTGAAAATCAGGGATTTTGAACCATATTTTGTACTCTTCTGGAATCGCAACGATTTGGTACACAGTCATATCTGTTGTTGCACCCAAATCTTCTATGCGCGTGTCCATTATTTTTCTCATGTTTTCTGAATTTATTGTTCCTTTAAGATGTTTTGCAAGAGAAAGCAAATTTTGACGTCTTGACCTTGTTTTCCAGTTAGTTTCGTCATTCGGACGAGGAAGACCCCATGAAAACTCTGTGAAGTGATTCGTGAGAACTGTCAGACCTTCGCGTGAATGTGACTCTCTGCGTTTTACTTCAAAAACCGGCCATTCATAACAACGAGCAATTTGACCATCTGCTACTCCCACAATATAAGCGAAGTTAGATTTAGTTGTCTGAAAAAAGCTATCTATTTCATCAAGTGTGGATCCATCAAGCATAAATTCAAAAAGCTTTGCCATTGAGGGGACTCTGCTGTCATACCACAGTGCTCCTCCAGAAGGCATTCCACTATTTAACTCCATAAATATTCCTTTTTCATTCATACCATTTACAAGATATATTTCTCCTGCATACCCCATAGTTGAGACTGCAAGAGAACCGTCTGCAGGATGGTAAACAGCTATTACAATGTTTTTATTAAATTCTTTAAACCAAGACAAATAGTCATAATTTCGTCCATATATAAGAGTTTCGGATACATATTCTCCCCATGCTGCTATTCCTGTACATAGAGGACTATTAAAATTTGTTGCTGCTATGACTTCTATAGCGTTTACGAGTTGGACCTGCTCTAAATTAAGTCCCGAAGTCTCTGACATTCCTCGCATAACTTCTTTAAGACGAAATGGAAAGTTAGCAAAAAATTTTTGCGATCTATCTTTCAACTCATCGATATTCAAATCTCCATCTTTTACAAGCCTGGCAATAATTCCGCGGTTATAGAAATGTTTCAATTCATCAGACATAAGGGCTCCATATTGACGTCCCATTTCTCTCCATGTTCCGTGAAGATCAATGATACTAATGATTCCCTTTTTGCTCTTAGTACCTTTTTCGAAGGATTGCATGCTTCGACCTCCCATCATTTACATACATAAGCTATTATACACTTGTCTAATGTTTATTATCACAGCAGTTTGGAGTGTTTTCGCATGAAAAATGAGAATTTATCAGAAATTGTTACAAATTTGGTCTCTAAAAACGAAGAAAAACTTCGCCATTATGTAACGTTGCTCTCTTCGGCAAATGAAATAGCGCGTCTTACAGGACCTTCAGATGAAAATATCTTATGGGAAAACCACGTAATGGACTGTGCTTTTGCTATGCCACTTTTACCAGAAGAGGGAAAAGTTATTGATGTAGGAACCGGAGGCGGTCTGCCAGGAATAGTCTGGGCGATATGTAATTCAAATCTTAATATCACACTTCTTGATAGTATTACTAGAAAGTGCGCATTGGTAGAAAAGATGGTATTTGCTCTTGGGCTAAAAAATGTCACTGTTGTATGTTCACGCTCTGAAGAATATGCAAAATCACATAGAGAGAAGTTTCACTTAGCAACAGCAAGAGCTGTCTCTGCTTCGGGAATTCTGGCAGAATACCTGGCACCTTTTGTCCGCATAAAAGGCAAAGCTATTGCTTTTAAAGGTCCTCGTGTAACAGAAGAGATTGAAGAGGTAGGCAACAGATGGCGTACTCTGGGCTTTTCTTCTCCTCGCTTGCAATCTTATAATTTGGGCGAAATAAAAAGGTACTTTTTAATATGGACAAAGATTTCACAAACTCCTAAAGGCATTCCACGCAGACCTGGCATGGCAGAAAAATTCCCATGGTACACAAAATAATATTTTTATTCTAAAATAACATTTGGGGCTCAAACTTCGCACATAAAAAAGCTTAACAAGACTATTTCTTTGGTACGAGGTTTAAGTCCCGTTGTTTTAATATTATATAAGAAACAAAATAATATATAATGTTACAGCATAAATTTTTCATTTTGACGGAGGTTATTTTTTGAGAAAAACATTCTTTTTCTTTTTTATAATTTATATAACAATTTTTTCGGTGACAGTTCAAGCTTTCGCAAAAGAAACACAAAATTATGACGTGGTTATCGTGGGGGCAGGCTCCGGAGGATGTGCTGCTGCTATTCAGGCAGCAAGAATGGGAATGTCCGTCGCTCTAATAGAACAATCAGACTATATCGGTGGACAAATGACCGGTGCTGCAGTCAGCTCTATGGACGATAAGACAATGACGCGTACTGGTATATATCTTGAATTTATCACGAAAATTAAGGATTATTATTCCACACGAAACACAAACGTTAATATCTGCTACTGGGGCAGTGATACGATATCCTTCGAACCACGTGTTGGACAGGAAGTTCTGCGTGAAATGTTAACCGATGCAGGTGTCGAAAACATTATTCTTAAAACGGTACCTATATCCGTAAAGATTTCTGAAAATACGATCGTTTCTACTATTTTTTCTGTGGAAGGGAAAAATGTTCCCTTCTCCGCGAAAATATTTATTGACGCGACTGAGTGCGGTGATTTTATTCCGCTGACGGGAGCTCGATATCGTGCTGGAAATTCTATATCTCCTGAAATAGATAAAAACAGCATAATTCAAAACATAACTTATCCGGCCATTGTAAAACGTTATAAAGAAGGTATTCCTCCCGAACTTATAGTTAAAGAAAAACCTCCGCGTTATGAAGAATACCTTCCCAAATTCAGAATGACGATACGCAAAGAAGGTAGCTCCTGGCCAGGGAAGTATCCATTTAATATTGACGTACACAACGCCTACAGAGCAATCCCTGATACTTCAAACAAAGAACATATTGATGGTGGTGTCGCTGAAACTTGGTCGAATATCACTAAAACTACAATCAACTGGGCAAACGACTATCCTGGAGACGACAGCGGGCTTCCCGGAATGTCTGTTGAGTTTCTAGAAAGCTCAAATTATCGTATTCAAGCATCTAGACAAGCCATGGCAAAAACACTTGCGTTCTTATACTACATGCAGACTGAACTTGGCATGTCAGACTGGTCCGTTGATAACAGTCAGAATTACGGAGGTTGGTTCAGCAACGATTGGAAAAATTGGAATGACTTGCCGGAACGATATGCGCCAATACTTTCGCACTTTCCTCCGTTTCCATATGTCCGTGAAAGTAGACGTCTTGTCGGTCTTAAAACTATGACTGTCGATGATGTCATGAGAAATAAAAAACTCGGAAGAACATTAAAAAACGTTTCGGACAGCGTAGCTCTCGGCGAATATCCAATTGATATTCATGGTCAAAATAAAGATATCTATCTTGAAACTACACTTGGTGAAACAATAGAAAAAATTCCAAACGATTGGGCAGGAGATGGTGGACTTTTTCAGAT
>JAAYFQ010000152.1 GCA_012728165.1 Synergistaceae bacterium | reverse complement strand
GCCAGTCTTTTTACAAACGCGAACTGATTCGACTCCAGCATCTGGAGGCAATGTAAATGTCGTTGGCAGTTTTAATTCCTTTACTGCGTATGATACGAATGATTTCCATACAGGCAATGCTGCAATAGAACCTGTTTTTTTTCCACCAAGGGGCTTATGGTTGTCGTTACCAACGTAAACAACAACTACTAAACCAGGAACTCCTCCAATAAACCAAGCATCTGTCCAATCATTTGTTGTTCCAGTTTTACCAAAAGTTTCGTAACCAGGGATATTTGCGTTTGCACCTGTTCCCCAAGTTGTTACTTGTTCTAGAAGTGAGCGTGTCGTAACAGCAGTTGTTACGGAGATAGCATTTGTAAGTTTAGGCCCATTCTGTTCAACAGACTCGCCCTTATTTGATTTTATTTCTTTTATACCATAGGGCTCGACCCGAGAACCATTATTTGCAAAAGTTGAATAAGCTACTGCCATTTCAAGTGGCGTAACACTGGCCGATCCCAATGATATCGACAAGTCTTCAGGTAAATATGGTGTCGTTATACCTATTCGTCTTGAAAAATTAATAATTTTGCTAATTCCGTTAATTTGTGCAATTCTTACGGCAGCAGTATTTAAAGATCTTGCTACAGCGTCCATAATTGTCACTTCGCCACTATATTTTAAAGAATAGTTACCTGGTTCCCATCCATTGGGGAAGACGAGTGGTGCATCAAGGAGATGTTCAATGGCACGGTAACCGTTTTCAAGAGCTGTAGCATATATAATAGGTTTAAACGCTGAGCCAGGCTGCCTATAGGCTTGTGTTGCTCTATTAAACTTACTTTCATCAAAATTTCTTCCTCCAACAAGAGCCAAAATCTCTCCTGTGTTTGGATCAAGTGCCACAAGGGCACCTTCATGTGGCATTGCAGAAATAAGTTCTTCAGCTTTTTTTTGCAGGTTGTAATCAATAGTTGTATGTATTTGCATACCACCTCTGTAGACCATATCTGTTCCATAGTTAGGGAGCAATTGTTTAAATAAGATATGCGAAACAAAATGAGGAGCATCCTTAAGAGTTAAAGATTGTTTTAATCGATCTCGTTTTAGAAATGAAGGAGTTTCTTTAATGCTCTTGTCATAGTCGGCTTTTGAGGCCCAATCAAGGTCAAGCATACGTTTCAAAACGTACTTACGACGTACCAGAGAATTACTGGCGCTTTTAAAAGGGGAATATTTTTCAGGAGCAGCAACAAGACCAGCTAAAATAGCCGATTCTGTAAGATCTAGATCTTTCGGCTTTTTCTGGAAATATATTTGAGCAGCCGCGTCTATTCCATAGGCACCGTGTCCCATATATATAGTATTTAAATACATTTCTAATATCTGATCTTTTGAATATATCTTCTCAAGACGTATAGCTAGAACAGCTTCTTTTGCTTTTCTTACTATGGTTTTTTCTTTGCTTAAGAAAAGATTGCGTGTAAGTTGTTGTGTAATAGTGCTTCCGCCCTGAAGAGCTCCTCTGAAAAAAAAGTCAACTAATGCTGCGCGAAATATCGCTGTTGGTCTTATTCCTGAATGCTCATAAAACTTATCATCTTCAGCAGCAAGGATAGCTTTTACCATCCAAATGGAGACATCATCAAGTTTTACCCATCTACGATTTTCTTGAAATAAGTGTGTAATAATTTGACCGTTTCTATCGTATAAAACGGTAGCGAGATTTGGTTCATGTGCAAGTATTTCTTGTGATGTTGGCAAATCAGAGGCTATGTTCTTGATAAACAGAGTTAAAACTATTGCTAAAACTGCAAAAGCAACAATAAGAAAAAGAAAGATATTTGAAGTTAGAGTCTGCACAAAAGATTTTTTTGTATTAGATTTTTTTGTTGAAAAATCTCTACCTTTATTTTTAAATTGCATTATGATTCCCTCCTGAAATTACTACCGCGTTTGAATCTTCAAAAATGTACTTTTTTGTCTCGTGTAATAAACAAATTATATCACGCCGAGTAGTGCGTAGATAGTTTCATAAAAAAATTAAATAAATATAAAAAATACTTGCTTTTTTACGTAATGCATAGTATATTACCACCTGTCGTTGTTGGAAATTAGACTTATTAATTTGTTAACAACGCAATGCACCTTGCCAATAGAATACAGTACGTAAGGAAACTATTTAAAGCTAGCGAATGAGATCCAGAATCAAACGGAGAGTTTGATCCTGGCTCAGGACGAACGCTGGCGGCGTGCTTAACACATGCAAGTCGAACGGAAGTATATATTAAGCTTGCTTTTTGTATACTTTAGTGGCGGACGGGTGAGTAACGCGTGAGGACT
>JAAYFQ010000020.1 GCA_012728165.1 Synergistaceae bacterium | reverse complement strand
TTCCCTAAGACGGGGGTCTCCAAGATGGTCTCCGTAAGGAAGGAGTATGTCGTCAAGTACAAGTCCAAGATCTTTGATATTCCGATCTCTTACAGAAGTTTCAGTGAGGTTATTTTTTATTTTTTCATAACCTAACTGCTCAGGAGATTCTTTTTCTATGGACATTCTTACATATTTCAAGGTCTTATCCTCCTTTTGCCAAAGTTATTTCTCGGCGTTTTTCGACACGTGCGCGCGTGTTTTTGTTTCTTACAATAATCTTACCGTCATGAGAATTACAAATCAAACATCATACTCTATAATATTACATAATATTTTATACAAATTTTTGTATTTTTATATAAGACTAATCCCACCATTTCTCATGAAATGCGATAGAATAGAGTAACAAATACCCTCTTGATAACTATAAAAAGCACTATTTTGAGAAACATGTTGTCTCTACATTGAACTGTAATTTTTTCTGAATTTTATTATGATTGTTATAAAAAATTACAACACGTAGGTGGTATTCATGTATTACTTGGTCTCTGATTTTTTAAACACATATGGACCGAATGTCTCTTTAATTGCGGGTAGCGGAGGGCTATCTCGCATAGTGAAGGACGTTGGGATACTTGATTATGAACTTGATAGCTCTTTGAAAAGCAAATATTTTCACACAAGCCTTTTTCAGGATCAACTTGTACTGACAACTTTTCTTTGTGCAAAAAACGATCCATCTATGATAGTTGAAGGCATAAAACACCTTCTTAAACAAAATGCAAGCTGCCTAGCTATTAGGAATGTCTTCCATCTCCCTATTCCAGAATCTGCACTGAGATATGCTGATTCCAAAAATTTCCCGATAATATTGATTAATTCTATGGAAATTTATTTTGAAAAAATAATATACGATGTCAACAGATATGTTGAACGAATGGCAGATTTGAATTTTAAGCAGAACGAGATAAACATCCTGCTGTCACAAGAGCTTGCGACATGCGAGATTAAAAACCATGCAAAATTCATCAATCCGTCATTTGAGGAAAGATACCTTGCACTGTATTTTAAGAGCCGAGACTATTTTAATGAGATAGATTTTCTTGAATGCTTTGAAAGATACAGTAAGAGCTCTTTCTTCACACCTGCAAGTACAATGTGTCTCTACAAGCAGGGCGCCTTTTTGTTCTATTCCAGCGACGACACCTCTGTTGAATTTAACGAGGCACTTGTGACCCGTGCGGTCAAAGAGATTTTCCCGGAAGCTTCTAACTATTCGATAGGTGTCAGCAGACCTCACTTCAGCCTTGTTGAATTTGCAAGCTGTATACGGGAGAGCCTCTCTGCGGCTCTGTTGAACCAGAATTTTCGGAAACCTTTCCTGCGCTATGGAGAGCTCGGTTCATACGAGATAATTTTTCCATTTGCAAAGAGCATAGAAATGCAGGATTTTAAGAGAAAAGTATTGGAACCGATCAAAGAATACGATGTGGTGAACAATACAAATTTGTTTGAAACACTTACCGAATATATACTATCAGGCTGTAATATGCACGTTACAGCAGAAATGGTTTCACAGCATGAAAATACGATTCGCTACAGATTGGAAAAGATAGCATCGCTAACCGGACTCGATTTTAAATCACCGCCGCAGCTCGAAGAACTGGCTTTAGCGGTAAAAATAGACATATGCAGCGGACTGTTGGGAGAAGAAGTGTGATCATAGCCGAGATCAGGAGTTTTATGCTTATAACGCAGTAAGAAAGACAAATTATTATCACAGGAGGAATTCCAATGTCAAAAGGTGGAAAGGCCCTATTAAAAGCATTTATCCTCATAATCGTACTTATAGCAGCCACTAAGTCTGATGCTGCTGCAAAAACGTTCGTTGTCTCAAAAAAGATCGACGTCTCAGAGGGTCGCATCCTGACCATGCAGTTTAACGGTTTAAAATCCTCCGACACAGAGCCGGGCGGATACAGCAGTATAAAAATCTATGAAGGAAAAAATAAACTTCTTCAAACAATAAACATTGCTGACGTGAATTCCTTTGGGGATGACACTACGACCTGTCCCGATCCCGGCACAGGAAGCGACATTATCATCGAGGACATGGACTTTGACGGCATAAAGGACTTCAGGATCATAGCGATGCTTCCTCCGGGGCCGAACATTCCTTATATTTGCTTTCTCTGGGACAAAAAATCCGGAAAATTCATCCACGCTGAGTTCCTCGACGACATCACCTCGCCCGTGTTCGACAGCAAGAAAAAAACTATAACATCCGAAAGCAGGGATAACGCAAGCACCTACAGCAAAGAAGTCTACAAATACACAGGCGGTAAGCCCTTGCTTATAGAAGAAGTTGTCACCGAATACAAAGAACTCAAAGACGCAAACGGGAAATTGAGAACCTACGAGATCAAGACCACCAAAAAGCTCATAGACGGCAAGATGAAGGTTATAAAGGTCGAGAAATCTGCGACTTAGGAAGCTGCGGCGATGGTGTGCCGCGTGAAGCTGCCAGAGGAGGAAATGATGGCTGAGCTATCGCTAAGCATGGCTGAGCCATTGTAAAATCAAGAGCTGGGGCTCAGAAACTGTCGTTCTAAGAAGTAGAAAAATTGAGAGCGGAACTTAATATTGAGTTTATGAATGACGAATTTTAAGATATTACAACTGCTTAGCCATTGCTCAGCAACTGCTAAGCCACAGCTCAGCAAAGTTTTTGGGACGGCTGAGGCGCATTGCGTAAAGCGGCTACATACTTGTTGTGTGGAAGAAGACAGCAATTTCTTCAGACGTGAAAGGAGATAATATTATGAAAATAAGTTTTGCTCCATTTAAATTGGTTCTGATGGTTTTTGCTTTGTTTGCGGTCATCGCAATCGGGGCGAATCCGGCTCTCTCTGCTGAGGAAGGAAGGCAGAGAAACAACATTACTGTTCAGGGATCATCAAGCGTAACCGTCTCTCCAACAATCGCCTATGTCAACATAGGAGTTACAACCTTTAATAAAGATGCGACGAAAGCACAAAGCGAAAATGCTGAAAAAATGGACAAGGTCTATAAAACGCTATCATCGCTTGG
>JAAYFQ010000151.1 GCA_012728165.1 Synergistaceae bacterium | reverse complement strand
TCGATAGACGAATATTTGTTTCCTGTGTTAAAGATATAAACGATCAGAGTGAACTTGAAAAAATCAGATTAGAACTAGCAAACTCTAACAGAGAACTCGAAACGTTACACGAGAAAATGATGCTACTCATGGACTACAACATCATTGAAATGTGGGATTATAACATCACAACCGGCGATTTTTCTCTCGTCGCTAGATCTGGGACTTCAACAAACGTAACTACTGTTATAAACAAAAAGGACCTTCTTAATTTGAAAGATCGTTTTTCTCAAGAATCTCTGGAAGCTATAAAACAAATGATTAAGAAACTAGAAAACGGAGAATCCAAAGTCAGAGCAACCTGTAGCCGAAAAAGTGAAGACGGAGAAATTCGTTGGATTGAGGTCACATTTACGTCGTTCTGTGATAATAACAGCGACCACAAGACGATGACTGGTATAGTTATCGATATAACTCATGAGAAAGAATTACGTAGGCTAAAAGAGAGCGAATCAAAGTATAAAAATTATCTTACGAAAAATGCAATCGCTTTCTTTGAGTGTAACTTGACAACCGATGAAATTATAACAAAAGACTTTCTTGCGTATCTAGGCCTTCCGTTTGAAACAACTCTTTCAGAAATTATCAGTGATTATTTCGTGCCTGTTTTTTACCCTACAGACCGAAAACTTATTCCGCTGAGAAGGACTACCACAACACCTAACGAAGTACTCGCAACTGATAAAGAAGCTCTTTATTTTGAAGTTAGAATGCGCTCAAAGGACGGTCAATATGTAGGATATAAATGGAGAAGTGTTTCAGTTGACTACACAATAAATCCTATCACAAAACACCAACATGCTTTTGTTTATATAAGAGACATTCACAAAAAGAAAACCGAAGAGCTGCTTATGAGAAAAAAAGCATCTCATGATCCACTCACAGGACTTTTAGATAGAGTTGCTTTTGAAGAATTAGTAACCGCCGCGCTTAATACAGATAAAAAATCTTACGTTCCTGGTGTTTTTTTGATAATGGATATTGATAATTTCAGAAAAACAAACAACACTATGGGTCATTTGCGCGGTGACGAAGTAATACGTTTCGCGGCAGAAACACTCCGAGCCATTTTCCGATCCAACGACATTATTGGAAGAATTGGAGGGGATGAGATGGCGGTTTTTATGACCGATATTACAAATGAAGAGTTAGCTCTGCGAAAAGGCCTAAATCTCTGTAATGTGTTCAAAAACTGGGAAAACAAAGGAAATAATTGCAAAAAAATAACTTGCTCTGTTGGTGTAGCAATGGCAGCCACAAACAATATTACATTCGAGGAGCTTTATGATAAAGCTGACAAAGCGCTCTATCAGGCAAAACGAAAGGGAAAAGATACCTGCTGTCTATATTCTGAAGAGTGCCAACCGGAATAAACTTTTATGAAATTTAGTCCAGACGGTGAGAAGAACTTTCTCTCCGTCTTTTTACCTATGCAATACTGACTTATTGCTGTTACATGGTAGAATAGTTTCGTATAGTTTTGAAAAATTTCGGGGTTGGAAATATTTTTTAACCCCCGATTGATTGGTGGATTTTTTTGATTAAATTCGGTTTTAGTAGAAAAAAAATTAAAATCTTCATAATACTTATAGCTGCGCTGCTGCTTGGCCTTATGATAGCGCTGACGAAAGTAGATTTTCTTGGAGATTTAGTTATTTCTGAATTAAACAAAGCCATTACTAATGAGCTAGATGCTGTAATAGTATTAGATTCTCTTTCCGGAAATCCTATCACCGGTTTTAAGACAAAAGAAGTTGTTTTGTCTCGATCAGAAGACAAGTTACTCACCATCAACAAAGTAGAAATCGATTTGTCCATTATAAGTATAATTAAAAATTCGCCTCGAATTTCATTACTTACACTTGATGGATTGAAATCAGATTATGAATCTATTAATAAACTCATACCAAAAACGAAAGCGCCTTCTATGGTCAGTGCAGACATCCCCATAGACAAAATAGAAATTCTTTCTTCTGAAATAAAATCGCCCTGGGGCACTCTAAAATCGACAAAAAGCTCTGTAATAATAAAAAGTTTACATTGGCTGAATATAGATTTCAAAGGCTCATTTGAAGGAAAAAAACTATCCATGGTTGGAATTGTTAAAAAAGAAAATGGCGACTGGGGATTTAAAGGCTCATCTGTTGGATTTGAAAATGGGAAGGTTTCTATAGATGGTGCAGTCTATCCTAATATTGATTTTAAATTAAATACCAACAATTTAGATTTGGGTTCGCTTTTTTCTCTGATTCCTACTTTTAACACCTACGGCATAAAAGGTTTTCTCACTGCTTCTGCTTCTGTTAAAGGAAGTGGGCTTGACATGGAAACTCAGTTTCAGGGACGTCTCAAAGACGCAATCATAAAAACTATTCCCCTATCTGAAGTAAAAGTTAACGGTTCTTACAACAAAGGACTCCTTAATGTAGAGTTAGAGGAAGGGCATGTTTTCAAATCTTCATTAAACGGAAAAATTATCCTTGATAGTCGTGAAAAAATACATAACCTTGAGCTTGAATTATCAGCAAAAAATCTAAATTTTACTGACTGGTCGGATAAACTTACGAAAGGTTCAAAAATAAAGTCTGTTAATTTAAGTGGCGGCATTTCTTCTATGAAAGCTAATATTAAAGGCCCTGTAAATGCTCTTGTTGGAAAAGTTGAAATTGCTCCCTCAAACATCAAATATAGCAATTTGAATTTCAATGACTTTCGCGGTACTGCGACGTTTAATGGCACTCCTTACGGCACAGTTGACTTTTCGACAATTCACAACGGGAAAACGACATCACTTAAGGGGAAAATTAGTTTATCCCAAAATACGAATACCAATCTGATCCTTTCGATACCTGCCCTCTCTCTGAAGGAGCTTGCCACTGCGGTCCCTTCCTTGCAGGCGTATGATTTGGCAGGAACAGCAAAAGCCGATGTGTTTATAGAGGGAGTAACCGGAGACTGGTTAACTAAAGAGGGTATAACGGGAAACTGGCTAACTAAAGTTGATCTTTCTATTCCTTCTCTTTTCGCAAAAAAAGAAATTGAAATCAAAAATATCAAAGTAATATCTGTTTATAGTTTCAAAAATCAACAACTGCAAATCAAAAATGCTTCCGCTGCTTATAAAGACGCGCAAATAACTGCCTCAGGAACTATTAATGATATTAATACAAAAAATACATTAAATCTTTCTGGCTCATTTAAAAATGCTGATAGCACAAAATTTTATGATCTTGTTCCATTCTTCAAGGATATGAATATGAAAACTATTGTATTCGGAACATGGACAGCAAAGGGAACCCTACAAAACCCCGTTATCTCAGCAAAGGTTCTTTCAAACGGCGCTGAGTTCCGGAATATGAAAGTGGATAAATTTGTCTCGGACATTTCATACTCTAACAACGAGCTCGTGTTTTCGCCCATAAATATCACTGGCTATGGAGGAACAACGACTATGACCGCTGCTGTCTCGCTTGCTAGACTACGTAACGACGGAACTCGTACTCCTGTAATGTGGAACCTGAATGGCAAACTAAACAAAGTAAACGTCGCAGCTATAAATGGCATTCTAAATTCAAAGGAAATTTTTGAGGGTAAAGTTACTGCTAAATTCGATGTACATAGTAATGAAAGAGAACTCGCCTGGAACGCTAAAATAGAAGAAGGGAACGCAACATGGAAAGAGTTCTCTGCTAAGTCTTTAAAGGGTACTGTCTCTGGAACAGCAAGTAACGTTAAAATCGATAATCTCTCAGCTGAATTTCTACACGGAAATGCTTTGGTGAACGGGAATGTAAAATTAGCCCCGCAAGGAAAGCCCGGAAAAGAAGCAATTCTTGATTTAAAAATAAAAACAAATGAATTAAATCTATATGAACTTATAAGGAAACATCTTCCCGGTGTCCGCGGTGTACAGGGCTTGTTGAAAGGTGAAATATTCGTTAAAGGTCCTGCAACTGCTCCAACCTATTCCGGCAAGGCAACTTTTGCACCGTTAAGATATCGTGATTTCTACCTGCCAATCGTCAATCTTGATTTCGTAGCAGACTATAATAAGTTTCATGTCACAAAAGCAAATGCTATTCTAAAAGACGGCTCTATCATAGGTTCAGGAAAAATATATAAGAACGACAAGGTTTGGCAGACCATTCTTGACATCAAAGGAGATCGAGTTGATCTGAAACAATTTGGAGCTTATCTTCCTGAAAATATCAGAGATAGGCTCGGCGGTCATGCTAGTTTCAGAATGAATGGAAGCGGTAAGCTTGGTGCCTTTGCAGGCAAGGGAAACGTCACAACGAACTGGATGCGTATCATGGGTATCAAGTTTACAAATGTGAATGCTCCTTTCTATGTTGCCGATGGTTATGCTGTCATGGAAGATGTAAAAACCGTTATAAATGGCGGAACTCTAGCAGGCGGAATTGCTCTAGATCTAAAGAACAGCGTTTGGGGTGGTAACCTTACCGCACTCGATGTTAATATAGATACAACAATAAAACAGTTCATGCCTAATCTTAAAGGAGAGGTAACTGGTAAAGCTGACCTTAAAATAAGAGGTGAAGGCGAAGCTGGTAGATTAAGTACCGTAAACGCCAGTGGAGTCATATTAATGAAAAATGGCGTCGTTTCTGGTTTTGATGCGGTTGAAGCAGCAAAAAAATATACCTCTGGAAAACCACTGCGTTTTGAGTCGATACAAACATTTTTCACTTTTGATGCAGGCGATATAACTATTCTTCCAGGCAGCCAAGCTCTTGCTCCTGAGGGAGATTCTGTCTATCAATCCATAATGCTTGACGGCATTGTAAACCGAAAAAAAGAAGTCGCGATGTTCGTTATGGGAAAAGTCAACATCCGAGCTCTAAATGCTTTCTTGGGTACTCTGCAGGGAGTTATGAGTGCCGGAGCGGACCTTACAGCAAAAAATATGGATAGCAGCGATCTTCTCAAAAGTTTCCTAGGCGGAGTGCTTTCTGGTTATAGCAAAACTGGTTTCAGTTTTATTACAATGAATATTAACGGCACGGTCGGTGCTTTGAAATACAGTAATATTAAAGTTGATAAGAATTCGGGAAAATCCCAGTCTATTAAAAATATTCCAAGATCTGACAGCGACCCTGAAGATAGGACCATTTTTGACGGCAACACAAAGATTAAATTAAAATTTGAAATTCCTGTTGGCCCTGGTAAGAACAAGACGCCAAATAACATCAAGGATCAAGTTGTTGAGCAAACTCTAGAGAATTTGCTGAACAATTTTGATTTCGGTTTATGATCATGAATTCTCAACTAACTTTAATTCTAGGTGGAGCGAGAAGCGGTAAAAGCACTTTCGCCGAACAGCTTGCATTGAATAGTAATAAAAAAGTCACTTATCTTGCAACAGCAGAAGCAAAAGACTCTGAAATGGCCGCGCGCATAGAAATACACAAAAGAAGACGCCCTCAAGAATGGGATACATTAGAAACTGATCCGGCGACTCTTCCTATAACTATATCTTCTCTCTCTGGTGTTTTATTGCTTGATTGTCTTACAATGTGGCTGACTAGATTTTTTCTCGCAGACGATGTATCTGAAAATGGAAATGAGAAAGCTTGGCTCAAAAGAGAACAAGAAATTAAAGAACTTACAGAGCAGTTATGCGACGCTCCAAGAAACGGGACACACTTGCTCGTAGTAAGCAACGAAGTTGGCTTTGGTCTTGTTCCTCCATATATAATGGGTAGAAGATTCCGTGATCTTCAAGGAAGAATGAATCAGCTTTGTGCTTCTAGAGCGGATAACGTAGTTCTTGTTGTTGCAGGCTGTCCTCTTTGGATAAAGGGCGAAAAAAAATTATAGCTTTTATAAATTTATAGAAATTACGATATAAAAAGAGGTGCGATCAAATGAGAAAGATTTTTGAAGAATATATGAGAAGATTGGAAAACGAGTTTCGTGATTCTCGTTTCTCCTTTAACTTTTTTGCGCGCTTTGTTGTCATATGGACACTTTTAACGCGTATTCCTCTACCGAAACGCTTTTGGCCTGATGAAATGATTACAGGCAAAGACGCTTTAGCTCTTTCTCCTCTTGTCGGCGGTATTCTAGGAATGCTAACAGGTGTATTAATTGCAGTTGTCACGATATTAGGTATGGGAAATCTTTCCGCTGCATGGATTGGAGTAGCTTTTTATGCTTTTATAGGTTGGGCTATTCATCTAGACGGATGGAGCGATCTTTGGGATGGTTTGGGATCAGGGAAAAGCGGAGAAGAACTACGCTCTGTGATGAAAGACAGCTGCGTGGGTTCTTACGGCGTAACGGGATTAATTTTAGCTTTAGGCCTTTGGACCTCTCTTCTCTCGTCAGTGCCAACAACACAGAAAATTGTCGCTCTTATGATAGCTGGATCAACAGGGAGATTTGCTATCTGTATCGCTGCTCTTACGGGAAAATATCCTTGGGAGCAAGGTCTAGCAAAAGGCTGGGTAGACGGTTTCGAGGGCTATGATATCTTCATCGCTGGAATATGCACTCTGTTCTTTATGCCTTTCGCTCCTATATCATGGGCTTTCTCAATGGTTTTTGCGTCGCTCGCGGCTTATTTCATGTCTAGTCGTATGAATGAAAAACTTGGCGGAGTCAATGGCGATGTACTTGGAGCTGCAGCTGTTGCAGGAGAATTAATATCACTGGCAATCTTTGCACTATGAGTTTTGCACCTAAACTTATTGCAATAGATATAGACGGAACTATCCTCAACAGCAAAAGTATTTTGACGAGTCGTACAAGAAACACATTGCGTAAAGCGATCAAACAAAACATTCATGTTGTTATAGCAACGGGACGAATGTATACTTCTGCATTACCTTTAATAAAAGAAGCAGGAATACATCTCCCCTCAATCTTTTTTGACGGAGCATTGATACGAAATCCAAAGACGGACGAAACTCTTCATGAAAGAGGATTGGGTGAAAAGCTCACCGCAGAAATTTTGGATTTTTACCGATTCAACAATTGGTATATACAAATATATTTTAACGACAAACTTTTTGTGAAAGATAATAATGATCCGAAATGCAGGTACTATGAAAGCATTGCTAAAATTAAAGCTATTCCTTTGGGAAAGGATTTCTGGAATTTTCATGTTGATTCTTCGAAGCTTCTTGGAATAGAGCAGGATCTGCCTTCTTTTCAGAAAATGTTTGACTTAACAAAAAAGAATTTCGGCAACCGTATCTATTCTGTTGCTTCATGGAAAACTTTCGTTGAGATGGCGCACCCTGACGTAAATAAAGGCAATGCGTTAGCAATCCTTGCTAGAAGTCTGGGAGTTCGGCGTGAAGACGTTTTAGCAATAGGAGACAGTGGCAACGATATAGAAATGCTAGAGTGGGCTGGACATGGAGTTGCAATGGGAAATTCTGAAGATTTTATAAAAGATGTAGCAGACGAAGTCGCACTCTGTAATGATCAGGACGGAGCAGCACAAATCATAGAAAGATATTTGACATAATCGCTCTTTATTTCAAATTAAAAAATTATTAATACATATTAGTTATTTTATGGAGGCGTCTCTTATGAAAAAATTCTCCGATCTTATAAATCCGACATTATCCTTTGAAATTTTTCCACCGAAGGGCACTGGCAAACTTGACACGATTTTCTCAACTGTAGATGCTCTTGCAAGTTTAGCCCCGGATTTAATAAGCGTCACTTATGGTGCTGGCGGAACAAGCAGAGAAAACACCGCTGAGATTGCCTCTAAAATACAAAACAACTACAACCTTCCTGCAACTGCTCATCTCACCTGTGTTGGAAGCACAAAAAAAGATATGGAGAAAACTCTGTCTGACCTTCGCAGCAAAGGAATTGAAAATATTCTGGCGCTTCGTGGAGACTTAGCAGAAGGAGAACACCTCACGGACTTTCATTACGCTTCAGATCTTATAAAATTTATAAAAACACAATATGATTTCACTCTCTTTGCTGCCTGCTATCCTGAAAAACATCCAGAAGCTCTTTCTATGGAAGAAGACTTGCTCCATTTAAAGGAAAAAGTTGACTGTGGTGTAGACGCACTTATATCACAACTTTTCTTCGACAACAATTTTTTTTATAAGTTCCGAGAAAAGGCACGTGATCTTGGAATCCAAACACCAATTATGGCGGGAATAATGCCAATAACCTCAGCTTCGCAAATTAACAGAATGGCGTCTTTATGTGGTGCTTCTATGCCTAAACAAGTACAAAAAATAATAGAAGCATATGGTCACAACAACATGGCAATGAGAGAAGCCGGAATAGCATACGCTACCGAACAGATAGTTGACCTTCTTGCAAACGGAGTTGACGGCATACATTTATATACAATGAATCAACCCGCACTCGCGAAAACTATTTCAGAAAGTATTCGAGGCATTTTGTATTCTTTGAGAGTAAAACGTGTTTAGTCTTTATCCCTTTGTCTTGCGAGAAACTCTACGTTTGCTTCATATGGACAATAAAAATGCAAAAGCTGATTTTCTCAAAAACACAGAAGAGCTTTATAAAACGCTCATTAATCATATTGTTCCGAAAACGTTGTTGACTCGCGTTAATATCTCAATTGAAGAAGATTGTGTGAATTTTGGCTCTTTTACTGTTCAATCTGTCGGGTTATCTAAACTACTAGAACACTGTGAGTCTTGCTTTTTGATTGCGGTCACTCTTGGGGCTGAAATAGATAAACTCATTTCACGCACACAAATAGAAGATATGTCTGATGCAGTCGTTCTTGATGCTCTTGCGTCGTCATTAGCAGATATTATTTGCGACAAAAGTGAGGCCAGAGCAGTAGAGTCACTCTCTGAAAAAGAATTTTTGACTATGCGTTTCAGTCCTGGATATGGAGATGTTCCACTTGACGCATCAGAAGGAATTCTTGATACACTAAACGCTAAAAAGAAAATGGGAGTGGGTCTGACAAAATCTTTCATGCTCATTCCAATTAAGTCTGTAACAGCTTTTATAGGAATATCGAATCGAAAAGAGAAACGCGGTATAAGTTGCGACGTTTGTGCTATATCAAATCAATGCTTATATCGAAAAAGGGGTGATTTTTGTGGCATTCACAATAAGTAATGACAAAGTCCTTATCCTTGATGGCGCGATGGGCACAATGCTACAGAACAAAGGACTTAAGGCCGGAGATATCCCCGAGATGCTTAACTTCACCGCGCCAGAGATAATTGAATCAATACATGCCGAGTATCTCGCTGCCGGTGCCAATGTTGTGTTGACAAACACTTTCGGAGCAAATCGCTATAAAGCTCAGAAAATGGGACATTCCGTTGAAGAAATCGTTACGGCTGCTGTCAGTATTGCCAAAAAGGCGATAGAAGGGCGGAATGGAAAATTCGTGGCTCTGGATATAGCTCCTTGTGGAAAGATTATGGCTCCCACCGGAGATCTTTCTTTTGAAGAGGCCGTTGAAGTCTTTGCCGAAGTTGTTTGTGTAGGAGAAAAAGCCGGAGTTGATTATATACATCTTGAAACTTTTACAGACTTATATGAGTTAAAAGCGGCGATTATTGCGGCAAAAGAAAACTCAAAACTTCCTATTATCGCAACGATGAGTTTTGAGGGCAACGGAATAACATTTTTTGGCACTTCCATTAAATCAATGGTTCTAACTCTCGAAGCTCTCGGTGTTGATGCTCTTGGCGTAAACTGCTCTCTTGGACCAAAACAGCTTGTCCCTATAATCAACGAATTACTCGAAATTTCTTCTCTTCCTATTGTTATTAAACCGAATGCCGGACTTCCTATTATTGAAAACGAAAACATGCGCTATGACATATCTCCTGAAGAATTTGCTGATTATATCAAGACTTTTGTAAAATTAGGGGTATGTGCTGTAGGTGGCTGTTGCGGAACAACTCCCGAATATATTCGACTTCTGGAGAAAAATCTCGATGGCATAATCCCTGGACAAAGAACTTCCAAGAATTTTACCGGAATTTGTTCTCCATCAAAGCAAGTCTACTTCGGAAAAGACGTTGCTATTATTGGAGAACGTCTCAACCCCACTGGTAAAAAGACTCTTCAAGCTGCTATTCGAGCTAATGACATCAACTTTATACTTAAAGAGGCTATACGACAGCAGGAACAAGGAGCTCTCCTTCTTGACGTGAATATGGGCTTGCCCGACATAGACGAGCCTGCCACTCTTTCAAGAATGGTATCTGAAATACAGGCTATTGTAGATTTACCACTACAACTTGATTCTTCTAACTATAAAGCACTCGAAAAAGCAGCTCGTATCTACAACGGTAAACCTTTGTTAAACTCCGTTAACGGTAAAAAGGAATCTCTTGACGCAATTTTACCAATTGCAAAGAAATATGGATGTGCCATTCTTGGCCTCACTCTGGATGAAAACGGCATACCAGAGACAGCAGAAGAGAGAGTAGCGATAGCAGAAAAAATTATAATCGCTGCGGAAAAATCAGGAATTTCACGCAAAGACATATTGATAGACTGTCTTGTTATGACTGCATCAGCTCAACAAAGTCAAGTTTTAGAAACATTAAAAGCTGTGCGACTCGTAAAAGAAAATCTCGGAGTAAAAACTGTCCTAGGAGTCAGTAATGTCTCATTTGGTCTGCCATCACGACCTTTACTAAACCGTACAATGCTAGCAATGGCTCTTATGCAAGGTCTTGATGCTCCAATAATGAATCCAGGAGATGCAGAAATGTCAGAGACTGTCGCAGCTTTTCGCGTGCTCACAGCAAAAGATGCCAACTCTGAACAATATATAAATAAATTATCTAATTTTGCACAGCAATCCGCACAGACAAATGATTCTGAAACTCCGAATCTAACGTATGCAATTATTCATGGTCTGAAAAAAGATGCTCGAGAGACAACTGAAACGTTACTTATCGAAATGAAACCTCTTGATATTATTGAAAAAATCATTATCCCCGCTCTAGATTCTGTTGGCAAAAATTATGAGAACAACATTATATTTTTGCCTCAGTTAATAAAGTCCGCAGAAGCAGCGAAATCATCTTTCGAGCGGCTAAGAATTGAGCTTGCTAAAACGGAAACTTCTGGGGCTGTTCAAAGAAAAAAGATAATTTTGGCAACAGTGCTTGGAGATATACATGATATTGGCAAAAACATTGTCAAGGTTATTATGGAAAACTATAACTTTGAGGTTATAGACCTCGGTCGAGATGTTTCTCCTGAAACCATTCTGCAGGCTACAAAAGACAGTGGTGCCTCCATAGTAGGATTGAGCGCTCTCATGACTACAACCGTTGGTCCAATGAAAAAAACTGTAGCCTTGTTACGCAGTGAATGCCCAAATGTTAAAGTAATCGTTGGCGGAGCGGTTCTCACACCAGAGCTTGCAAAATTCGTTGGGGCAGACTGTTATGCAAAAGATGCGATGGAGGGAGTAAGAGCCGCGGAAAAGCT
This sequence comes from Synergistaceae bacterium, assembly GCA_012728165.1. GTDB lineage: Bacteria > Synergistota > Synergistia > Synergistales > Synergistaceae > JAAYFL01. Next base: position 3,237 of record JAAYFQ010000151.1, on the reverse strand, counting down.
TTAATTCGCTGACAAAATTATATTATAATGATTACTAGGATGGAGAGCTCCTGTCCTTTTTTTATTTCTATATCTTCGTTTCTGTGTTTAAAATTTTCACATTTATTATGGTTTCTTTAAATATTCAAGTACAACAAATTACACGCTTAAAATCAGCGTGTGGAGAAACTATTTATAATAAGATTATTATGATTTATTCGAAGAGATTGAGTAGACTGAAGCCGCTGACATTGTCAATTGAGATATTACCTTTGTGAAGACGGAGTTTTTTGTATTTTGCATCCGTACCTGTTTCGTTAAGATTTGCAGCATAGAAAGTAAGTCCTCCGTTTTTTATTAAGCAAAGGACTGCGCTGTTTCTTGCTTCTCTTCGTGATTCTAATTTATTAGAGTTTTTTGTAAGCAAAAAATTTGATAGACCAACTCCGTTTTCTGTTTTATATTCCTCTGAGGCACTTTCGACTTCTAGGACTTTACCATTTACAAAAATTATGCGTAGTGAACGTTTACGAAAGTTTTTTCTATTGTATGTCCATATTTCTGTGTCTGTGTCCGCCAGAGCCGACTTGCCTCCGATTTTCGTGAATATTTTTGCATTGGGTCGTCCAATAGCTTTTCTTACCTCTTCTTTTGTAGCATCTAGAGCAACAAGTCCTATTGATTTTCCCGGAATTATGACAAGTTTTGAGTCCGCTGGACGTCCCATCATTATCTTGGCAGCCATTGCTCCATGTTTGCCTCGATTGTCATTTGTTTCCTTGCCTGTAAAACGGTTATATGCACTAAGAGCTTCTTCGTAGGCTTTTAGATTCATAAGTTGTTTTCCAGCCAAAAGGATTTCTTCGGGATTATGAGTATATTTTGAAAAATTGGCTATTGCCAAAACTGCGCCCTCTTTGTCACCGGATTGTAGTTTTATTTTTGACAAAAGGTTCCACAAGTCGGGATTTTTTTTGTCTTTTTTAGAGGCATTCTGTAGTGTAATAAGCGCTTTTTCATACTCGCCTTTTTCGAAATATAGCCAACCTAAACGAATCAAAGCCTTTGTGTCATTTGGCATTAATTTTATATGGCTTTCATAATACGGAATAGCTTCATCGATCTTTTTTGTTTTTTCAAGACTAAACGCAATCTGGTAAAGCACATCTTTACGTTCTGGTCGCAATTTCAGAACTCTTAGATAGTGCTTTGTAGCTTCTTCATACTTTTCTTGCTTAAAAAGAGCGTTCGCTATCTGATAGTGCTTTTCTGGAAGAAGGTTTGTCCTGTAATACCAAATGCCTCCAATTATAAAAGAGAGTGCTAGTAGAGCCCCTATTATGAAAAAAAGAGCGCGTGGTAGTGGAGGACGCGGTTCTTTTTTAAGAGTCCATTGGCGCTCTTCTTCTGTCTGCCCAATATCTTCTTCCTGTACAAACTCAGGACATTTAATTTTATTCATCTTGTTACTGGAGTTATTTGTTTCAGACATTTATAATTACACGATCCTTTCATGAAATATTAAATCTAATTTTTTCTGTTACTTACTTATACTAAGACAGGAGATAAGTATACAATATATAAGTGCTTTTACTATGATACTTTTTGCTATAATAATATACAATTGAGCTACGTGGTTAATAAACATGAAATTTGCACGATAAACTTAAGTGTAAAAATCTGCCGAAGTAATCGGCAAAAAATATTGGAGGATCTTTTTGCAATTAAACTTTAAAAACATAGAAATAGAGGATATTCCAGTATTCACAAAATACTGGCTCAAAACGGAACAAACTAATTCTGGTTATTGCTTTCCCGTCCTTTGGGGATGGGCTTCAGATTTTGCTTGTCAGATAGCTCCAGAAGAAAAATTAAATTTGTTGTGGATAAATCAAACCACTCCCTCTCCCTCTATCCTTGCTCCCCTTGGAGACTGGAATCAAAACGATTGGGCACAAATAATCGCGGATCGCTTCGGAAAGAATGTCGATTTCTATTTTGTTCCAGAGAAATTGCTAAAAATATGGCAGTCACAATTCGGAGACTCTATAGAAGTAGAAGAGTTTCGTGGCGGCTGGGACTACCTTTACGACATCAAAAAACTCGCTACTCTTTCTGGTAATGCCTACATGAAAAAACGAAACAGAGTTAACCAGTTTAGAAAAAAATACAAATATACTTACGAAGAAGTTACAGATAAAAATACAGCGGATGTTCTGGAATTTCAGCTGGCTTGGTGTAGGGCAAATCAGTGTGAGAACATTATCGGGTTAAAGCGCGAATGCCGTGCAATACAGAGAATATTACAAAATTGGAATCGTATTCCAAATCTATGTGGTGGAATAATCAAAGTTGACGGCAATATTGCTGCATACTCTATCGGTGAAGTATCGGGAGAGACACTCTTTGTACATTTTGAGAAGGCAAGTCTTGAATATAATTCAGGGTATCAGATAATAAACAGAGACTTTCTTTCAGCAACGTTAAAGAAACACCCTCATTTGAAAATCGCTAACAGAGAAGAAGATTTAAACGATCCAGGGATGAGAGAAGCAAAAATGTCATACCAGCCTATTGGTTTCGGCAAAGAATATCACCTTAAGATAAAACTGTAACTTCCATTAGTTTGTTGTACAGGAGGAACAAGCCCATGCGTGTAGTAGATCTTGGACATCCAATTACTAATGACATGACGACATATCCAGGAGATATTCCGGCCGTTTTGAAGCCTGGTTCAAGAATAGAAACAGGCTCTCGTTCAACTCTTATATCTATAGACTCTCATTCCGGCACACACATTGATGCACCAGCTCACATACTTGAAAATGGGAAATATATGGAGGAGCTGCCGAAAGAAACTTTCTTTGGCATTGCTCTTGTCATTGATGTCACAAAGTGTGCGGGACGCAAAATAGAACTCGCTGATATAAATGCAATCGAAATAAAAAATATTGATTATGCAGATTTCGTTTTATTCCGCACAGATTGGTCGAATAAATGGAACACAAAAGAGTATCTTTCTGGTTTTCCTGTCCTCTCTGAACCATTGGCAGAATTCCTTACAAAACAGAATTTAAAAGGCGTTGGATTTGATACTATCTCTGCAGATGAAATAGATTCAACAGAGATGACAATACATAAAATACTTCTACGCTCGGAAATACTAATTATAGAAAATCTATGTAATCTGAACAAGGTTGAAGAAAAACCGTTTTGCATGGTCTGCCTGCCAATATCTCTCACAAAACAAGACGGCGG
>JAAYFQ010000019.1 GCA_012728165.1 Synergistaceae bacterium | reverse complement strand
TCCTTATCCGTTACACCTTTATTAATAACATCCCTAAGTCTTTGAGTTCCCGCCTCTGGCGCAAAAGTTAATCCACCTTTGCGTATGGATTGTAGTTTGGCAGCTATGTTTACAGAATCCGCATCAGTTCTTAGACTGGGCAAGCTTAACTTAGTCTGATTTTTTTCAAGCAGAGGGGCAAGTTTTTTCAAAGCCTCATCGAAATTTGTCCAGTCACAAGTAGCAAGAGAGAGGAGTCCAACTTCTTCCCATCCAGTAGTTTTTAATAATCTTTCAACTTGATTCACAACTGAATTCGCACTGCGTTCGCGAACGGGGCGATCTATCATTCCAGCCTGACAAAAACGACAACCTCTTGTACAGCCTCTGAAAACTTGAATTGCGATTCTGTCATGTATTATCCCTGTGTTTGGAACTATCATTTCCGTTGGATAAAAAGCATCATCAAGATTCTCAATAATACGTTTTCTAACAGGTTGCTTAGACTTAATTTCAGGGACATATACACCTTCAATCTTAGAAAGTGCCGAAAGTTTTTCCGAACGTGATCGACCCTTTAAATCATGCAAAACTTGATAAACTTCTGGAAGAATAACTTCTCCGTCCCCTATACAAAAAGCATCTATAAAAGGAGCCATAGGTTCAGGAGATAGTGCACAGGGACCTCCGGCCAAAATTATTGGATGGCTATCATTTCTTTGTGAAGAACGCAGAGGAATTCCACTTAAATCAAGAATTGTTAGTACGTTCGTATATGAAAGTTCGTACTGAAGTGTGAACCCTATGACATCAAATTCCATAAGAGGGCGTTTACTTTCAAGAGACCAGAGAGGTGTTCCTGTTTTACGTAGCGATTCTTCCATGTCAGACCAAGGGGCATAAACTCTCTCTGCATCAGCATAATCAAGTGATTTTGTAAGAGAGTACAATATTTGGAAACCAAGATAGCTCATTCCAACTTCATATAAATCTGGAAAAGCATAGCAAACTTGCAAAATATCTTTACGATCCTGTCTTGCTGGTGATGATCCCCACTCTCCGCCGATATATCTCGACGGACGCTTTACTCCGGAAAGTATGGAACGCAAAGAATCTGTCTTAAGTTGCGTTGACATGAATCTGTTCCTCCAAGAATGTTGCTGCAATTTTGTAATCAAATGCAGAAAACATTTAATATTTTAAATGGAATTGTTATTCCATATAATTTCAATTGAGTTTTTAATTAAAATCTATCTTCTTTTGATACTATAACTACACTCTGAACTAGAGCAAGCCCTATCGCTACGGCCATCAAAGAACTGCCGCCGTAACTGAACAGAGGAAGAGGTATTCCCGTGATTGGAGCAAGCCCCATACTCATTGCAACACTTTCTGTAATCTGAAACCAAAACCATGCGCAAATTGATGTCGTCAGTATTTTCGCGCGCAAATCCTTCGTATAAAGAGCGACACTGAGGATTTTCCAAAGCAGAAAGAAGAATAATATAAGCACTGTTGCGCTTCCTATAAAGCCAAAT
>JAAYFQ010000002.1 GCA_012728165.1 Synergistaceae bacterium | reverse complement strand
TTGTTGTTATTCGTAACCTTGACAAATTCCTTTGATGCATCGATAAATAAGGTGCTATTTTCTGATTTAGACTTCTTCAGCACCATAATGCAGGTAGCAATGCTGGTACCATAAAACAAGTTATCCGGTAACTGAATGATACAGTCGATAAAGTTGTTGTCTACAAGATACTGTCTTATCTTCTTTTCTGCTCCGCCTCTGTAGAGCGTGCCGGGGAAGCAGACAATTGCGGCAGTTCCATTTGAAGCCAGCCAGCTTAGCATGTGCATAATGAATGCAAAGTCCGCTTTTGATTTTGGCGCGAGAACTCCTGCCGGACTGAAGCGCTCGTCGTTGATTAGAATTGGGTTGCCGTCTCCTTCCCATTTTATTGAGTAGGGGGGATTTGAGACTATCGCTTCGAACGGTTCGAAGTCCCAATGTTTTGGTTCCATCAAAGTGTCTCCGTGAGCTATGTCGAACTTGTCATAATCTATGTCGTGCAGGAACATGTTTATTCGGCAGAGGTTGTAAGTTGTCAGGTTGATTTCCTGTCCGAAGTAGCCGGTTTGTACTTTGTCTTTACCCAAGATTTTTGCCGATTTAAGCAAGAGTGAGCCCGAACCGCAACAAGGGTCATATACCTTGTTAACTTCTTTTTTGCCAACGAGAACAATCCTTGTCAGAAGTTCGGAAACTTCTTGCGGGGTGAAGTATTCCCCTCCGCTTTTTCCTGCATTTCCTGCATACATCCCCATGAGAAATTCATATGCATCTCCGAAAGCGTCTATTGAATTATTTTTGTAATCTCCAAGCTTCATTTCTCCGATGGAGTCCAAGATGTTTCTCAGTTTTTCGTTTCGCTTTATAACAGAGCTCCCGAGCTTGTTGCTGTTTACGTCAATATCGTCAAAGAGCCCTTTGAAGGCGTGTTCGCTTTCACTTCCCATTGCGGAAGCTTCAATATTTTTGAACACTTTTTCAAGCGTTTCATTTAAATTTTGGTTGGATTTGGCTTTTGCTCTTACATTGTGAAAGAGCTCGCTTGGGGGGATGAAGAAACCTTTTGTATTTATTAGGTCATTTCTCGCCTCTTCAGCTTCTTCGTCGGAGAGTTTCGCATAGTCAAAATTCGGATCTCCCGCTTCTTTTTCGCCTTTGTTTATGTAGGATGTAATGTTTTCTGAAATGTATCGATAGAAGAGAAAGCCTATAACATACTGTTTAAAATCCCAGCCATCTACACTGCCTCGCAGGTCGTCTGCAATTTTCCATATTGTGCTGTGAAGTTCTGCTCTTTCTTTTTCTCTTGCATTGCTCATAATTATTCCTCTCCCTTATCGTCTTTATATACAGATGTTTCTATATAGTTTTCTGTTCTATTTTGCAAAGTCATTTATATATAAATCTTTATAAGTTAGGTATAGAGAGTGTGATTTTATGAAATATGTTAAGAATATTTTTGAGCGACATTTAATAGAAGTCATTTATAAGTAAATAAACACTTACCTTATTATACCAACTTAAAGTAAATAGCAGAATAACTTGCCAAATGTTTTTACCTTCACGTCCTAGTTTTTAACAATTGCTTGCCGGCGACTCTGTCGCCACTTGTCAACTGCTTGCCAATTGCTTGTCATACGATTTAGGTTTTTCCAACCGCTTGCCATACGGTTTAGATTTTAACAATTCTTCTCGTGGCGAAGCCACTCTTCTCGACGTTTTTTAAACGTCTCTTCTCGCGACTTTAGTCGCTCTTCTCCAAATGTTTAAACAATTGCTTGCCTACTGCTTGCCAGTGTCCTTCCGTTCTAATCCTGTATAATAAGTAGACTTTATTC
>JAAYFQ010000150.1 GCA_012728165.1 Synergistaceae bacterium | reverse complement strand
CGAATGTGATGACAGTACTTTCCTGTTTAATTATTGAGAGGGGTTTTATTGCTTATGAAGGTTATTGAAGAAATAAGAAATTTTAAGAATAGTACTATTAGTGCTGAGGGTCTTGAAGAGCTTAAAGAGGCTGCTAGAAAAGGTCGTCTTTGGTCTGTTTTAGCAACGTCCATCGCAAATAGTGGTCATCCTGCTGGCTCTCTTTCTTCTATGGATATATATATGACATTGCTTGGTGTAGCTAATGTCAGTTTGGAAAATAGCGACAGTCAAGATAGAGATCGTATTGTTGTAAGCCATGGACATACTTCACCAGGTTTTTACTCAGCTTTGGCTGCTTATGGTTTTTTTGATCCGAAAGAAATGTATAGTAATTTTAGACGCACAGGCAGTCCGTTTCAGGGACATGTTGAGCGCGATGTTCCCGGCGTTGATTGGGGAACAGGCAATTTAGGACAGGGACTTTCTGCCGGAGTTGGATTTGCTCTTGCTGCAAGAGCTAGAGGTTCAGAAGCTCACACATGGGTTGTGATGGGCGATGGTGGTCAAGTTAAAGGACAAGTTGCAGAAGCTCGTAGAATTGCTATGAAAGAAAAACTTTTCAATCTTACAGCCATAATTGACTGGAATGATATACAGATCAGTGGACGTCTAAACGAAGTTATGCCTTTCAATCTCCCTGAACTTTGGAAAGCAGACGGTTGGCATGTCATTGAATGCGACGGACATTCTTATAGCAAGATATATGAAGCAATGAAAGCTGCTTCCTGTTACAAAGGATGCGCCGTAATTCTTTGCAGAACTGTTATGGGTAAGGGTGTTTCATTTATGCAAAATATTCCAGATTATCATGGCAAGGCTGCTTCAGGCGAAAAACTTGAACAGGCTATTAAAGAGCTTGGCGGAACAATGGACATGTTTGATAAAGCGATTGAAACAAGAAAAGGCCCTCTTCCTAAAGGACGTAAAGTTGCACTAGATAAAGTGGTCCTTGATTTGGGTACCCCCAAAACATATAACAAAGATGATAAAACTGATAATAGAGGAGCGTTTGGCACTGCTCTTGCAGAAGTCGGTCAACTTAACTATAAAAAAGAGGGCAGAACACCTATGCTTGTTTTTGACTGTGACCTTGTAGGTTCGGTTAAGACAGATTGTTTTGCAGAAGCCTGTATCGCTAATTTTGTAGAAACTGGTATTCAGGAACACGCGACTGCCACAGTTGTAGGTGCTGCTTCTGTTGCTGGAGTTGTCTCTGTGTGGGCTGCTTTTGGCGTATTTGGAGCAGATGAAGTCTATAACCAACAGCGACTAAATGACATCAACAGAGCAAGCTCAAAAACAGTTCTCACTCATGTTGGACTTGATGTTGGTGAAGACGGAATGACACACCAATGTATTGACTATGTAGGACTTTTCCGTAATACATTCGGTTGGAAGGTTATTGTGCCAGCAGATCCAAATCAGACAGATAGAGCAACACGCTGGATGCTTTCAGAGCCAGGAAATGTTTGTCTCGCAATGGGGAGAAGTAAACTTTCTGTTATTTTGAAAGAAGATGGAACCCCATTTTACGGAGATAGCTACACGTTTAAATATGGGGATATAGATACCATACGTGAAGGCAAGGATGCTGTAATTATTGCAATGGGTCACTTTGCAGGCAGAGCAGTTGAAGCGCACGATATCCTGGCTAAACAAGGTATAAGCGCAAAAGTTTTGCATTGTGCAACTCCTTTGGGAATGGATTCGAATGAGCTTTTTAAAATAATAGGAAAACTCCCTGTTGTTACTTGTGAAGACCATCATGTAAATACAGGAATTGGTTCGATTGTCGCTATGATGGCCGCTCGAGCTGGAATAGCCATTAAACTTAAAAATATGGGTGTTACACGCTACGGTTTCTCTGGTCCAAGCAGTGAGGTTATGTCAGAAATGAATCTTGATCCCTCTGATATCGCCGACGCGGTAAAAGCACAGCTAAAATAGAAAACAAAAATCTTTCTATGTTACTAGAAATCTAAGTAGTATTTAAAGCATCGTCTCATTACTTAAAAACAATTTTGCGCAATTTCTAACCGAAGGGATAACGACATACAAGTATTAAGGTTTCTTAATATTTGAAGGAATTATACTTTCGGTTTTTTAGTACTACTTGCAATAGAAAAGCATACGGAATATCTTAAAACAATAACAAATTGCGTAATATTTAGGTTAAGGAGCAGGAAACTATTTGAAAAAAACAAAGCTGTTGTTGCATATATGTTGTGCACCGGATGCAACCGTACCGTGGCCCGAACTGATACAGGAGGGGTACGATGTAACAGGTTTTTTCTATGGTGGAAACATACATCCTAAAGAAGAATATGACAAACGGGCTGTAGCTTTAGCTTCAGTTTGCAAATATTTTGAAGTAGAGGCCATTTACCAGTCTTACAGTCCGCAATTATGGTTCGATGCTACTGTTAAAATGAAAGATGAACCGGAACATGGTAAACGCTGTGTTAAATGTTTTGAGCTTCAATTAGAATCAGCGGCAGAGTATGCGCAAAAAAATGGATTCACACATCTTTCAACGACTCTCACAATAAGCCCGCACAAGGATCCAGAACTAATAAATGAAATTGGCAAAAATATTTGCCAAAGAATTGGGCTTCTATGGGTAGAAAAAATTTGGCGCAAAGATAATGGTTTTAAAAAATCAGTTGAAAAAAGTAAACAGTTGGGGATCTACAGACAAAATTACTGTGGATGTCTCTATTCCATATAGAACAGGTGATCAAGATGGCTAAAAAAGAGTTTCCCGAAGGTAAACTATCGCCAAGTGCACTTGAAAAAAACGTGTTAAGTTTTATAGGTGCAAATAGACCTGAACTTTTGGTTGGTCCTGCAGTGGGTGAAGATGCGGCTGTTATCAAATGGCCGGAGGGGAAATACCTCGTCTTTTCTTCAGACCCTATCGTAGGAGCGGACAAAGGAGCTGGGCGACTTCTTGTGCGAATAAATTCAAATGACATAGCTTCCAAGGGTGCAGATCCAGCATATCTTGCCGTAACATTAATCCTTCCGCCCTCGATGGGCGAAGAAGGTGCCGCTCAAATAATGAGAGAAATTCATGAAGAGTGCCTTTCAGAAGGTATCGCCGTTGCTGGTGGACATACAGAATTTAACAGCAAGTATGAACATCCAGTAATTGTGGGCGCAATGATAGGAACAGCTGATAGAGTTTTTAGAGCCACAGATGTTTGCACAGGTGATGTGCTTATTCTAACGAAACATATTGGCATAGAGGGAATGTCAATTATCGCAACTGACAGGCCGGACCTTCTTTCTTCTTTTCTTTCTAAAGAAGAAATAGAAGATATAAGTACTTGGTCTGAAAACATCTCTGTTTTAAAAGAATCAAGAGCTATACGCAATGTTGCTAAATTCATGCATGATCCAACAGAGGGTGGTTTTTTGGGCGGAGTAAAAGAAATATCTTTACTCAGTGGCCTAGAGGCAATAATTGATTATGATATTCTTCCAATAAATCCTCTTACCAAGCGAGCATCAGAAAAATTAGAATTTAACCCATTGAGCCTTATAGCGTCAGGAAGTCTGCTTGCAGCAGTTGATAAAAAAGACGTTAATGTAGCACTAGCATCACTTAAAAAAGCAGGAATTGACTCTGTGGTAGTTGGTTATATGGGGCAGAAATTGAAAGAGCCCGTTCCTGAAATAGTTGAAGAGCTTTGGCGTTTATTAAAAATGGAGAAGATAAGTGAAAAATAACATACTTAAACGTGTTGTAAAACTGCAATTGTCTATGCTGAAAGATAATTGTGACGCATTTGTAATAATAAATGATGAGGGCTCAAATTGGGAAAGCCTTTACTACATGAGCGGCTTTCGTGGAACAGCAGGAGCTCTGATAATTTACAAAGACTCTGTTGAACTTATATTGGACGGACGTTATTCAACACAGGGAAGAGAGCAGTCTCCCCATGACGTTATTGACCAAAAAATAGGCCTTATAGAAGACATTTGTGAAAGGTTGTCAAAGCATAATACAAAAAAAATATTATGTGAAGCTGAGAAAACAGTTGCCTCTAAATGGGCAAAACTTGTTGCAACAGGAATTGAGCTTCTTGATGGAACATCACATATACGAATTTTAAGAAGGACAAAAGATGAGTTTGAGATAAATTACATTCGTAAAGCGGGAGAGATTGCAACATCGGCTTTTCTTGACCTTATGAACATTGTGCGAGCTGGTATGACAGAAAAAGAAATAGAATCATCGCTCAATTACAAGATAAACATGCTTGGGGGAGAGATTGGATTCGACATGATTGTGGCTTCGGGAAAACGTAGTTCATTGCCACATGGTCGTGCGACCGAAAAAGTTATTCAAAAAGGTGAATGGGTCACGGTTGATTTTAGCGCCAGATGGAATGGTTATTTCTGTGACATAACCAGAAATTTTTCTATTGGTGAACCCGACGAGCGTGCCGCGCAGTACCACGACATTCTTTTAGAATCTCACAAGGATGCGTCAGCACAATTACGCTCCGGTGCGAACGGAACAGATATACATAACAGAGCTCTTGATGTTTTAGAAAAACATTCGTTGAGTAAATATTTTACTCATGGCTTGGGTCACGGATTTGGTTTAGAAATACATGAGAGCCCTTTTATCAGAAAAAGCGTTAACGATGTGCTAAAAACAGGGGATATTGTTACGATTGAACCCGGTGTATACATAGAAGGATGGGGCGGATTGCGTCTCGAAGACGATTACCTTGTTACAAAAACTGGGTCATTACGGCTTACAGATAAGTTAAGTCAGCATTTTTTCTTGGTATAAAAATTTTAAGTGTCGATAATTTAAAAAAACTGTTATATAATGTATTGAGCTATTATCAAGAATCAATCAAAGGAGGATGCAATTTGATGGATAAATATATTTGCACTGTTTGTGGCTATGAATATGATCCTGAAATCGGAGATGTAGACACTGGAATCGCACCGGGCACAACATTTGAAGCACTCCCTGACGACTGGCTCTGCCCCGTTTGTGGAGTTGGCAAAGATCTGTTCGAAAAAGTATAATAAATAGCGTTTTATTAACACTATTAACAAAATAACTCACAGAGAAAGAAATACCGCTGCACTCAGAAAACACGCAGTCAGGTGAAGTATCAATCTCTGTGAGTTATTTTTTTATTCGAACTGCTCCATGAATTTAGTCAGGATTGTATTCTAAACTTTAGAGTATTGAAAGCCTAACCAGTAGG
>JAAYFQ010000149.1 GCA_012728165.1 Synergistaceae bacterium | reverse complement strand
TTCAGAAATGTGAGGTCTGAGCATACGTCCCCAAAAATGAAAATAAATTGAACTGTCCGGAATCTGGGTAAGACCTGTTTGAAGTTCACGAAGATTTTGTGCCTTTATCCCTGTTGCAATGGGTATAACAGCGCATTCCATGAATTTAAATGGTTTGATGCCTTTCTTTTCCATATGTTATTTTCCTCCTTTATATACATCTCCAACTCCCTCAAAATTAGTTGTATATCTGTAAAGTATAACATAAAGTTGACTTATTATAAAATTACACTCAGCCTGTTGTCTACACTCAGGCTGTTATGTAGAACAAAATTCTACAAAACGTCCCCAAGATAAAAAATAATCTTGGGGACGTAAAGTTTAGAAAATGAGGCTTTATTAATAGTCAAAATTTAATAGACCTGACGGTTCGCTATTTTTTCTTTTTGTAGCTTGTAGGTCCATTCTCGAATCCAACTTCCTTAAGCCACCATGTTGGGTAGAATACAGGATGGGCAATCTCTTGTTGTGTGTTTATATAACCGTCGTTGTATTTAATATGCAGGTTAAACAATGTCTTGATTCTATTACTGTAAAACGATAGAAGTGATGCCTAAGACAAAAAGGGTTCCCATCTACGAACGAGACCACCCTAATTTATGTCCTAGGCATTCTTAAAACTGCTAAGAACTGCAGCCGTTGAGTTACGGCGACTACAATCTGTCACTGCTTCTTCTTTGAAAGCATTTCTCCGCCAACTCCGATATTGTCCTTGTTCATTTCGTTGAGAAGGACTACATAAGCTGCTTCAGGAATTCCCATAATCTCGCTTGCAGTCTTAGTCAAAGACTTAATAAGCTTTTCTTTCTGCACCATGTCCATATCACTGCAATCTACTCTGATTACCGGCATATAATTCACCTCCCAATCTAAAAATAATTTTAATGATGTAAGAATACCATAATGCTTAGTTCCAATAAATCAAGATAATTTTTAAAATTAATTACAGGAAAATATAAATAAATGTCCCGAGTGTGTTTAACACACCCGGGACATTTATGCATTCTGTGTGTCTTTTAATGCTTAGGTCACACAGCTAAAGATTTTATATATTACTTGCGATCTTTCATAAACTCGTCGTACTCTTTTTGAGCCTGATCTTTTTTATAGCCGTACTTTGTTTGTAGAACGCCAAGAAGTTTTTCACTTTCTCCGGAGATAACTGTCATGTCATCGTCCGTAAGTTTACCCCACTTCTTTTTGACATCTCCCTTAAGCTCGTGCCATTTTCCTTTGAGGATATCTTCGTTCATGTTTTATTCACCGAACCTTTCTTTTAGTAGCCCTTTAATACGACAGCTAACTAATGTTTATATTATACTGCTAAATAAAACTTAGTCTACTGCATTGTAAGGTATATTCTGAAAATTCAGCAATATGCGCAACGCACACCAAAAACTATTTCAATCTTAAATGTGTGAATAGGAACAGTTAAACGAACCAGTTTGACCCTCTAATAAGTAAAGTGAGCTGTAATATTACAGAATAGATTGCTATAAACTAACACGATATTGATTTAACACGACAAAAAGATGCCAAAAGTACTGTATGGAATATTCTAAAAGATTGTACAATGAAATCGTGAGGTGATTCAATTGGAAAATCTCTACATGATCAAGGGAATTGGAGGCGCAAATGAACTTTTGCTGAAACAAGCTGGGATACACTCTATGAAGGATCTGCTGGAAGAAGGTTACTCAAAAATAGGCAGGACAGAAATAGCTAGAAGGTCAGGGATATCAGAAAGGCTGATATTAAAATGGGTTAACCATGCTGACCTCTTTCGTGTCAAAGGGATAGGTGATCAATACGCAGAATTTCTCTACGCAGTCGGAGTCGATACAGTTCCGAAACTGGCAGGGAAAATACCAGAACTCCTTTCCTCTGAAATGGCACTAATAAACGTAACCAAGAGACTCGTGAGGAGGATTCCTACAATCAGACAGATTGAGAACTGGATTCATCAGGCAGG
>JAAYFQ010000148.1 GCA_012728165.1 Synergistaceae bacterium | reverse complement strand
TGTCTTTAATGTAATACAATAGAGTAACGGTAATATCTTAGCGTCAATATTTGTTTACGTGCGAAAAAGATAACGATAAAACACTAGGTCCAGAAATTCACGGCTTTTTGTTTGTTGATGTAAGTGAGGTGTTTCGATGGGGTTGCCGGATAGAAGGAAGATCGTTCAGACAATCGTACTGGTTATCACTGTCTTTGCTTTGTATTTGATTCATAAGGAACTTTCTCAGTACCACTTCGCGGATATACGCGCGGCTATTGCTGATATTCCGGCAAAAGGACTTGTTATGGCTTTGATTTTTACGGTTATCAACTATATGGTGCTTACTCTGAATGACGGTCTGGCTCTTAAATATATAGGTAAACCCCTTAGTTGGACAAAAACGGCATTCGCTTCTTTCGTCAGCAACACACTTTCATTCAATCTGGGTATGTCGCTTCTGACGGGCGGCTCATCGAGATACAGTATATACAGCAGCTACGGCCTAAGCGCAACAGACACGGCGAAGGTCATTGCTTTCTGTAATCTTACAATAAGCCTTGGGTCAGCCGCCCTCATCGGTTTACTTTTACTTTCTGAGCCCGTGGGTATATTCGCTCAGATTCCGTTGCTGAAGGAATGGGGAAGAATTCCGGGGTTTATTTCGTTATTTTTGGTAATTCTGGCAGGGTTTTTGAGCTGGTCAAGAAAAAGTATCAAAATTTGGGTACATGATGTATCGGTGCCTCCGCTTAAATATTTCTTCGCACAGCTTGCTGTATCAACGGTGGATTTCCTCTGTGCTTCCATGGTTCTCTTTTCATTACTGCCTCAAAGCGAGATCTCGCTTTTTCATTACATAGGATGCTACGTAATATCTGTGCTTCTGGGAAGTTTAAGTCAGGTTCCCGGCGGACTCGGCGTACTTGACCTGACTATCATTGCAACGCTTTCTCCATGGTATCCCGCTCATGGTCTGGTCGGTGCCCTAATAATCTACAGAGTTGTATATTATATTTTTCCTCTTTGTCTTTCTGTCATTTTGTTCGGCTGGCACCAGTTTTCTTTATTCGGGCAAAATGCTAAGAATGTCACTGCACGCGCGGGAAAAGGCTTTATTGCTATATACCCGCAGATAATGTCGGTGGGAGTTTTTCTTGCAGGCTCTATTCTGCTTTTTTCCAGCGTGACACCGGGGCTGCCGCAGCGGCTTTCTTTGCTGAAAGAATTGTTGCCGCCCACCGTTCTTGAACTTTCAAAATTTTTGGGCAGCTTTGCCGGAATTGCTGTTTTGCTTCTTGCCCAGGGGATAAGAAGAAGGCTACATATCGCCTGGCTGATGACTACGATTTTGCTTGGGGCGGGAATTGTGCTTTCTATGGTGAAGGGGCTTGATTACGAAGAAGCGCTGATTATAACCGTGCTTCTTATTCCTCTTGTGGCAGCAAGAAAATATTTTGACAGAAGTTCGAAACTTTTATATCCTGATTTATCTTTCAGCTGGGTCATATCGACAGCTATTGTGCTCGCATCTGCCGCATGGCTGGGTTATTTTTCGCACAGACATTCAGAATTTGCAAACTTAAGCATATTACAGTTTGCTCTGTCCGGAGAAGCCCCGTGGTTTTTGAAAGCAAGTGTTTCTCTTTCGATTCTTACGCTTATATTATCTCTCTGGAAACTTTTTCGTGTGAGATCCAACTTCGCCTTTATTCCATCCGCTGATGACATTGTAAAAGTACGCAATATTGTACGTTCCTCTGTTCAGGCATCAACATTTCTTGCCCTCATGGGAGATAAATCTTTTTTCTTCAGTCCCTCAGGAAAGTCTATGATATTTTTTGCCGAAGAGAGGTCGTACTGGTTTGTAATGGGAGATCCTGTCGGTGACCCTGAAGAATTTCA
>JAAYFQ010000018.1 GCA_012728165.1 Synergistaceae bacterium | reverse complement strand
TATCAGACGCAAATCGAACAAACAATCCTTTGTCTGTAGCAATTTTCGACATTGATGACTTCAAAAAGGTTAATGACAGTAAGGGCCATATATATGGTGATCAAGTTCTTATCGACGTTGCAGCAAATATTAAAAACAGTATTAGAATTTCTGATGTGGCCGGAAGATATGGTGGCGAGGAGTTCATGGTAATATTTCCAAATACCGACCTTGAGACCGCTACAAAAATATCAGAGCGAATCAGGCAGGCTATTGAATCTTATTCTTTTGTTGACGGGTTAAAAATAACAATTAGCGGCGGAATAAAAGAGTACGAAAGAGAAGACATGACTGAGTTGATAAACTTGGCAGACAAAAATTTATATAAAGCGAAAAAAAATGGAAAAAACCAGATAGTATTTTGAGTAGAGCAATAAAAAAATATTAAGATGTCAAATCAACTCCAATATCCTGTGTACTTAATTCCCTTTAAGAAGATAGTAAGCATATCACCGCACAAACTGAACTAGCTCCACCTATACTCAAAAACATATATGATTCTATATATTTAACATCTAATCAACAAATATTTATAGAACGTATTGATGAGCGAAATATTCTCAGACAAAGAAAAGGGTGGGATTATTATGGACAGAACGAAAAAAGCGTGGATCAACGGACTCTTTCTTATAATAACTCTTTTTATTAATACCTTAGGTGCTTTAGGAATCGTAAATGGACTTTCACAAAAAGAAGTCTCTGATATGTATTTAACTTTAATTACACCTGCTCCATCGGCTTTTAGAATATGGAGCGTTATCTATTCATTGCTGATTCTTTCCATTATTGTAATGATAATAAAAAAAGATGACTCTTATTACAAAAACGCTATAGACAACATCACAGCCCCTTTTAGGATTTCCTGCATATTTAATATAGCTTGGATTGTTGCATTCTCATATGTACAAATTGAGCTGTCAGCTCTGCTCATTTTGGGATTTCTAATTTCATTGTTATTTATTTGTATTAAGCTCAAAGAAATTCAGTTAGGAAAACGGTTTTTGCTACCTTTAACCTTTGGTTTCTATACAGGATGGTTGTTTATAGCAACTGTCGTAAATATTTCTGCATTATTGGTGAAACTAAAATTAGATAGCTTTGTGTTGACTAATGAAACATGGGCAATCGTTATGCTTGTTGTTGCAGTAATTCTTGTATTCGTGGCACTTTCGAAAATTCGTAATGCTGTATTTCCACTTCCAGTTGCGTGGGCGTATTGGGGAATTTATCAGTTTCTGAAAGCATCAGAGGGTTTCAAAGGAGAATTTGCCCTTCTTGAAAATGTAGCCCTTGTGGGAATAATTTTTTTAGTAGTCATGGCAGCGATTCAGCTGTACCAAAATAAATTTAATTTACTTCCAAACAAATACGATAACAACAGAATGGTATAGAAAAGAACTACTAAGAGACTTAATTATTCTGCAAGGAAAAGAACTACTAACATTTAAATTTTTATACACATAATGATTTACAGTAGTTACTGCTTGATAGATTCGTTTTAAAAGTCGTAGATTCCGAATCTAAATACAACAGAACAACAACAAACAATCGACTTGCTTATGATAAGCAAGTCGATTCATATTGTTAAATATCGCGTAGGCGAGGAAAAGAGTTCTACTGTTTAACCCAATTATTGACAATCAAGTTATAAGTCCCTGCTCCCCCCAATGTATAAGCCGCTACAAAAGAGGCATTGTTAGCAAAAGCAGCACCCTCTATCACAGTTACTCCTCCACCGATAGTTATTTTAGTTAAATTATTTCCTAGAAATGCCCCGTAATCTATTCTTGTAATGCTGTTTGGGAGGACTATCTCTATAAGATTGTTGTTCATGAAAGCCCTGGCGTGTATATGTGTAATACCATTTTCTATCACCACAGATGTCAGTCCTTTATTCTTAAACACATCTTGGTAAATCGCAATAACTGGGGTTCCATTAATGTTATTAGGAATAATGATGTTTTTATAGCTGGGATCTCCTGTGTACGGCTCTTTTATAACACCAGCATGCCCACCGGTACCCATTGTAATTTCTGATGCGGTTACGACATGCCCCGAAGGACCAGGGGGTGTAATATCGCCGCTGATTACCCATTTCTGAGAGGCTATATTCCAAGCAAAGGAATTGCCTTTGACGTTGGGAATCGGAATAGCGCTTATTTCGCCGCTGTCTAGTAGTTCCTTAAGGCGAACCTCATCATCATTAAATCCCACGAAAACATCAAGATTTGAATATAGGGTTTTTATAGTTTTGTAAATCACAGTTGCTGTGTTTAGGGATTTAACTATAGAAATATCGGCGTTAATCTTGGCTCTGTTTATAGCCATATTCGACGCAACCATAATAATTCCCGCCAAAACGCCCACTACGATTAGAACAATCAGTAGCTCTATCAAAGTAAACCCTTTTGAAATATCTTTTTTTGAAATTAGCGTAAACATCACCAACTTAAAAGCGGATAAAATACT
>JAAYFQ010000147.1 GCA_012728165.1 Synergistaceae bacterium | reverse complement strand
TCTCTGCCTCCTGAAAAGATTTTTACTCCTACAGCCGGAGATTTTAATCTTGTTGCCAATGCTGCAGGGCTTGCTATGTCGGGAAAGCATCCTTGGGTCATCTCTGATTCTGTGTCTACTTTTGTTTCTTCTTATAAACAGATTCGGGACTCATTAGCATTTCCATCTCTTTCAGTTTCTCTTGTTGTTTCTGAAGGAGGACTTTCAGAGGGGCAAAACGGAGTTTCATACAATATTTTGCAAGATATTGCGCTTATGAGATCACTACCTAACATGAATGTCTATGTTCCGTCTGATGAAAATACGCTCATTGATGTAGTTAAAGCCTCTTCGGTTTCGACAAGACCTTCTTATATACGTCTTAACTCAACACGATTACCATTGTTTGAAAATAAGCCATTTGAACTATCTAATCCAAGTGGCGCGCGTATAATAAAATCTGGAACAGATGTTACTATTTATACATATGGTACGATGGTTACTCAAGCTTTGCTAGCTGTAGATAACCTTGAAAAACAGGGCATAAGTGCGGAAATTATTGATTGCTACTGCATAAAGCCATTTCTAGAACAACAATTGCTATCTTCAGTTAGAAAAACGGGTTGTTGTGTAGTAGCAGAAGAACACAACTCAATAGGTGGATTATGTGGAGCAGTATCAGAATGTCTTTGTAGAACATACCCCGTTCCGGTGCGTTTTGTTGCTGTTGAAGATCAATTTGTAAACAGCGGTCATCCTGATGAGTTAAGAGAATATTATGGCTTGACGTGCAGAGAAATAGTAAACGCTGCAGCTGAAGTCTGGGCACTTCGCAGGAGGTAATTTGGAATAATGGAGATACAATTTTCTGGTGTTACAAAAATTTTTGAACCGGACATAGTTGCTCTTGAAGACATATATCTTCAAGTTGACAAAGGCGAATTCGTTTATTTAATAGGGGAAACTGGGTCAGGTAAAACTACACTTATGAGATGTATTTTGCGCGGAGTTCTTCCCACCCGGGGACACATTAGTGTTGACGGTAATGTGTTGCGCAAAATAAGCAACCATAAACTTTCACTTTTTAGAAGAGATATAGGTGTTGTTTTTCAGGATTTTATGCTTTTACCGAATTTAACAGCTTTTGAAAATGTAGCGTTTGTTCTTGAAGTAATGGGTTGTAATCCAAAGGAAATTTCAGACAGAGTTAATGATGTTCTTAAAACAGTTGGTATCTGGCGTAGGCGAAATCAGTATCCGCCTCAGCTTTCTGGGGGAGAACAACAGCGACTTGTAATAGCTCGTGCTATTATAAATGTTCCTTCATTGTTGATTGCAGATGAACCGACTGGCAATCTGGATAATTGTACGGCAGATGAAATAATGCAACTGCTCTTAAGCATAAATGCAGCTGGAACCACAGTTTTAATGGCAACACATAATGATTATTTAGTTAATACATATCGTCATAGAGTAATAGAGATACACAAAGGAAGAATTGTTCGTGATGAAAAGCAAGGAGGCTATGAAGCCTGTGTCGCACTTTAAATATATACTGAGAGATGGATTTCGTCTTATAGTTAGGCATTTAGGGATGAGCTTTCTGACTGTCTTTACAGCAATGGCTGTGTTTTTTGTTGTGGGAGTAAGTACTCTCTTTGTACTTAATATTAAGAACATAGTTGTTATGATGGAGAATCAGCTAACAATAACTGCTTACG
>JAAYFQ010000017.1 GCA_012728165.1 Synergistaceae bacterium | reverse complement strand
ACTATTATTATGCTTACTCTTATCCTCGCTGCAACAGAGCCTCGGGGCTACTGGTGTTTTCTGCGAAGTCTGGTAAAGCATAACCTTTAGTTTTACTAACGTACACTTCAAAGACCGCCGCCCTGTGGGCAGCGGTCTTTTTTTGTATATTTTTATAATGGCGAAAATCTCAACAGATTTTATTTTTTATATTAGAGAGGGGTAATTACAATGTTTTCGACAGATCTTTGGGTGGTTTTTTCAGGCGTTTCTTTATTAGTCAGCACAGTTTGGTCAACCGTAGCAATTATAAGGAGTGCAAGATAAAATGGGCGCTCTAACTTTTGCACCTCTTTGGATAGTATATGCACTTATCCTGATTGCTGTAGCTAAATTTTCAAGAGGCAAGGACAATCTACTGCCCGGCAAAGTGGGAGTAATCGTTCAAGCTTTCGCATATGTGGCAACATACATATCTGCTGTTGCTCTCGTAGGGTTCAGCGGACTCTGCTATCTTTTCGGAATGCAGATGCTTCTTATCGCAGCAGGCAACGTATGGCTTGGAACATGGTTTGTATATCGCTACCTTGCTTGGCCCACAAGAATTTGGCAGAGAAAACTTGACTCAAGAACACCTGCCGAGCTTCTTTCAAAAGCATACGAAACGCCAAAGCTTCGAGTGTTTATAGGTCTCATTTCAACAATTCTTCTTGTTATATACGGGTCTGCAGTATTTAAAGGTGCAGCCGTTATGGTTGCTGGAGTTCTTCCAATAAGTGTAAATGGCGCTCTGGTTGCTTTGGCCGCTGTTGTTGGAATAAGCGTTATATGGGGAGGGCTTCGTGGAGTTCTTTACACTGAAGCAGTGCAAGGCTTTGTCATGTTGATTGGCATTGGAGCTCTTGTAGTGGCCCTACTCTTTGCTGTAGGAGGGCCTTTCGCAGGACTTAAAGCACTTGCTGCTCTGCCTCCAACAAAAGAAGCCAACAATGGCTTTCTGGCACTTAGCAGTGGCTCAGGCGGATTGAACATAATCTTTTTAACTCTTGTGACATCTGTTGGCATCTGGGCTCAGCCTCAGCTTATACAGCGTCATTTCGCACTCAAGAGCGAAGCAGAAACCAGAAAAATAGCACCGTTTGCAATGCTTGCTCTGTCTGTAGTTGTTGGAGGAGCATATTTTGCAAGTGCTCTTTCGAGAGTTTACCTCGGTGCTGGAATAACAAATCCCGATACAGTCATGCCAATTCTTGTACATAAGCTTTTGCCTGTATTTGGACAACATCTGTTTGCTCTTGCCATTGTGTCCGCATCTCTCTCGACAGCATCTGCACTACTACACATTGCAAGCGGCAGTTTGGGGCACGACGTATTTAAAAAAGATCTTACGGGCTGGACGTGGCGAATAGTTGTTATTTTTTGCACCCTATGCAGCTGTCTGTTTGCTCTTAAGAGCTCATCTATAATTGCTCTTATCTGCGCAACAAGCTGGACATTGCTTGCCTGTGCAATACTTGTTCCATACCTTGCACTACTTATACAGGGTCCAAAGGCTGGAGCAAGAGCAGCCTTTATGTCCTCTATATGTGGTTTCGCAGGAACAATTGCTTGGTATCTTCTAGCTTACAGAGCAACATCAATTGGCTGGAGTGGTTTGGCAGCTCCCGGGCTCTTGGGTGCTATGCATCCCATACTAGCCGGCGTAACAGCATCTTTTGTAGCATTTATTGCATTTGCTAAACGAGAGACAACTGTAACAACTGAATAAGCCCAAAAGTTAAAAGATGTCAGAAAACGCAGATCAACCAGCTTTTTACCCTGAATTAAATGTACAACAAATAGAAAAAACAGTTTTATCACAACAATACCAGTTGAGTATAAAAAGAGTCTCCTCAATGTATTTCTAAAGGGAGGAGACTCTTTTTATCTGCTTGAAATTGATATCGCGTATATACTATTATTTATTTCAAAAATTCGATAATGTTTCGCACAGCCTCAGCTGCTTCTGATGGAAGTTTATCGACCCCTTCTCTGAAGCTGTCTAGCGAATTTATAAACTTTATCCGATCTTTCATACGGTTAACAAGATGTAACTTGTATGAAAAATCGTCAAAATTAACTTCAAAACCTGGAACATTAAGCATTTCCATTCCTGGAATTCCACCGAACGGGACAAACTCAGCCTTCTGATCTACAATCTTTTCTATTATTCCAAGAGTGACCTCTTTGGAGACCTTTTTGTCCATAAATGAGCCTGTGTTAATGATGTAACAGTCAACACCATCATCAAATAGTGATTTGAATCTTGAATAGTCAATTGAAAGAGGATATGTTCGAAATGGATTTGCATAGCTTTCTATAACAAGAGCATATGGATCCACGCCAGAAGCAAGACGCTCTGCGGTAGTACGGCGTGTTGCCAAAGTAGCCCCCATGACAGCCGCCAAAGATGAACCAGTAAGCTTTATGACGGGAGGCAGAGTTGGGTCTTTCATTAGCCAGCAGATAGCGTTCAAAGGCTCGTCTATTCTGTCTACTCTGTTCGGAGACCAGTAACGTGATTTAATAGCCCGCCCGTTACCATTACGTATATCTTCGCTAACAGCAATTATTTTGCCATCTGAATTCACAGTCGCTCCACAGTTTTGTAATGTGAGAAGAAACTTATTGTCTTCGTTTCCGATTGGATAGTCTTGCATCTTATCAAAATAGGCGGGTTCAAGAGCAATCGCGTACTTATCTTTAACGTTGATTATAAAAGCATCATCATGAAGAACCATTACATCATACTTGTCATCATGTTTAGCATGAGTAATTGTTGATTTCCCCGAACCAGATAGTCCAAATGCACCAAGAACAAATTTCTTATTGCTTCCATCTTTAAGTGTATAACGTTTGAGACCACCATGACAAGAAGCATATCCGTTTCGTGCTGCTGTGCCCCATGCGAGTGTAAGAGTTCCTTTTTTTAGTTCTCCGAAGTATCTCATTCCCAAAATCGCCACACAATTATGTTCGGCAGAAAACAGAGCTAACCCCAAAGGAAAATCAGGATGAGACCAGTCAGGTTCAACAAATACAAAAATATCTCCTTCATCCTTTAATTCGCGAGATTTTTTATATCGCTCCTTATAACTTTCATCCATCCACTGAAAGTTAAGCATCCAGTTATAAATACTGTTCTCAAAACCCTCTGGAACCATAATATGTGCTTTGACCATAAAGTCCGAATCAAGACCTATAACAGCTTCTGCTGAATAGAAGGTGCTAAATCTTGAGTTATATATAGCCTCGCGTAATATCGTAGCAAGCTCGCTAGTTGATACTCCAGAACGCCCTATTATGCGGCGAGCTGCTGCACAACGGCCGAAAACTGCACCATCGTTAAAAAGAAGAACATTTGCTCCATCAGGAAGTTCAAGATCTTTCGTGCGATGAACCGGCATGCCGGTAAGTTCAACTGTCCCCTCACTATCCTTGGCCATAAGATAGGCCTCAGAAATACTTGTGATGGGAACAACATTATTGCCGTAAAAAGCTGTTTCTATCGTTGTTCTAATTGGACATGCATTAAGTTTTTTGAAACTTTCAAGATTAGTAAAATGCCCTTGCGTAGCCATTTTGATTACTCCTTAAAATAAAATACTTTGATTCTAAAGCCTGTCTGTTTAAAAACTCTAATTTGATACAATTTTTCTAAACATGCAACGAAGTTCTGTAAAATATACTATATGATATTTTGTTTTCATAAAAGATATTATACAATATGGTTCGCATAGTGGTGCTTTATTTGAATCTAAATAATAAGACTTAACTTGAAAAACTTACAAAACATTTTTCGCTATCTCTTACAAAAACAGTCGTACGTATAAATGCTATAATAACAGAATCAAACTGTACATATGAGGGAGTTGACCTCTTTGCCGATAAAATATACTACACGAATAGTTCGTGGAAGTTGCCCCATTCAAGAATTTATAGAAAAATACGTCGATCCTCCGCGTTTCATGGAGTATTGTAAAGCTTGTCAAAACTATGAAAAAAGATGGTCTTGCTCACCTCTAGACATTGTTCCTCTTGATTTTTTAAATTCATATAGCGACATCAGACTCATCGGACTTGAAATCATATTGGATAAAAATATGTTGCAAGGAGTTGTCTGCGAAGCTTTTGACGTGCCAAAACAGATAAATACTATTCTTGATATTGAAAAGAAAAGATTGACAACGTTGCTTATTCGAGAAGAAAAATCAATACCTAATAGCCAATACCTTTTTTCCGGTGCCTGTGAAATCTGTGAAATATGCACCAGAACCGAAGGCAAACCCTGCCTTTTTCCCGAAAGAATGCGGTATTCAATAGAAGCTGTTGGAGCTGACATATCAAAAATATCTGAAGAAATTCTTGGCATAAAAGTTCTATGGATGAAAGGTTCTACAATTCCCGAACATCTAATACTTATATGCGGACTTTTGATAAAATAAGAACTTAAAATCCTTTAAGAAACTACAACATAAAACAAAAGAGGAGTCCTGATTAATCAGGAGTCCTCTTTTGTTTTATGTAATGTGTTTTTTTATTTAAGTTTCATTGTGTAGCCAATTGCAACTACCTGTGTCAACCCGTCATGAAGATCTGCAGGCTGTGCGAAGTCTTTCCCACCTATATGAGAAAGAACCTGCCTTTCTCCTGCCCATATTGCACTATATGCAAGAGTCCATTCACTTTTACCATTTGGACGATATTTAAATCCAAAGCTTCCTCTGTGACGATCGCCCGTTGGAACAGTAAAGTCCATTGT
>JAAYFQ010000146.1 GCA_012728165.1 Synergistaceae bacterium | reverse complement strand
TGTCCTTATCGATACTGGTGCAAAACAGAGTTGAGACTTGAAAAGCAGAGAACGGACCTTTTTGATGCAAGACTTGCAGGAAGTTTTATTCATAAATTGTGGGAGTTATCTTGGAAAGACTATAAGGAAAACAAGCAAAGCTTTGTAATTTTGAGTAAGGCTAACTGGGACGAGGCATCTAAAGAGTATCCCTCTCTTGCTGAAGACACTAGATTAAAAAGACATGTAGAAAGACTTAAAAAACAAGTTTCAGAAGTTGCTGTCTTACTAGACAAAATTGAAGCAGAGATTATTGGAAGGACAAGAGTTGAGCTCGAAACGTTTTTACCTGAATACGAGATAGACGGAATAATTTTTAGAGGTAAATATGACAGAGCAGATATATTTGAAAATAACGACAAAAAGGAAATTGTGATACTTGACTATAAGTCAAATGCAGCAAGCAAACATAAAGATGAATTGCAACTCGCAGCATATGCGGTCATAAAAGAAATGAACGGATATCAACCAATAGGTTATGCATGGATAGGGCACAAATGTGGGTCTCTTTATGGATATTTCAACAAAGACGCTATGAAAGCAGTTTATAACGCACGTGCACAAAGAGAAAAAAAATCTATGGATGAAATTACGGATGAAGCTAAAAAAGCTATGATTGAAATGGCGGCAGCTGTAAAAGAGGGAGATTATAAGGCTAAATATGATTCTCAATCATGTAGATATTGTGAATTTCACACGATCTGTAGAAAACGTGAGGCTTTGTATTACGATTTAGACGAAATCTTAGATAATGACAACGGAGGCAGTTGTTATGAGCGGAGTTAATGTCCTGAAATACGAGTGGGAAAAACAAAATATTCAAGCTACTGACAAACAAATACTTGCCATCAGGAGCGAGAAAGAACTAACAGTAGTCAGTGCAGGAGCAGGTACAGGTAAGACACAAACTCTTTCACAACGATTCGCATGGTTATTGTCAAATTACCCCGAGTGCAAAGTTGATGAAATTCTTGTTCTGACTTTTACTGAAAAAGCCGCACGAGAAATGCAAGAACGTATAAAAACAACGCTTGTAAAGTGGAATGAAAATTCTGCAAAAGAACTCCCACATTTGCAACAGCGTATATCGCATATAGAAGACGCACATATATCTACTATCCATTCCTTTGCAATGAAAGTAATTCGAGAATCAGGGCTTCTATTGGACATTGATCCTACATCGTCAATTACTCCTGCTCCGAGGGAGGATGTTTGGTGGAAAAGTTTTTCTGACTCGCTCGCAACTCTATCAGCAGACAATCTAAAGCGATTGTTAAATGAAGATGAATGGAAGAAACGTGTCGATGTGCTTTTTAATGATGTCAATTTCAGTAAGTTTGTAACTTCTTATACTCCCGATAAGCTTTCAGATACAGCAAAGCATGTTTCAGAAAAACTCGGTAGTTGTGGAAAAACTCCAGATGATCTTTGGAATCAAACGAATGAATTATTATTAAAAGATATAAAAAGCCAACATAAGATATTTGAAAAAATATGGAAATTATGGCAGGGAGAAATTTTTTCCAATCCTGTTGTGAGAGATGGGTTAAACAGTAATACAGGTAAAAGTTTTCAAATACTTAATAATATCATGATTGATTTTACAGAAATTGAGCCTTCAGAAGAAAGAATGCGTGAGTTTGCTAATTGTCTTATATATGAAGGACTAAAAAGTCTTCCCGGTAACTCCGAACTAAAGAAAGAGATAGAACAGATCATTTTTGCCCAAGAGGGTAAAAAATTAGTAGATTGGCGTAACGAAACAAGGATAAAATTACTAATGGCGTCAGAGCCTTCAGAAAATGAAAAAGAATTACTATCTTTGCTTAACATGACTTGTTCATTAGGGTGGAAATGCTGGGAATCCTTACGTAGAAAAGAGGGAATACTTATACATAATGACCTCATACGTTACGCAGGAGAAGTTTTGAATAAAAATGATCAATACGGGAAAAAATTTAAACATATTCTTGTAGATGAATTTCAGGACACAGATGGGCTTCAGGATGAGATGCTACAAGCTTTATGGAAAGATAAAGGCAATACGCTGTTTATTGTCGGTGACATTAAACAGTCAATATATCGATTCCGTCATGCCGATCTCAGCATATTCCAGAGATATATTGACATGGCTGATAACGTTGCAAATTCCAATTATCTCTACATAACTCTGAATAAGAGTTTTAGAACACAGGATGTCCTTTTAGAAAAATTTAACACAATATTTACATATATATGGTCTAATTCAAAAGATCAGGGTAATTCAATGAAATATGAATCGCTGTATGGAGCCGGAGATTCAGCCGACTGGTGGAGCACAAGAAATGCTGAGCCTATCAACCCAACGCTTGAAGCGATTATAGCTGTAGAAAAACGAGAGCGCGTACTTGACGAAAAGGGCAAGAATAAATGGAAACAGCCTGAAAAAATATATGAAATGCGAACTAGAGTTTTCAAAGAACTTGCATTGCGAATAGCAGAAATGCATAACACAAAAATACAAATATGGGACAAAGAAATAAAAAATGACAATAAATTTAGGAATGTAAAGTGGAAAGACTTTGCAATTCTTGTTCCGACAAGAACAGTTTACCCTGTAGTGGAAAGGGCATTTGACGAGGTCGGTATTCCTTATGTAATGTGTACAAGCAAGGATTATTTCGCACGAGGTGAAGTTGCGGATGTTATTAATCTTATATCATTACTAGATCAACCTAATGATCCCTATTTTTTAGCTGGATGGTTAGCATCTCCATTCAGTTGTATTGAGCTCGATTCGTTTGAAGAATGCATCAATAAATCATATTTATCTCAGAATAATAAAAAACCCATAGAGCTTGCGAAAACGGTGCAAAATGATATGCCTAATGTTTGGACTCAGATTATGAAATTAAAGTCAATCGCTGAACTTCGGGGCGTTCCTGACATGATATATGAACTAATGCGCTCACCAAGATATCTTAAAGCGTACGACTCCAATCATCGCAGTCGAATTAATGCCAATATTATCCGTCTTGCCGATCTCGCTTATGAATATGAATCATCTCAAGGACGATCTCTTACAGGGTGTGCAAACTACATGCAGTTTGCAGTTACTAATGCTAAACAGAAAGAAGAACCCGATGTTACTGATGAAGAGCAGGATTCAGTACAAGTGTTAACAATACATGCCTCAAAAGGGCTTGAATATCCAATAGTAGCGCTGTGCGGAGTTGAGGATGAATACAAGAAAGTTTCTGGTATAAACGCCTCTGAAAAGTACGGAGTTATAGTATCAAAGCTTCCAGATTTTTTAACAAATGAGAATACAAAAGATGAAGATACTGTCGCAGGAACGTGGTATTCGGAAATAGAAAATGAACTAGAACGCTCGGAAAAGGAACGTTTATGGTATGTCGCTGCTACGCGCACAAGAGACAAACTGATACTTTGCGGAACAGTGAATTGTCATAGCGATGGAAACGAAATTAAACTTCCAAAAGATACGAGTTTTCTAGGACAGGTTTTTGCTGCAGCAAATGTTGATGTGCCTCAAAGAGCTCACGAAGACAATAGGTTACTTAATTCAACGGTGACCAAAACAGATCTAACTGATGTATCATGGTTGATTAAGGATAATGAAGTGGAAAAGAGAGTTGATCTTTCAAAAGAAGAAACAAAGGCGTCTGCAACTTTGAAACTGAAAATAGATTCTCCTGCATCATTAGGACGTATCTCAGCATCAGCTTATGCAATGATGTCATGGTGTCCAAATGCATTTCGCATCGCATATCGTCAGGGCAGAAATATTCAATGGACGACAAAGAGTGGAGAAGATATTGGCGGAGCAGAATTTGGAAGTCTCGCACACTGGATTCTATCCAAATGGGATTTTAAAGAAGAATCAATAAATGATTATCTTCCTGACGAAAAAGAAAATAAATTTAAAAAAAAGCTTGGGCAGGTTCCTTATGATTTGCAGAAAGAATTTAATTCAGCAGAGTCGAGAAACAAACTCCGAGAAATGTTATCAAAGTTTGCAGACTCTGAAGAGGGGAAAATTCTGGCTAGATTTACTGTAGATAAACTTTACCGTGAAACTCCATTTCGTGTTCAAGACGATAATCTTTTAATGGTTGGGGCAACAGATATTTTTTGGGAAGATGATCAAGCTGTTCAAATTAGAGACTGGAAAACCACAGATGAAGAGTCTGCACCCTCTGAATATTATGATGCTCAGCTTAATTTCTATGCCTATGCGATTTGGAAATACCGTATTGAGAAAAAAGAATCTAAATCCAAACTTCCTATTGCTGTAGGACTAATTTATCTAAAAAACGGGAATACAAAAATCAGATATCTTGGAGAGGCTGAATTAGAGGAAATAGGTAACCATATACATAGTTTATCAAGAATTGCACTTACTGGTAATTTTGATAAAACGTTATTCAGATGCAATATATGTCCCTGGAAAAACGACTGTGAAAAATAGTTTTATTATTATAGTAACTTTGTAGGATCAAATAAATAAATTCCATTTTGAGTAAGTTACCACTAAAAAACTACACTTTCTAAATAGAATAAAATTGACGCTAACTAAATCTATGTGTAGAATTGGGAAGTTATTTTTTGATTGTAATATGGAAGATAGTATTTATGCAGTGGAGGGGGGTGGGCTTATTGGCAGAGAATTTAGCTGACAAAATAAGAGATCAAGAGACTCAGGCAAAAAAGATAATAGCTGACGCTAAGGTCGAGTCTGCGAATTTATTGGCTTTCGCTCATGCAAATGCAGAAGAGTCTCTAAAGAGCACAAAACAGCAATGTCACAGAGAATGGCGCGAAAGTGTTTCTGAGGCTGAGAAAGCTGCAGAAATAGAAGCAGAGAAGATTATGGCTAAAGGAGAAGCAAAAGCTCTATCCTATTACGAAGAAAAAAAAGGTTCAGTAAAAGAAGTAGCAAAATGGTTAGTTAAAGAGGTGATGGCGACTTATGGCTCTTGACCAAATGAGTAAGGCACGGATAGCTGTTCATAAATCTATAGCAGGAGAGCTTGCTGGAAAACTGCAGGCTATGGGTTGCTGTGAGTTTATAGGACAAGTCGAGGGAAAATTAGATGTTGGAGCCATTGAGCAACTACATTCAAAACAAAAACATGTGAACGAGCTTTTGACTGACGCAAAATATCTTACGCGTCTCCTTGAACCTTTTGAAACAGATAAAGAGAGTTCTTTGTCAAGAATGTTGGGAGATATTCCGCAAATATCACTTTCTGATTTAACAGCAAAAGTTGATGAAGAAAAGTTTTCTGTCTTTTTTAAGACTATGCGCGGAAAAGATAGCGCCATGTCTGCTTGTCATTCTGAAAAAGCTCGATTGAAGGGACTTCTTTCCCAACTTAAACAGCTTGAATCAATTAAATGGCCCTTGGAGTTTTTTACAACAGGAACGGATTTGGTAATTGGCGAAATTTTAACAGTTTCCAAAACTACTTCTGATGAATTTAAAACACGTATTTCAAATGAACTTGGTGATTATTTAGAACTTCAAGAGCTCCTTACTAACGAAAAAGAATCTAATGCAACATTTGCAATTCTTTTCCGTAAAAGCGATTTTAATTCTTTGCAGAGACTTGTAGCAGATTTTTCAGCTACGAGAATTGATGTGCCAAAAGAATTTAAAAATCTAGCCAGTGACGAAAAAAGAAAACTTGAG
This sequence comes from Synergistaceae bacterium, assembly GCA_012728165.1. Classification (GTDB taxonomy): domain Bacteria; phylum Synergistota; class Synergistia; order Synergistales; family Synergistaceae; genus JAAYFL01. The sequence continues at coordinate 30,071 of JAAYFQ010000146.1, read as the reverse complement.
ACAGAAATCGTAGCCCTTGCAAAAAAAGAGGCATTACTCAGTTCAGAAATAGCTTCAAGAGCTAATGAAGGGCTAGAAATGGCTCGATATTATTCTGATTATTGGATTATTATTAGAGATAGACTTGACTCTATGCTTTCAGGACTACCTACAGATGAAGTTTTAATTTGGTCATTCTGGGTTCCTACAAAAATGCTTAGTCTTGTTGAAAAAACAATTAAACCATATGAAGATTTAACGGAATTTGCGATGATTGAACCTGAAGAAGGGGAAATACCACCGACTCTCCTTAGTAACCCTAAGTGGTCATCATGCGTTGAACCTCTTACTCTTATGTATGGATCACCTACTTATGGCAAAGTAGATCCTTCAACTTTAATGGCTCCATTTTTTTTCTTGTTTATGGGAATGTGTTTTGGTGATGCCGGATATGGGTTGATACTATCAGCAATATTTGGTTATATCCTTATAAAGCATCGGCTCAGTCCAACCTTAAGAAAATTTTTTATTCTTCTAACTACAGGGATGCTCTTTTCTGTTTTCATGGGAGCGATTACTGGTTCTTGGTTTGGTGACAGTATTACGGCATTTCCTTTTTTGCGGCCGCTTATCCCAATCAAAAATGCTTTTCAGTTTCTTGACCCAATGAATGATCCCATGACATTTCTCTTGATATCACTTGCACTAGGATTCGTGCATATTATCTTTGGGTTGGTAATTGCTATGGTTATGAATTGGAGAGAGGGCGACAAGACTGCTGCTATTCTCGATCAAGGAACATGGATATTTTTCCTAATATCTCTTGTTGTGATGGGAATAAGTATGAGCGGTGCAATTTCTACAGCTTTTGTTCTTCCATCTAAAATAGCTTCTATTGCTTTAGCATTGCTACTTATTGCAACACAGGGACGAGCTAAGAAGAATCTTTTTTCTAGATTACTTTCTGGAGTTTTGAGTTTATACGACGTTACGGGGTACCTTGGAGATGTCCTTAGCTACAGCAGACTTCTTGCTCTCGGCCTTGGTTCTGCAGCAGTTGGTATGGTTATAAACCTTCTTGGAACATTAGTGGCGGACACTCCGTATGTTGGGATAATTTTAGCAGCGCTTATATTTATCATAGGACACACGTTTAGTATCGTAGTAAACCTACTTGGAGCTTTTGTCCATTCACTAAGACTTCAGTATGTTGAATTCTTTGGCAAATTCTATGATGCCAATGGTAAAGATTTTGCTCCGTTGTGCAATGCTCCAAAGTTCGCTCGTCTTTCAGAAGAATCTACAGTACATTAATCACATTAAAAAGTTATAAATAAAAAATGGAACACATATTATTAGGGAGGTTTTAGTTTATTATGGAAACATTAATCGAAACAATGTCAACACAGCTTGGTCCAATGTTAGTAGTCCTCGGAGCTGCATTGGCGGTTGGTATTGCAGGCACCGGTTCTGCTCAGGGGATAGGCATTGCAAATGAAGCAGCAGCTGGCGTTATGACAGAAGACCCAAGTAAGTTTGGTTATTGCTTGGTTCTACTTGCACTTCCTGGAACACAGGGCATTTATGGACTTCTAGTAGCAGTTTTAGCTCTTCAGAAAGCAGGACTCCTTGGCGGAGTAGCAGTGGCTTTTACAATGTGGCAAGGTCTTGGTATCCTTTTTGCGTGTCTACCTATTGCAATTGTAGGATATTATTCAGCCGTATGGCAGGGAAAGTCTTCAGCTGCAACTATTCTTATGATATCAAAGCATCCTGAGCAGATAGGTAAAGCTGTTATCCTTCCTGCTATGGTTGAAACATACGCTGTCTTTGGGCTTCTTGTCAGTATTTTGATGCTCAACGGCATAAAGCTTTAATCAAGAATAAGAGAATATTATGTCGTTAGAACAGATAACAGAAAAAATAAAAAATGATGCTATTCGTGAGGCAGAAAAAGTTTTAGCAAAGGCAAAATCCAAGGCGTCCGAAATAACAGATAAAGGCGCCAAAGAAAATGATGCTATAAAAGATTCTTTTGCAAAACGTTTCGCAAAAGAGAAACCTGAAATATTACGTCGTCGCGAAATAGTAGCTAAACTAGATGTCAAAAAGCGAATGCTACATTCTCAACGTAATCTAATTCAGGATGTCTACGATAGCGCTCTTGATGAAATGAAGGCGTTTAGCAAAAATGATTACTTAAAACTTTGCGAATCACTTCTTAATCAGTCCGTATCATCAAAAAAGGAAGAAGTTTTAGTAGCAGAAAACGAAAAGTTTATTGATGAGGCATGGATTAACGAATACAACGAAAAGAAAAACACAAATCTTGTTATCTCAAAAGATAATATCGACATATCAGGTGGTTTTATCTTAAGGAGCGGCAAAATAAGGACAAATTGTTCTTGGGATATGTTACTTCAAGTAGCTCAAGAAAAAAATGAGTCCGAAGTTGTTAAACGTTTATTCCCGTCCACAGAATAAGGAGGTGGTCTGATGTCCCAGCAAGATGCTTACGGCTACGCCGTTGCACGAATTAGAGCAATGGAAAACCGCTTTCTTGATGCCAGTGTATTGCAGAGGATGATTGATGCAGAAGACCTGGCGACGGCGCTCAAAATTCTGGGGGAGACGTCTTATTCTTCAGCGCTAACATCACATGTTAGCGATCAAGATTTCGACAAGATGCTTGAATTTGAACTGCAGGCAATATATAAAGAAGTGGAATCTTTTATACCAAATAAGAAACTTCTTGATTTATTGCGCTACCAGTACGATTTTCATAATGTCAAAGTTTTGATTAAAAGTGTTTTTAATGTTGCAACGGGAGGCGAAAAGAGATGGGACTTTCTTACATCTCTTGGATCATATCCTGTAGATACCCTGATCAATGATATTGAATTGGAGGAATACAAATTTCTCCCATTTGGCCTAAACAATTTGATACCTGAATGTATATCTATCTGGGAACAAAGCCGTGATGTTCTCGAAGTAGAGCGTCTTCTAGACAATAGAATGTATGCGCTTATGAAGGAAATCGCTTTTGATCTAGATATCCCAGAAGCTCTAAATTGGATTCGTACAAGAATTGACGGAGAAAACATAAGATCCCTCTTGAGGTTAAAGCGTTTTAACTTCGATGCAACTAGAGCTCTTTCGTTTATGCATTGTGGAGGGAAAATTGACACTGGCATGCTTGTGTCGCTTATTGTAGAACCGTTTGAAAGTTGGAAGAGGTCTCTTGAGTTTACAGAATTTGGTAAGGGCATAAGCTCTATTGATGGTACGGTATCTTTTTCAGAGATGATTCTTTTGTTAGAGAAATTTTTAGATGATTTTTATTTAGATAAGCTGGCTTCGAGCCGTTTTTCATCTAATGCTCCCGAAAACATCTTAGCTTATCTTTGGCACAAGGAAATGGAAGTAAAAAATGTCCGTATGATTTTAGTCGCAAAGACTAGTGGTGGGGATAAAGAACAACTAAGGAGGTTGCTGCGTAATGTCTAAGGATAAGTCTCCTATGGCTGCGCTTGGAAGTTATGACAGCATGCTCCCGTTTAAAGCTATTGGTCTTGACGTTGCTATCATAAACGATGAAAACAGAAACTCTATTGGGCAGATAATGAGTAAATTTGCTCGTTCGAATTATGCGGCACTCTTTGTGGAAGAATCTCTATATGTTGAATTCCAGGATGCCGTTAGTGAAATTAGTGAGTCAAGTGATATGTCTATAATTCCTGTCCCAAACCAAAGTGGATCCATGGGAGTTGGCCTTACGTCAATAAGAAAAAATGTTGAACGTGCGGTTGGCATGGATATCTTTGGAGTTAAATGATGAAGATGGAGGCGATGTAAGTGGCTACTCCAAATGCCATTACAGGTTTTATCGCAAAGATTTCCGGTCCGCTTGTTATCGCAAAAGGCATGGCTGGAGCCTGTATGTTTGACGTTGTTAGAGTCGGAAAATCAGGTCTTGTCGGTGAAATAATTGAACTTAAAGATGATACAGCATCAGTACAGGTCTATGAAGAAACTTCCGGACTTGCTCCAGGAGAACCCGTTGTAAGTACAGGAGAACCTTTGAGTGTTGAACTTGCGCCTGGACTTATAGAAGAATTCTTCGATGGAATTCAGCGTCCTCTTGAAGCTATTCAAAAGGCTGCGAATAGCCCATACATTCTTCGTGGTATTAACGTTCCTGCAGTAAGCAGAACAAAGAAATGGGATTTCGTGCCATGTGAAGAAGTTGGAACAGAAGTTAATTCTGGCGACATTATCGGATCTGTTGCCGAAACAGAGCTTGTTGACCACAAAATAATGATTCCGTATGGTCTCGAAGGTAAAATTAAAAGCATTAATGCTGGCAGTTTTACAGTTGAAGAAGTTGTAGCTGTCGTTACTGATGTAAAGGGTAAAGATCATAAAATTACACTTCTTCAGAGATGGCCAGTTCGAAAACCACGTCCCGTTTTAAAGAGACTTCCTCCTGAAGTCCCTCTTACCACTGGTCAGCGAGTCGTTGATACGTTTTTCCCAATTGCTCGAGGTGGCACCGCTTGTGTTCCAGGGCCATTTGGATCAGGAAAAACAGTTATACAGCATCAGCTAGCTAAATGGGCAGACGCTGAAATAATTGTTTATATTGGTTGTGGAGAACGAGGCAATGAGATGACAGACGTTCTTCTTGAATTCCCTGAACTAGAAGATCCACGCTCAGGTCAGCCATTGATGAAACGAACGCTTCTTATAGCAAACACATCTAATATGCCTGTTGCAGCACGTGAAGCCTCTATCTACACGGGTATCACTATTGCCGAATATTTCCGTGACATGGGCTATTCTATTGCATTGATGGCAGACTCGACATCGCGTTGGGCGGAAGCTCTTCGTGAAATGTCAGGACGCCTTGAAGAAATGCCTGGTGAAGAAGGATTTCCTGCGTATCTTGGCACACGCCTGGCAACTTTCTATGAAAGAGCGGGACGTGCGATATGCTATGGCAAAGACGGCAGAGAAGGCGCTATTTCCGTAATAGGAGCTGTTTCACCTCCAGGTGGCGACTTATCTGAACCTGTTACTCAGAATACCCTTCGTGTTACAAAAGTGTTCTGGGGACTAGATGCTCAGCTTGCATATCAGCGTCACTTTCCTGCTATTAACTGGCTCTCAAGTTATTCATTATATGCACCGATGCTTGGTGAATATTGGGATAGAAAGTATGACGGAGAGTGGAGTACATCACGTATAGAAGCTATGACTTTTCTCGAAGAAGAAGACCAGCTTAAAGAAATTGTTCGACTTGTTGGTATAGATTCTCTTTCTAGAGAGGAACGAATGGTTCTTGAAACTTCTAAGTCAATACGCGAAGATTTTTTACATCAGAATTCCTTCCATGAGGTTGATACTTATGCCTCCATGGACAAGCAGTTTAAGATGCTTCGAATTATACTTTTATTTCACAGTCTTGGCATGCAGGTTTTGTTGCGTGGTGGAATGTTAAAGTCAGTAATAAACCATCCAATTCGCGAAGATATAGCACGTATGAGATATATTAAAGAGGATGAGCTTGAGAAGTTCGACAAACTTGAAGTTTCAATTAAGTCGAAGCTCGGGAAACTGAGTGCGGCTGGAGGTGATATAGATGTTGCCTAAAGAGTATAGAACAATATGTGACCTTTCAGGACCGCTTATGTTAGTTGAAAAGGTTGAGGATGTTTCCTACGATGAGCTTGCAGAAATCCGCCTTGCGACTGGTGAAAAAAGAACTGGTCGAGTTCTCGAAATAACTGAGGACAGAGCTCTAGTCCAAGTTTATGAAGGAAGCACTGGTATTGATGTAAACACCACGCAGATTCGTTTCCTTGGGGATGTTCTTAAGTTGCCTGTCTCAGACAATATGCTTGGGCGTGTCTTTAACGGCCGGGGCGATCCTATAGATGGTGGAGACCCGATCATCCCTGTGAAATATTTGGATGTTAACGGAAATCCAATCAATCCATTCTCACGTGACTTTCCATCTGAATTTATACAGACAGGGATTTCAGCAATAGACGGTATGAACCCGTTGGTTCGTGGACAGAAGCTTCCGATATTTTCAGGAAGTGGTATGCCTCATAGCCAAATGGCCGCTCAAATTGCACGTCAGGCCAACGTTATCAGTGGCCATGCAAATTTTGCGGTTGTCTTTGCTGCAATGGGTATTACATTTGAAGAAGCTTCCTTCTTTATGGAGGACTTTAGAAAAACAGGTGCAGTTGAGCGTACAGTTATGTATGTCAACTTGGCGGATGACCCTGCAATTGAGCGTATTTCAACACCTCGACTTGCTTTGACTGCTGCCGAATACCTTGCCTTTGAAAAGGGTATGCACGTTCTTGTTATTTTAACCGACCTTACAAACTATTGTGAAGCTCTTCGTGAAATTTCAGCTGCTCGTAAAGAAGTTCCTGGAAGACGTGGTTATCCTGGTTATCTCTACACTGACCTTGCTACAATGTACGAACGAGCAGGGAGACTTAAGGGTAGAGAGGGCTCAATTACTCAGCTTCCTATACTTACAATGCCAGAAGATGATAAGACTCACCCCATTCCTGACCTTACAGGATATATCACAGAAGGACAAATTATCCTGGCGCGAGGACTTCACCGTAAAGGAATATATCCGCCTGTAGACGTAATGCCTTCTCTTTCGCGGTTGAAAGATAAAGGCATAGGTAAAGATAAGACGCGTGAGGACCACGCAGACCTTACGAACCAACTCTTTGCAGCTTATTCACGAGGTAAGGAAGCCAAGGAACTTGCTGTTATTCTAGGTGATAGTGCTCTTTCCGAAGAGGACAAGGCATTTGCAAAGTTTGCCGAACGTTTTGAGAATGAATACATTCGTCAGGGTGAGTATGAGAACAGAACTATTGAAGAAACACTCCAATTGGGCTGGAGTCTTCTTACTATTGTTCCTACAAAGGAACTTAAGCGTGTAAAAGATGAGTATATTGAAAAATATCTGAAACCGTTGATTGAATCAAAAGAGGACGCGAATCAGCCTGTTGTAAAAGTGTAGGGAGGGGTTAATACGATGGCAAAAATACTTAATGTAAACCCTAACCGTATGGAGCTTTCTAAGCTCAAAAAAAGCCTTATAGTTGCAAAACGTGGGCATAAATTGCTTAAAGATAAGCAAGATGCTCTTGTTAAGGAGTTTCTTATAAGAGCAAGAGTTGTCTATCAGCTCCGACAAGAGATAGAAGAAGAGCTTGCTTTATGTTATGCAGGGTTTTTGCTTGCAAGAGCTCAGACGTTGCCTCAAATGCTTGAACAGACATTGATGTGTGCAAGTGGGGACATGAGAGTGGAAGTAGTTTTTGCAAACATAATGAGTGTGCGTGTTCCAAGGTTTACTTTCCCGGAGCAGCATGTTGAGCTTAATTATGGACTTGGCACCTCTCCAGGAAGTCTTGATGTAGCACTTGAGCAATTTTTAACACTTATGCCAAAACTTGTTGAACTTGCAGCAGAGGAAAAAGCTGTTAAATCAATGGCACTTGAAATTGAGAAAACGCGTCGTCGTGTTAATGCACTCGAACACGTTATGATACCAAATTCTATTGAAACAGTTCGTTCGATTTCCATGAAACTTGACGAGGCAGAGCGTTCTACACTTTCTAGGCTAATGGTTATAAAAGATATTGTTAGGGCTCACTAGAACGGTTCATAAGTTAATTAAAAACAAACGGCATACTCTTTACAGAGTATGCCGTTTGTTTTAGTAATAAAAAGAGCGGACTCTATAGTCCGCTTAAATTTTTATGGTCGGGATGAGAGGATTCGAACCTCCGACCCCCTGCTCCCAAAGCAGGTGCGCTAACCAGACTACGCTACATCCCGTAACTGCAAGATTATAACATGAGTTTGTGAAAATGGAGTAGAAAATAATTAATTATTAATTATTTTCTACTAAAAATATTTCTGAAGGCGTCAAATTGTATAGTTTATAAACTATATGGTTCAAACTTCGTTCAGTTGATTGTATTTCATCCGCGATGCTATCAGTGCGTTCATTATAGGGAATAGAATGTAGTTTTGATAGACGTTTTGCATAAGTTTCTATGCCTTTTTGTGATTTTATAGAAAAAGAATTTGTCTTGCTAATATTACGGATTGGGAATGAAGCAAGCAGAGCAAGCCTAAGTTCAAAATGATTATTCAATAGTTTGTTTGATGTATTTCTGAAATAAAAGTCCATAAGGCTTGAATTTAGAAGCCCAAGAAGATAGTAGTCATCAGACGCTATGATTATAGTTTTATCGTTAGAAATACATTTTTTGTCATCTAACGTCGCTGACAGTTTTTTTACGATAGAGGGGCATATAATTTTCGTATTATTAAATAAGTTGTAATATTTACATGAACGTAATTCCCACCAGTAGTCACCCTTATCTCTCCGTTTCATAGCCTTCGTTTCATACTTTGCAAGATGTGATGCAACAGAAGGATATGTATTAACCAACCATTCATATGGGTCTGTTTCTCTTCGCATTTTATCGGTATACCCTCTTGGCATAAATATGACTTGTTTCTTTGTCTCCGGCTTCATATATCTTTTGACATCTCTACCAGAAAGAATTGGACGTAATATCTTTGCAGCAGAAGGGTGCGATTCTATTAAAGTGGAAGCTGTTTTGTTATCTACGATAAATGCCTCGTTCAGTCCAGTGAGTATTCCTCTGTAAAAGCTTTCATTCGTATAAGTAGAAAATCGCGTTACATTAGAATTGTTTAACTTATTTATTAGCAAAGTTATGTTGTTTGAAACAAAATTCCATTTGTCGTTAGATAAAAACATCTTATTTAAAGTTTGAGAATTATCCTCAACATATTGTTTAATATCCTTACAATCACTGTCATTGACAATTGTAATATCCAACGTTTCTGAAGGAAGGTTATTATTAGCAAAGATTATAGATATTGGAGTTGAGATCTCTTTCAAAGGTCTAATCTGATCATAATCTACGATAGATGAGATATTCTTCGAAGCAAGAAACTTTCTAAGAGGAATACCATAATCTGCTTGCATCCATCTGTTAGACATTATCAAACTCAGTGTGCCTTTATTATTGAGAAGTGAAAAGGCTCTTTCTGTATAGTAGCAATAGAGGTCTGAGTTTGCGTTGTACGAATTATATGAACTCAGATTATCTTTGATTACAGAGAAAAGTTCCTGTCTCATGTGAGGTGGATTGGTAACTATCACATCAAAACATACAGAAGGGAAAAGATTTTCAGTTAGGATGTTTCCCCAAATAAAATTATTCATATTAAATTCGACATTAGGATAAGTTAATAAAAGCCCTATTTTAAGTGTTGCTAGTGCTCCCGCATGATAATCTGTAGCATGTAGTGATTTAGACAAGAAATAATTAATAAAATCATCTTTAGTCCGGCCATTATTAGTATTATCTATGAACTTGTTCATTGAGTATCGAATTTCTGCAACAGTTGAGCACATTGCAAAAATAATTTCTCCAGAACTGGAGGCCATATCGCAAAATTTCATATTTTTGAGAGCGCTATCTACGATCTCTGCTTTTTTTGCAATGTCAGTATTTGGTGAATGAAAGTCTGAATTTGGAAGGCTGCTTATGTCTATAGAGTGAGTAAGATGAAGATAGTTTTTGATAGTTTCTATACAAACGAAACTAAGTATGTCGAAGGGTATTTTAACTTTAAAAAATGAAGGAGAGCCAAAAAAATATGAAATGTATCCGTCGCCCGATGAAGGAATAAGAGCTACAAATGCAGAATCAGTAGAAGAATCAAAAAGGTAATCGTAGATAAAATCGGTAGCTGTTCTCTCGGCGTTATCCAAAGAGATTCCGACTTGTGTTTTTAAAAGTAATATATCAATATTTGGGTTTCCTTCAATTAGCGCAGCCTTACCAATGAGTTGATATGATGATATTTGATCTTTAAAACGATCATTGATAAACTTGCCGGAACGTATCCACGTGTCAGTTTCATTTATTTTGTCTATGTAAATAGAAATTTCTTTCTTGTAAGTGTTAAGGTTAAACGTGTCTTGATAAGAATTCCGGTATATAACGCAAGAATTATTTTTATTCCACATTTAATCACCGCCTCCAAATATGCTATATACTGAGTATATAACAATTAACGATTATGTAATAGTGTTTATTGCAAAAGAATTACTGCCCATCTTTAACTAGAAATACAGAAAAACAAACTTGACAGCAAGGCCTTCACAATGTTATTATCCATTCTGTCGTTTGCGGAAGTAGCTCAGCTGGTAGAGCGATGGCCTTCCAAGCCGTAGGTCGCGGGTCCGAATCCCGTCTTCCGCTCCAATATAACTGAATGACCCGTGAGATTTTTTCTCGCGGGTCTTTTGCTCTTAAGCCATATTTCCTTTATTTCCTAAACTAAATATAAAATAAGTTGTATTACATAATATTGATATATTTAACTATTATGTAACACAACTTAGTGTTACTGTTTAAAATGTTAACAATTTAAGTTACAACTTAATATATAATATGTTTAGTTTGATTTCTTGATAGTGTGGTGTAAATGCTTGGATAAAAACGTAATATTTAAAAATAGACTTCGTAAGGCTGCTGAAAGACAAGGCTGGTGGAATTCAGACGGAATGGTTGTTGCTGTTTCAGGTGGAGGAGATTCTGTTGCTATGCTTTGGTTGCTAAATAGTATTTATAAAGGCAGGTTAGTCGTAGCGCATTTAGATCACTGCACTCGAGCAGGGAAATCACATGAAGATTCAGCCTTTGTAGAGGAACTTTGTAAAAAAAACGGTATAAAATACTATATAAAGAGTATTGATGTAAACAGGGAGAAGCTCGTAGGAGAATCATTTGAAATGGCTGCTAGACGAGAAAGGTATTCCCATTTTAATGATGTTGCAAAAAATGAAGATATTTTTTATATAGCTGTTGGACATTCGGCAGACGATCTTGTCGAAACACAGCTTATAAATTTATTCAGAGGAACTGGACTCAAGGGCTTGCGCGGTATTCCTCAAGTTAATAAAAATATAGTTCGTCCTGTTATTGACTTCAGAAGAAAAGAGCTCCGCGAGATACTTTTGAATAATGATATTTCTTGGAGAGAAGATTCCAGTAATTTAGACACAAAGTATTATAGAAATAGGATAAGAAATGAGCTTATTCCATGGATACACCAAAATATGAATAAAAACTTTGAGGTATTAATGCTCGGTCTTGCTCGTCAAATTGAAGATGAACTTGTTGAACGTTCTACGAAAACAGCAATATTGCTTGATAATATAACTATATCGCAACCTCCAGCTTTGGTTGCATGGAGTGCAACAAAAATAAAGAGTTTATCTAAAATGGAAATAATTGACATGTTGCGAAAGCAAGGAGAAGAACTCAACCTACCAACTTTATCCAGAAATCGAACAGAAAATCTTTTTAAGCTAATAGAAAAGGGTGGGTTTTGGCGTTTTCAATGGGCAAGAGACATCGAAGTATGTTATTCAGAAAGAGCAATTGGCTGGATACACAGAAATGATGTTGAAAAATCTTTGCAAAAAAATAAGCAAAAAACGAAGGAAAATATACTGCCTTGGTGGGCTAGATAGATATAAATGTGTTACTATAACCATTGTTCGTAAAAATAATACGCTTTATTAAAGGGGTTTATGTATTTGGATTATAAAGTGGGAAAAGTCCTGATTTCAGAGGAAGTATTGCAGGATAAAATCAAAGAAATTGCGGCGGACATCAGAAGAGATTACGCCGGAGAAGAATTAGTTTGTATATGTGTACTTAAGGGTGCTTCTGTTTTTTTTACTGATCTTCTTAGAGAGATAGGTTCAGATGTTGACGTCAGAATGGAATTCCTAGCTATATCTTCTTATGGTTTATCTACGAAGAGTAGTGGTGTAGTAAAAATACAACAAGATATTAGTACTAATATCAATGGCAAAAATGTTCTTATTATTGAAGATATAATTGATACTGGTGCTTCCCTTGCATATCTTAAAAACCTTTTTAATACTCGTACTCCTAAAAATTTCGGAATCTGTGTTTTGCTTGATAAAAAGGAATGTCGGACTACTCCAGTTGAGATAAAATATACTGGATTTGAAATACCAAATAAATTTGTCGTAGGCTTTGGATTGGATTTTGCTGGTAAATTCCGTCACCTAAAGTCAGTGCACACAGCAATACCAGTTGAATAAGACACAACTGATGTATGAAAGAGAGGGAACTCCGGCTTGAAAAAAACTTCTAGAAATATAGGTATGTATATAGTATTAATAGTCCTCGCGGTAAGTTTAGTAAACGTTTTTCTTACTCCTGATGGTAAGGAAGCTAAAGAGACGAAGGTTGTGCCTTATAGCCAGCTACTTGTAGAAACAAAATCTGGCAATGTTGAAAAAGTCGAAATAGAGCAGGAACAGCTCAAGGGTACATTCAAATCAGGTGAAAAATTTGTAACATACATATTAGATTCTGCGACACTTCCGATGGTTCTTTCAGAAAATAACGTTGAAGTAGAGGTTGTTCCTCCAAAAAAGACTTCGTGGCTGACTGCACTATTAACCTCATTGTTGCCTACACTGCTTTTGATTGGCGTATGGATTTATTTTATGTATAACATGCAAGGTGGCGGAAACAAGGTTATGGGGTTTGCCAAGAGCAAGGCAAAAATGTTTTTGGACAACAGGCCTAAAGTCACTTTTGACGACGTAGCTGGTTGTGACGAAGCAAAAGAAGAACTTGAAGAAGTTGTTGAATTTTTGAAATCACCAGATAAGTTTACAAAGCTTGGAGCACGAGTCCCAAGAGGGGTACTCCTTCTAGGGGCGCCAGGTACTGGTAAGACCTTGCTTTCCAGAGCAGTTGCCGGAGAAGCTAATGTCCCTTTTTTCAGCATAAGCGGTTCTGATTTTGTTGAGATGTTTGTCGGGGTAGGAGCAGCTAGAGTAAGAGATCTTTTTGAACAAGCAAGAAAGTTTCAGCCAGCTATTATATTTATAGATGAAATTGATGCTGTCGGACGCCACAGAGGTGCAGGTTTAGGCGGCGGACATGACGAACGTGAGCAAACACTTAACCAGCTTCTTGTTGAAATGGATGGTTTTGAAGAGAGTACTGGCATAATACTTATTGCTGCAACAAATAGGCCTGATATTCTTGATCCTGCTCTTTTACGTCCTGGACGTTTTGACAGACAGGTAGTCGTTGATGCCCCAGACCTTAAGGGAAGAAGTGAGATTCTAAAAGTTCACCTTAAGAATAAAAAAGTTGCTAAAAATGTTAATCTTGAAGTCCTTGCACGCAGAACGCCAGGATTTGTTGGAGCTGATATTGCAAACTTAGTTAATGAAGCTGCACTTTTGGCTGCACGTAGAAGCAAAAAAAAGCTTGGAATGCCAGAGTTCGAAGAAGCAATTGATCGCGTAATGGCTGGACCTGAGCGAAAAAGCCGCATAATTAGCGAAAAAGAACGAGAGATAATTGCATATCACGAAGTTGGTCATGCACTGGTTGCCTGCATGATTGAGGGTTCTGACCCAGTGCACAAAATCTCAATAATTCCGCGCGGCCATATGGCATTAGGATACACTTTACAGCTTCCTATAGAGGACAAGTTTCTTATTTCACGTCAGGAGCTTATTGATAAGATAACCATTTTACTTGGAGGCCGTACTGCGGAACTCTTGAGATTTGGTGATGTTACAACAGGAGCATCCAATGACCTAAAGCGCGCAACACAAATTGCAAGAGAAATGGTAACACAATTTGGAATGAGCGAAAGACTTGGTCTTGTAACGCTGGGCAAAAAACAACATGAAGTTTTTCTTGGTAGAGAAATCGTAGAAGATAAAAATTATAGCGAAGAAATAGCATATGCAATCGACCAGGAAGTTCGAAGTATTATAGATAATGGTTTTAACAAAGCTAAAACCATTCTCACAGAAAATAGAGAACGTCTTGAAAACATATCAGTTCTTCTATTGGAAAAAGAAGTACTTGACGGAGATCTTCTTGATGAACTTTTGGGCTATCCCAAAAAAGAATTTCAAGAAATGGCAGAAGAAGACAATACTTCTGAAATTGAAGTTTCTGAGCTAGTCAACGGGGATTCACCTGTTAAGACCGATGCAGCGACAAAAGTTTCTAAGTCAAAAAAAGACAAGGATCTTAATTTAGTACAAAAAAACAAAGATAAAACTATTTAAAAACAGGTATAACACACAAGTGCAGAACAAAACTATTTTTGTTATACTACATACATTAGGGACGCTCGGGAGATTCCCGAGCGTTTTCAATTTTTGATTAGGATGAGATAATGGAAAATAAATTTGATTTACAAAGTCCTTGGCCTATGTCAGTAGATCAGTCTGAAGCGGTAGAAAAGCTTGTGTCAGGATTTAACAAATCTGAGGCAATACAAACTCTTCTAGGAGTTACGGGCAGTGGCAAAACATTTACTATGGCTAACGTTGTTCAACGTCTTCAACGTCCTACTCTTGTCATGGCTCATAATAAAACGCTTGCAGCACAGCTTTATAGTGAGTTTAAAGACTTTTTCCCCAATAATTCTGTTAATTACTTTGTAAGTTATTACGATTACTACCAGCCTGAGGCATACATGCCATCTCAAGATGTATATATTGAGAAGGACGCTTCTGTAAATGAACGGATTCAAAAGTTGCGTCTTGCCACAACAAAAGCACTACTCGAGAGACGTGATGTTATCGTTGTAGCTAGTGTTTCTTGTATATATGGACTGGGCAAGAGAAAGAATTATGAAGAAGCTATCTTTCGTTTTGCTGTAGGGGATCATTGGAATCGTAGAACATTCATGAGCCGTCTTTTAGATAACTACTATCAACGAAACGATGTTTCTCGTGAACCTGGCAATTTCTGTAGCAGAGGCGAATCGATTGAAATCTATCCTGCATACAGTGACACAGCAATAAGAGTTCTGTTTTTTGATGATGAGATAGAGCGGATCGAAGAAGTAGATGCGATTTCAGGTAAAACATTGCTTTCAAAGGAACAGGTAGGAATATTCCCAGCTCAACATTATGTTACTACGTCTGGAGCAATTGAAAAAGCGTCAAAACTTATTGAAGAAGAACTTGAGCAGTCTGTTTTACAATTTAACTTAGAAAATAAACCATTAGAGGCACAACGTCTTAAGCTTAGGACAAAATATGATCTTGAAATGTTGTTAGAAGTTGGTTACTGCTCAGGAATCGAGAATTATTCTAGATTTCTGGATGGAAGAGAACCAGGTGACACTCCAGGAACACTTATGGACTTTTTCCCAGAAGATTTTATGCTATTTATAGATGAATCACATATGACACTACCACAGGTACGTGGCATGTATAACGGAGACAGAGCTCGCAAAGAAATGCTTGTTAAATACGGATTTAGGTTGCCTTCATGCCTAGACAACAGACCGTTGAAATGGGAAGAATACGAACTGTTTCTTAAAAATGCGCTTTTCGTTTCTGCAACTCCAGGAGATTATGAATTTGCTCACTCAAATAGCATGATTGAGCAAATTATAAGGCCGACAGGCATAGTTGACCCTATTATTGAAGTACATAAGGCTACAGGGCAAGTTGATGACCTAATAGCAGAAGTTAGACCTATAATAAAGAAGGGTGAAAGAGTCTTAGTATCAACCCTAACTAAGCGTTCAGCAGAAGACCTCGCTGAATATATGTCGGAGCTTGGTTTAAAAGTACGTTACATTCATTCTGAACTTGATACCTTTGAGAGGGCAGAACTTATACGTGATTTAAGGCGTGGAGATTATGCTGTTTTAGTAGGGGTCAATTTGTTAAGAGAGGGAATTGACCTTCCAGAAGTTTCTCTTGTAGCTATTCTTGATGCTGATAAAGAAGGATTCTTACGATCTCACCGATCATTAATACAAATGATTGGTCGCGCTGCCAGAAATGAATTTGGCAAAGTTATTTTATACGCAGATAAAATTACAAGAAGTATGGATTTAGCAATCAAAGAAACTGAGCGTAGACGCGAGAAACAAACAGAATACAATAAGATACATGGAATTACACCTCATACAGTATCTAAGATAATCAGAGATTTATTACCAGCAGAACTTTTAAAAGACGAAGATATAGCAAATAGAGCTGCATCTCCGGTACAGATTGGAAAATCAATTGATATACGCGAGATAGAACAAACAATGTGGCTTGCAGTTGAAGAGCTTGATTTTGAAAAAGCCGCTGAGCTCAGAGATTTAATAGCGCAATTGAAAGGTGAGGCAAAAAGTGAAACAAGTAATAAAAATTACAGGCGCAAGACAACACAATTTAAAAAACATAAACGTAGAAATACCTAAAAACAAACTCGTCATAGTAACAGGACCATCGGGTTCAGGAAAATCCTCGCTTGCTTTCGATACCATCTATGCAGAGGGGCAGCGACGCTATGTAGAGTCCCTTTCCTCCTATGCAAGACAGTTCCTAGGAATATCGGAAAAACCTGATGTTGATGATATTACGGGACTTTCTCCGGCGATTTCTATCGAACAAAAGGGCACTAGTCACAATCCACGTTCAACCGTGGGCACGGTAACAGAAATTTACGACTATCTTCGCCTACTTTTTGGACGAGCAGGAACACCATACTGCCCTAAGTGTGGCAAGATTGTTCGTCGTTACAGTGTTGATGAAATAACTGACAGAATATTTCGCGATTATGACGAAAAACCAATTGAAATACTTTCTCCCATTATACGGGCACAAAAAGGTGAGTACAAAAATCTACTGCTGAAACTTCATCAGCAGGGATATTTACGTGCGCGTATCGACGGCACACTATTGTGGCTTGAAGAAGAAGTTGACCTGGATAAGAATAAAAGGCATACGATAGAGTGTGTTATTGATAGATTAAAGATAAGAGAAGAAAATCGTTCGCGTCTTGCTGAATCTATTGAAATGGCTATGCAATTATCAGAAGGGTTTGTTCTTATAGTTTCGAAAGACATGCCTGAACTATTACTTACAGAAAAATACATCTGTCCTGATTGTGAAATCAGCCTTCCTGATATAGAGCCGCGTTTATTTTCTTTTAATAACCCTTATGCAGCTTGTCCAGAATGTTCAGGACTGGGTATCCACGTGTATTTTTCAGAAGAACTTACTGTAAATCCAGATCTTCCTGTAAGTGAGGGAGGTTTTATTCCTTGGAAATCAACAAAATACATGACTGAGCGAGCTGAATTGCTTGCAAAACGTCATGGCTGGGATCTTTCACAACCCTTTAAAAAGCTTTCGAAAGAAGCACAGCAGATGTTACTTTATGGTTCAGATGAAACTTTGCCAATGATTTTCTCTTCAAGAAGCGGAGAGCATGAGTATAATGGTCGTTATTCTGGATTGATTCCGTGGCTTGAAAAAAGACTTGATGAAACAGAATCGGAAACTTATAGAGACGAACTGCTTCGCTACCAGATTGAAGATGAGTGTACCGTTTGCCATGGATCTCGTTTGAGGCCCGAAGCATTAGCGGTTCTTTTAGGCGGATATAATATTTCTGAACTCACACACCTTCCTGTAAAAGAGTTTATCGATGTTCTTGACAATTTAAAGCTTGAAGACAAAGAAAGAAAAATTGTGAATCAGGCGCTTTTTGAAGTTAGAAAAAGACTCTCATTTCTTAACGATGTTGGAGCAGGTTATTTAAGTCTTTCTCGCCGTGCGGATACATTAAGCGGAGGTGAAAGTCAGAGAATACGCTTGGCAACGCAAATAGGATCACAGCTAACAGGAGTGCTCTACGTTCTTGATGAGCCTACAATAGGACTACATCCTCGTGACACCTCACGTCTTCTTGAAACACTCTGTTCAATAAGAGATCTTGGAAATACAGTTATTGTTGTAGAGCATGATAGAGATACCATGATGGCAGCTGATCATATAGTTGAACTAGGTCCAGGGGCAGGAGAACTCGGTGGAGAGCTAGTAGCTAATGGTAATATTGAAGAAATCATTAAAAGTAATTCTTCAACAGCAGTTTATTTACGTGGAGAAGCTGATGGAACTTTTGTTTCTCATTTAAAAAGAAGAAAATCCGCAGGAAAGATATCCTTAAAAGGATGTACAGAAAATAATTTAAAAAAAATTAACGTAGATATTCCTTTGGGTGTATTTGCAGCATTGAGCGGAGTATCTGGTTCCGGAAAAAGCACGCTTTTATATGAAATACTTTATAAAGGACTGCGTAATAAGTTTGATAAAGATTTTAGAGGCCGTTCAGGCCGTTTCGAATCGATTAAGGGATATGAATCGCTTAGAAATATTGTACTTGTGGACCAAAGCCCAATAGGAAGAACACCGAGATCTAATCCTGCGACGTATACAGGCTTATTTACTTCGATACGTGAATTTTTTGCACAACTGCCAGAGTCTAAGCTACGTGGATACCGCCCGGGACGTTTCAGTTTTAATGTTAAAGGCGGGCGCTGCGAAGCTTGCAAAGGAGATGGCGTTCTAAAGATATCAATGCTTTTTCTTCAGGATGTTTATGTTGAATGTGATATTTGCAAAGGTAGAAGATATAATAGTGAAACGCTTGAAGTTAAACACAAAGGATTATCAATTTCGGATGTACTTAATTTAACTGTCGATGGAGCAGCGGAGCATTTTAAGAACATACCTCGCATTGTAAATAAATTGAAGGTTATTCAAGAAGCAGGACTTGGTTATATAAAACTTGGACAGTCAGCAACAACGCTAAGCGGTGGAGAAGCGCAGCGAGTAAAACTTGCTACACAGCTAAGCAAGAAGTTTAGAGGTAACACTCTTTACCTTCTTGATGAGCCAACAACTGGACTGCATTATACAGACGTAAAAAAACTTTTAAAACTGCTGCATAAACTTGTAGATCAGGGAAATTCATTGCTTATAATTGAACATAACCTTGACGTGCTTGCATCGGCAGACCATATAA
This sequence comes from Synergistaceae bacterium, assembly GCA_012728165.1. Classification (GTDB taxonomy): domain Bacteria; phylum Synergistota; class Synergistia; order Synergistales; family Synergistaceae; genus JAAYFL01. The sequence goes on along the minus strand of JAAYFQ010000146.1, from coordinate 11,088 downwards.
TAGATTTAGGACCTGATGGTGGCAGCAAAGGAGGAGAACTTGTAGCAAAAGGAACGCCTGAAGAAATAGCACGAAAAAAAACTCCTACAGGTACACACTTAGCTGCATTTTTAAAAGACATAAAAAAGGGGAAAAAAATTGAACGATAATACAGAAAAAACTGTAAGTGATGATATTTGTTGGGGACGGAATCCTGTTTTTTCACTTCTCGATGAATCACCAGAGAGATGTACAAAAGTGCTTGTTTCGAAAAACACACAGTCACATATTAAAGCGAAAATAGTTGAACTATGTCGTGAGTCTAATATAATTTTTCAAAATGTTGACTCTTTAGTGCTCAACAGACTAACAAACAAAGCGAATCATCAAGGTTTGGTTGCATATATGGCCCCAATGAAACTTTGGGAAATTGAAGATCTGTTGCAGATAATACCCAAGGCACCTGCTCCTGCTATGATACTTCTTTGCGATCATATACAAGATCCACATAATTTAGGAGCTCTTATACGAAGTGCTGAAGCAGCGGGAGCCTCGGCAGTTATGATTCCTAAGCGTGGTGGATGTCTGCCTACGGGAACTGTCGTTAAGACAAGTGCTGGTGCTGCTTTAAGAATGCCAATAGCTAAGGTCGGCAATGTATCTCAGACAATAAGAATACTTCAAGAAGAAGGATTTTGGGTGATAGGGCTTTCTATGCAAGGGACAGAGACTCTTTTTAAGGCAGACATGCTTTCCCGTACTGTTTTTGTGGTTGGAGCAGAAGGAGAAGGTCTCGGAACAGCTACAGCCAAAGCATGCGATGATCTTAGAGTAATACCAATCAAAGGAACAGTAGGTTCATTAAACGCTTCAGTCGCTGCTTCGCTTGCAATGTTCGAATGGACAAGGTCTTAGATTCTGCAATTTGAAATGCTTGACTGTCATTATAATAAGTGATACAATTTCTGTATCAGTAGGAAATTTGTCAGGAAAATTGTTTGAAGAGTGGGCTTGCCCACTCTTCTTTTGTTACAGGAGGTGTTTATGCCTTGAATAAAGGAAAGTTTTCTGAAATTTTTACACAACTGGCCGTTCTTATAAATTCTATGGGTTATGAATGTATAGGTTCAGAGTTTATAAACAGTGACGGAATTAAGATTTTGCGTGTTTATTTGGATGTGCAAGGTGGAGTCGATGTTTCTGACTGTGAAAAAGTCTCAAGAGGAATCGCTGAATATTTAGACTCAGTTGATTCTCTTCTTCCTGAAAAATATTATCTTGAGGTTAGTTCTCCCGGATTGGAGCGTCCGCTTTTTACGCCAGAAGATTATCAAAAATTTGTAGGTAGAGAAATAGAAATTACTCTTAAGGGTAACAAGACTATAATAGGGTTAATAAGTTCTGTATTTATTGCAGTTTCAGTTACATTATCGTGTAAAGAGGAAACAAGAGAAATTATGTTCACTGATATAGTAAAAGGAAAGCTCCTATACCAAAACGAATACGGAGAAAAGAAGACATTTAAAAAGATATCACCAAAAAAGAAGAAAAAATAAATATTTTCATATAAATAGTATTTATACATAACAAGAGAGGAGTTGAATAAATGCAGCTTGGAAAAGATTTTAAAAAATTTTTAGAGCAGATTGAAGAAGACAAAGGGCTTTCTGAAGAGATTATTGTTTCTAGTCTCGAAGCGGCAATGGTATCTGCATATAAAAAATTCAAAGGCGGCAACCAAACAATCGAAGTCTACATTGACGTTAATAATGGCGAATTTACACTATATGAAGTTCGTATAGTGGTTGATGAGGTTGAAAATCCCGATAGCGAGATTACTCTTGAAGAAGCTAAAAGAAGAGGCGAGAATGACGTCGTTGTCGGAGATGTTTTGCGTAAAGAAGTATTTCCAGAAAATTTCGGACGTATAGCTGCGCAAACAGCTCGACAGGTGATTATTCAACGCTTAAAAGATGCTGAACGTCAGGTTGTCTATGAGGAGTTTGCAGACAAAATTGGAGACATTGTCACAGGCACAATCTTTAAAGCGGAAGGTGAACAAATACTTGTTCACCTCAATGAGAAAACCGAAGCTATCATACCTAAAGAAGAGCGTATAATTGGAGAAAAATATAATCCAGGAGAGAGAAAGAAATTTTATCTTCTTGATGTACGGCAGACAACAAAAGGGCCAAGAATTATTGTTTCAAGAACTCATCCAGGCCTTCTTCGCAGACTACTAGAAATCGAAGTTCCTGAAATACAAGATGGAATCGTTGAAATTCGTAATATAGTTCGTGAAGCTGGAACAAGAGCAAAAATTGCAGTTGCAACTCTTGATGTTAATGTCGAACCTCTTGGAGCCTGCGTGGGCAAACAAGGAGCTCGTATTAAGTCGATAAGTTCAGAGCTTAACGGAGAGAGAATAGACATTATAGTATGGAGCACGGACATGCTTGCATACATCAAGAATGCACTTTCTCCGGCAAGGGTTGTAAAAGTAGAGCCGCTTCTTGATCAAGACCGTTCTGTAATAGCTTACGTACGATCTGATCAGCTTTCTCTCTCTATTGGAAAAACTGGACAGAATGTTCGTTTGGCAGCTCGTCTAACGGGATGGAAGATTGACATTAAGGTGAGTGAAGATGAAAAATTACCGACAATGAAGGATCTTTTCGTTGATATTGAAGAAATTCCTGAAGGAGACAATTAAACTTTATGAAAGACGGTGCCGTTAATAAGCCTATACCGAAAAAGAAAAGGCCCCGGACTTGCGTTGGTTGTATGGAAGAATCTCCTAAGAGAGCTCTTATGCGAGTTGTTAGGATCTCTAATGAAGAAGTTAAATATGATCCAACAGGCAGAGCTGATGGGCGTGGAGCATATGTATGTTCTGATGTTCAGTGTATAAAAGCAGCTAAGAAAAAAAAAGCTTTTACTCGAGCGCTTAAAATTCCTGTTGACAACGCAATTTATGATTTACTTGAAGAAATATGCCTAAACGAGCAAAAGACAAAAAATGCTTGACAATATAACTCAACTTCTTAATACACTGGGGCTTGCCAGGCGCTCCGGTAGACTGATAATAGGACAGGACCATGTCTTTGCACAAATGAAAAAAAATGAAGACTTGTTAATTCTTTTGGTAAATAATTCTTCCAAATCTGTACAAAGGAGTGTCAGTGCAGCAGTAGAGCGAAAAGAGGCAAAATTGATAATACTAAAAAATACAGATAGAGAAACTTTAGGTTCAAATTTAGGTATTAACTCAGTACAAATCGTTGCGCTGCCAAAGCAGAGCGGTTTTGCTAAAAAGATTATAATCTTAAATGATAGGAGTGACGCCGATGAGTAAAATGAGAGTTTATGAACTTGCGAAAACATATGAAAAAAGTAATTCGGAGATAATAGACATTCTTACTAAACATGGGGTGAGTGTTAAATCACATATGAGTTCAATAGACAATGACGCAATAAAACTTGTAGAAAATGAACTAGACAACAAGAAACAGGTAAAAGACGTTGATGTTATTGAAGCTATTAATACATATGAAAAAATAAAGGTGCCCAAAGGTGCATCAGTTTCTGATGTGGCTACAGCAGCAGGAGAAAAATCAGGAAACGCTGTTAAACATTTAATGGCGGCTGGACTCATGATTCCAGCCACAGCAGAGGCCGATGAAAAGATTCTTGAAATTCTTGGTAAGGGGTTCGAAAAACATTTTGTGTTTTTGACCAAAGAGGAAATTGCAGATTCGAAAAAGAAGGTAACCTTACCTAAAGTAAAAGATGTAAAGAAAGTCACTGTTTCAAAACCTTTAAAAAAAACAAAAGAAACCAAAAAACCTATTGGTAAAAAAACAGGAAAATCCCAGTCAAGACCTCCCATAGTAACTGTTATGGGACATGTTGACCACGGAAAGACATCACTTCTTGATTACATCAGAGAAACAAGGGTGACAGACAAAGAAGCTGGTGGCATTACTCAGCATATAGGAGCTGCAAAAGTTAGTTATAACGGAAACGCAATAGTGTTTTTAGATACTCCAGGTCATGAAGCTTTTACATTAATGCGAGCTAGAGGGGCGCAAGTAACAGACATAGTCATTCTTGTTGTAGCTGCTGATGATGGTTTAATGCCACAAACTATCGAAGCTATCAACCATGTGAAAGCAGCAGAGGTTCCAATAGTAGTAGCGATTAACAAAATTGATAAACCAGACTCACAGCCCGATAGGGTCCGTCAACAGCTTTCAGATTATGGGCTTGTACCTGAAGAGTGGGGCGGAGAAACTATAATGGTTGATGTCTCAGCAAAAACTGGAGCCAATGTAGATAAGCTTCTCGAAATGGTTTTGCTTGTTGCTGAAATGCAGGAAATAAAGGCTGATTATAATGCAAAGCCAGCTGGAACGGTTATTGAAGCAAACTTAGATAAGGGCAAAGGGCCTGTCGCCACTGTAATAGTTCAGCAAGGGACTCTGCGCAAAGGGGACATTATAAATACTAAAACAGCATGGGGGAAAATCCGTGCTATGTTGGATGATTCGGGTAATTTAATTAAAGAAGCTACCCCAAGTACTCCAGTAGAAATACTAGGACTTATTAATGTTCCTATGCCAGGAGAAATATTTTCTACTCTCTCATCTGAAAGAGAAGCACGTGATATCATGTCTCAATATGATTTTGAACGCAGAGAAATAGATATTAATAAAACAAAACGTCTCACTTTGGAAGAACTTTATGAAAAGATGCAGACAAAAGAGGTTCCGCAACTTAACCTAGTTCTGAAAGCAGATGTTCAGGGATCAATCGAAGCTTTTCATGCTTCGCTTATGAAAATGTGTACTGAGTCTGTCTCAATCAATATTGTGCATGAGGGGGTAGGTCGAATTTCAGAGTCAGATGTTATGCTTGCCTCGGCATCAAATGCTGTTATTATCGGCTTTAATGTGCGACCAGACAGTAATGCGAAGAAAATCGCAGAAAGCGATGGTGTTCAGATAAGGTTTTATCAAGTTATATATGACATGCTTGATGATGTTAAAGCTGCTATGGAAGGAATGCTTGAACCAGAACTGAGAGAACATACTCTTGGAAGCGCTGAAATAAGAGATATTTTTAGAGTGCCGAAAATTGGTAATATTGCAGGATGCCGTGTCACAGAGGGACTCATTCGCAGGAATGCTAAAGTCCGACTTATCCGCGACGGAGTAGTTTTTTGGAACGGAGATTTATCTAGTCTTAAACACTTTAAAGATGATGTAAGAGAAATAAAATCTGGGAATGAATGTGGTCTTAGCTTCGAAAAATTCCAGGATTTCCGTGTCGGCGATGTTATAGAAGCTTATGAGATTTTGAAGAAAAAAAGAACTCTCGATTAAATATATTTTATTGCTAAGAGTGCTAATATTATAATTTATATTAAGAGAACCCAAGAAATCAAGAGTTTTAGTTATTACCGATTCTTTAAAAAAAATCAACGACATCACCGCGTAATGTTATTTTCTTAGATGTTTAGATGTTTTATCACCCTTTACATACTGGCAGTCTAATTTAGGTTTTGTTGCAGCAGAGCCTTCTCAGGCAGAGCTTGAAAAAGTATAAAATTCTCAAACAACAATTCTCCAACGAGAACAAAGTTGAGAGTTTTATATTATCAATTCCACCCGGGAGGTTATAATCTATGGTCACGCTCCGTATAAAAAAAATAAACAAAGAATTTCTACGTTCGATTTCGGTTATGTTGCAATGTAGAATTAAGAATGATGTTGTAAAAGATGCGATACTTACAAAAGTGCTTGTATCCAGAGACCTGGGTTTTGCAAAGGTGTTTTATACTTTAATAGACGTATCGGCTCAAGAAACATTACAACAAGCACTTGATTTGGTATCGGGTCAAATTCGCTCAATATTGGGCAAAGAAATGCATCTCCGTAAGATTCCTGTACTTAATTTTGTTTACGATGATTCTGAAGCAAAAGCGAGGGAAATGGATGCCTTGCTTGACCGTGTCGCTGCAATTGACGCGGAAAGAGTTAATTTGTTAAAGTGCGATGAAGAGTAAGAATGATTAGTTCTGATAAAAACAACATACTTAAAAAAGTCATAAGCTCTATGAAAGAAAAATCTTCATGGGTTATAGTGTGCCATGAAAATCCTGACGGAGATACTATTGGCTGTGGATTAGCTTTATATTCTCTTGCTATTCGACTTGGAAAAAAGGTTTCAATTGTTGGAAAAGATCCATTTCCTGACAGATATCAATTCATTCCTTATTCTGACCAATATCTCCAATGTTTAGATATTTCTGATAATAAAATCAACGATCTTATTATTTGCGTTGACATAAGTAATGAATCAAGAGCAATAAAAGGAATAGAAAAATTAACCAAATTAGGATCACTTACTATAAATATCGATCATCATGGCGACAACACAAAATATTGTTCGCTGAATTTAATTGTGCCAGAAGCTTCTGCAACTGCTGAAATAATTACAGACATTTTTATCGATGGCGACTTTGGCATGATGGATAATGAGGCAACAGCACTTTATGTAGCGCTTTCAACAGATAATGGCAATTTCCGCTTTAGCTCAACTACTGCATACAGCCATATTTGTGCTTCTTATTTATTATATGCGGGAGCGCAACAGTCCGAAATAGACGATTTCGTAAACCAAAACCTTACTATGTTAACTTTGAAACTATGGGGAAAGGCCTTCTCTAGAACAGAAATACTTGCTAATGGCAAAGCTGCACTTTTTTGGCTTAGAGAAGAAGATATAAAGAGCGCAGGAGCAAATTTAAGTGCTGTTGATGGACTTGTAAATAAGCTAATGAGAATTAAAGGAGTAAATATTGCTGTTTTACTATGTGAGTTGGATGGAACCAATAAACTTAGTATAAGGACAAGGAGTCCTTATAGCGCAAGAGAGATAGCATCTGTCTTCGGAGGCGGCGGGCATATACAGGCAGCCGGTGCTAAGGTTGACGGCGATTTTTCAAAAGTCCTTCTAAAATTGAGGGCGGAGTTGGAAAAGCAATGTGTCTAACAGGGATATTAGTCGTAAAAAAACCTGTCTGTGTAAGAAGTACGTTTTGCGTTAAAACAGTCAGAAATATATTGGGTAAAAAAATAAAAGTTGGGCATGGAGGAACTCTTGATTCAACTGCATCAGGAGTTCTTATACTTTTGATAGGACAAGCCACGAGACTTAGTAATTTTGTTATGGATATGTCTAAATGTTACGAAGTCACTGTTCAACTTGGTAGCGAAACATCAACTGATGATGAGTCAGGAGATGTTTCATCAGAAAAAAAATGGAACCATGTTACTGATGATTTAATAGATTCGGCTTTGTGCGGTTTTTTGGGTTGGAGAATGCAAACTCCACCGAATATCTCTGCGGTACATGTTAACGGCGAGCGAGCACATAAGCTCACTCGTGCTGGAGCTGATATAACCATATTACCTAAACCAGTTTATTTTTATAAAATTCTCAGGACAAGCAACTTGAATTCGGAAGGGAAAGTATCTTTTAAAATATACTGTAACAGAGGAACTTATATAAGAAGTTTTGCTCGTGACTTGGGAAGAATAGTAGGCACTGTAGCTCATGTCTATTCGCTTGAACGTACATGTATTGGAATGTTTAAAATTGAAAATAGTGTGGACTTTAATGAAATTACAGAGATGAAATCCGCATTTGAACTTGAGCAAAAAGTTTTGCCGATACAGTCTATTAAGGGTTCATATGCTTCATATACAACTGACAAGGCTGTGTTTGGAGCGCTCTCGAACGGACTTTCTGTCGCTATTTCACAAGTAAAGCCGATACAGTTACCTTTGCAAACAAATACTTCTAAATATGCAACAATTTTTTATAGTAGAAGCTTATCGATTTGTTCTATCGTGAGGGATAAAGGATCTTTTACATTAAAACCGACAGTAAACATTATCAACGCTGAGGATATTAAACAATGATATTTGCATTGGGTGCTTTTGATGGATTTCATATGGGACACCAAAAACTTCTTGAAATGGCTTCATTAAGAGCAGCTGAGAAGAATGTTAAATGGGGAATAATTACTTTTAATATAAATCCTCAACAGCTTCTTAACAAATCTAATTTCAAGCTCTTATTTACAGACGAAGAAAGGGAAGTGCTTTTACATTATTTTAAGGTTTCTTTTATAGATAAAATACCATTTACCTTAGAGCTAGCATCTATGGCCCCTGAAAACTTTTTAGATTTTATTAGAAATAGAGAAAAAATAGATGGTCTTGTTATTGGCGAAAACTTTCGTTTCGGTAAAGAAAGAAAAGGCACACCCGAAAAACTTTCCTATTTATGTAAAAAAAATAATTGGTCTCTTGATGTTCTTGATACTTTTAAAATAAACAATAATGTAGTAAGCAGTACATCGATTAGAGAAGCTGTTTTAAAAGGTGATTTAGATAAAGCATTCAAAATGCTTGGCTTCCCTTTTATTATAAGCGGTAGAGTTGAAAAAGGTGATGGCAGGGGTCGTATGTTAGGTTATCCAACAGCAAATATTAAAATATACGACAATAAGGTTTATCCAGCCACAGGAAGCTATTCAGCACTCACATATATAAAAGGGAAATGGCATGTCGTAGCACTAAATATAGGCTATAACGTTACATTTACAGAAAAAAACGTACTTACATGTGAGGCACATGTTCTTGAATTTGATGGCAATCTTTATGGAGAAAATCTCATGTTATTTTTAATTAAAAAAAATCGAGAAGAAGTTAAGTTTACGAATTCGAAAAAACTTAAAGTTCAATTAAAAGAAGATGTACAATCCATAAAACAAGTAGCTTCTCGTTATTTAGAAAAACATTCATCAATAATAAAAAAATTTGAACAAAATTACTTTGACATGTAATGAACTCTGTCGTATTATAGCAAGGTTGGATTTATGTAACGATTTTTTATTATCAAAGGAGGACGATTTTCTTGTTAAAATTTATGAGAGATAGAATGAAAACAATAATGATTGCAGTAGTTGTAATGTTTGTACTTTCATGTTTTGCAGGCTATGGACTTTATTCTAAGTCAGACAAGACTTCAAATAGTTCTAAAGATTACGCTATAGCAGAGGTAAATGATCATAAAATTATGCGTTCAGAGTTGGAGCAAGTTGTTTTTAATATGGCACAGACATATGGACAGGAGCAAATCACGTCCAAGGACATGTTAGATTTGAGAAACAGAGCTTTAGAAGTACTAATCATTCAAAAAGAAAATTTAATTATTCAAAAAGAAATCGAAAAAGAAATAAAAGAAAGAAAAATAGAGATAAGCAAAGAAGAGCTTGAAATTGCTTACGGTAAGGTTATGGATACTTTCCCAACTAGAGAAGAATTTAAAATTCAAATAGAGAACATGGGTGTAAGTGAAAAACAAATCAAAGATGAAATTAAACAAAACTTGATGAAGGAAAAATTAATGGAAGACATTGTTTCAGATATCACAGTTTCTGATGAAGAAGCTCGTTTTTTCTATGAACCACGCAGAAAATCTGAGTTTGAAGATAAAAACTTCGATGAGGTGAGTGCAGACGTTATTGCAGCAGTTAAAGAAGATAAAAAAGAAAGTAAACAAAGTCTCTTTACGAAAAAAATTATAAACACGATAGATATTAAGGTTTTAGACAAAGAAATATTTAATCTCCCCGAGTAACTTTATATATTATTCTAAAATAACTAGGGAAATCTCTTTGTAGTGTTGACAAAGTGTGCAACACAGCATAAAATAACTCCCGTCGGTGAGGTGGCCGAGTTAGGTTGAAGGCGCTCGCCTGCTAAGTGAGTAGGGGGGCACAAACTCCCCTCCAGGGTTCGAATCCCTGCCTCACCGCCATATAAAAGAAGTGCGCCGGTAGCTCAACTGGATAGAGCGTTGGACTACGGATCCAAAGGTTACGAGTTCAAATCTTGTCCGGCGCGCCACTAAATATTAGCCCTCCAATATATTTTACTTGGGGGCTTTTCTCTTTACTAAAATATGTCAAAAAATAAATTAGTTAAAATGTTTTAAATATATACATGTTTATACAACATATAATGTCGAGTGTATCAAAAAATATTTATACCTTGTATTTCAATATAAAAAATAATTATAACAATATCTGTTAATTTTATAATTACTTCAAAATAACTAAAACATAGGAGGCTATACTAATGGAACTTAAAGGAACTAAAACAGAGAAGAATCTTTGGGAAGCGTTTGCTGGCGAGTCTATGGCACGCAACAAATATACTTATTTTGCATCAGTTGCTAAAAAAGAAGGATATGAACATATTGCCGCGATTTTTTTAGAGACGGCAGAGAATGAAAAAGAACATGCCAAACTCCATTTCAAAGCTCTTTCAGGCATAGGAGATACAATGACAAACCTCATAGCTGCAGCAGCTGGGGAGAACGAAGAATGGACTGATATGTATCCACGTATGGCTGAGGAAGCTAAAGAAGAAGGATTTGCAGAGCTTTCAGCCATGTTTTCTAACATTGCAAAGGTAGAGGCGGAGCACGAGAAGCGTTATAAGGCACTTGCAAAAGATATAGAAGACGGCTCAGTCTTTATAAAAGATGGAAAAGTTTCCTGGAAATGTCGTAACTGTGGAGCAATATTTGAATTAAGTAAGGCTCCAGAAATATGCCTTGTATGCAAACATCCCCAAGCATACTTTGAAGTTAAATAGAATAACTATTAATAACTCAAAAGAAACTCAATAAAAAGCCGCCACATCGCTATGCGATGTGGCGGCTTTTTATTGAGTTTCTTAGTCTAGGCTAAAACTCTTCTCCTTCTGATTTAGCAACTACAGTTGCAACACACATGTCACCTGTAACGTTTACACAGGTACGTGCCATGTCAAGTACTGCATCAATTCCAGCTACAAGTCCTATCCCTTCAATAGGAAGACCTGCTGATGCTAAGACCATTGAAAGCATGATAAGTCCTGCACCTGGAACTCCAGCTGTTCCTATCGAGGCAAGTGTTCCGGTAAGGACTATTCCAACTTGAGCTGCAAGGTTAAGATGAATACCAAAAGCTTGTGCTACGAATAGAGC
>JAAYFQ010000145.1 GCA_012728165.1 Synergistaceae bacterium | reverse complement strand
TGGGATGAACCTGCTTCAAAATATAAACATGTGTTGCAAGAAAATTGGAATGATCCTCTTGCACCTCCTTACACACAAAGATTTACGAGAAAAACAGATGTGCCATATTTTGGCAAAGCATATACCGGAATTGTTAATTACATTTTTGATGATATGGGTTTTATTTATGCGCAATCGGAGTTTGAATACAATTCTCAAGAACCTGGTAAATTTAAGTCATATGAGCTTTTTGAGCAAAATATAACAAATCTTATCGCTGTCTGCACTCAAAAATGGGGTGCTTATGATAAGGAAGTTACCACTTCAAGTATTTCTAAAATTACAAAATATAATTGGCAATCACAAAATACAATTACCTCAATCGAAATAAACAGAATGATACTTTCAAATGACGAGCTTGGTAAGACAAAAAAAATTATAGCAATATGCCTTTTCAAAGTAGCCTCAATTGATGGAATGAAAAGGACAGAAAAAAATTTACAAGAGTATGAATATAATGGTAATTCAAACGACAATTTCTAAATAATTATTTTAACAATTTAAATACTTATAGCAAGACTAATAGAAATTACTAAATTGCCTTGTCTTGTTTAAACAATAAAACGAGACTCTCTTTCGAACGTAATGAAAAGTAGGTTCGAGAGAGAATCCTTTTAGATTGAATATTTACTACTGCAGTCGAACTTTTGTTTTTCTAAATACTTTCTTTATTTTATATTCACTATTTTGTATGTTGATGTATAATTATCAGCAATTACCGCAGTATTGGTATTATTTTATATATTGTAACAAACTATAGGAGGGGACTTTATTATGGTTAAAGGAAAAGGCTTACTCGAATCATATTTCTTTCCAATTATTCTTATAATTGGCATAGGAATAGGATGTATTCTCGGAGTAATAATGGGAAAAGATGCTCTTATATTTAAACCTCTAGGTGATATTTTTATTAATGCAATGTTTATGGTCGTTGTACCCTTGGTATTCTCTACTATTTGCAGTGCCGTAGCAACAATGTCTTCAATGGAACGACTTGGAAAGGTTATGAAATCACTTGTTTTTGTATTCTTGGTAACAGGTGCTTTAGCAGCTATCGTTATGCTCATTACAGTAACTTTCTTTCCACCAGCAGAAGGCGTCAATCTTACTCTTAAAGCAGCAGGGGACATTCAAGCTTTTAGCACAGCAGACCAGATAGTAAAAGCTATCACTGTTGAGGACTTCCCTATGCTACTTTCACGTCGCTCAATGCTTCCTCTAATCCTCTTCACTATTTTCTTCGGATTTTGCCTACAGTCACTTGGTGAAAGAGGACGCAAAATGGGTAAGGGAATTGAGACTTTTGCAGACGCAATGCTTCAGATGGTAAAGTACCTCATGTACTATGCCCCTATCGGACTCGGTGCATACTTTGCAACGCTCGTAGGCGATTATGGCCCTCAGCTACTCGGTGCATATTTACAATCTATGGTTGTTTATCACGTGGCAACATTTGGATATTTCTTTATAGCTTTCACAATTTACGCTTATATAGCAACAGAGGGCCTTGGCGTGAAGTTATTTTGGAAGAAAATTTTCCCGCCAGCAGTTATGGCTCTAGGTTCAGGAAGCAGCATAGCAACGCTTCCTATTAACCTTGAAGCAGCTAGTCAAATGGGAATTCCAAGAGATATTTCTGACATAGTTCTTCCTATAGGAGCAACAGCTCATATGGAAGGCTCATGCCTTAGCGGTATTCTTAAGATCGCATTTCTTTTTGGAATCTTCCAGATTCCATTCACAGGAGTTGGCACATTGACAATCGCCGTTGCGGTCGCAGTTCTCTCTGGTGTAGTGCTCTCTGGTATCCCTGGAGGCGGACTTGTTGGTGAAATGCTCATAGTTAGTCTTTACGGCTTTCCACCAGAAGCATTCCCTATAATCGCTACAATCGGATTCCTTGTTGACCCTGCAGCCACAATGGTCAACGCAACAGGTGATACTTGCTCTGCTCTTCTTGTATCAAGAATGATTGAAGGCAAAGGTTGGTTCAAAAAAGCACAGGATGCAATCACAAACAAAGTATAAAAGATAAAGTCAATTCATTTTTGTATCACAAAGACCTTCGCAACGCGGAGGTCTTTGTCTTTGTTTTGTTTATATGTTTTATGATTATTTTATCTTTTCTAGCATCTGTGTATAACAGACGAATATCCCCATGCCAACAAGACTTAATGAGTCCAAATTTGACGTTGTTGTTTTATAGTTCATGTATAAGACTTAAAATATGTTTAATTTGGTGATTCAAGCTTGTTGTTATACGGCACAATCCCTTTAAATCAAATACCATACGTGCTTCTTAAAAAACAATGGCCACCCCGCGGAGTGGCCATCGAAAAATTGTCTATGCTATCAATCTATGAAAAGTGGATTTTCATAAATGAAAGTCTTTTAAAACGAACAACGTTAAAGAGACGCTTTAAACGCTTTTTAGAGAAAGAAGCCCTTAAGCTCGATAGCTTCTGCGACTCTTTTTATTGCCACAAGAAATGCTGCGCGACGCATTTTAACATTATGCGTATCACTATATTCCCAAACTTTTCTGAAGTTTTCTTTCATGAGTAAATTTAGACGTCGATTGTGTTTTTCTTCTGTCCAAAATGCTCCTGCAAGGTCTTGTACCCATTCGTAGTATGAACCTATGACACCACCGCTATTAGCAAGAAAATCTGGAACAACTAATATTCCCCGCCTATCTAAAATTACGTCTGCTTCGGGTGTTGTAGGACCGTTTGACCCCTCAACTAGATATGCACACTTAAGCTTCTCAGCATTCTTTGATGTGATTACACCTTCAAGAGCGCAGGGAGATAAAATCATGCACTCCTGTTCTAATATCTCTTCTCTAGACATATGGACAAGCCCTGGCTGAGAATATCCTTCAAGAGTGCGATAGGGAATCGTTTTAGTAAATGCCATTGCTTTTTCTATGTCAATTCCGTCCTTACAATAATAGCCGCCTGTAATATCACAAATACCCACAATCTTTACTCCTGCACTTTGTAGAAAAAGCGCGTTGTAAGTTCCTACATTGCCAAATCCTTGAACTATAGCTGTGGCAGAACATGGGTCAACATGCTGCGTTTTGAGAAGCTCAAGAATACAAGTTGAAACGCCAAGCCCTGTTGCTGCTCTACGTCCTTTTGATCCCCAAAACGAAGATGGCTTGCCCGTTACTATTGCAGGTTCCCATCGACCACGAAGCTTGGATATAGTATCCATTATCCAAACCATTTCTTGTCCTCCTGTGTTTACGTCAGGAGCGGGAATATCAGACCAATTTCCTATTATTGGTTCAATACGTGCTGCATAAGTTCTCGTCATAGCTTCGCGTTCTCGCATTGAAAGTGTGTCGGGATCTACTGAAATTCCACCCTTTGCACCGCCGTAAGGAATTCCAGCAAGCGAACATTTCCAAGTCATAAGACTAGCTAAAGCCTCACACTCATCAAGATTAACATCTGGATGAAAACGAATGCCACCTTTTGATGGACCACAAGCTGTCGAATGCTGAACACGGTATCCTTGAAACACCTTTACTGTTCCGTTATCCATCTTTACAGGGATAGAAACTTGTATTGATCTTTCTGGGCAACTCATGACTTCTATTACTTTGTCTTCTAATCCCATTTCCTCCGCTGCTGCATAAAAATTTCTCAGAGAATTATCTAAAAGACTATGTGATGAAGTGCGTCGGCTTATCGTCATTTTCTCTCCCCCTTCTACATAACGAAACCAGCATAATCGTTACATTTTATAGCAGTATATATTTGAACGTGTGTACTTAAATATGACATTGTACACATTGTTTAATAAAAAAGCAAAAACTTTTCAATATTAATTTAAAAAGACAGAAAAAATTATAGTAAAAACAGTGTTTTTTTAAAAATAGGCAACATGTTTTTGTGTTTTATGCTATAAAAAGCTGAACTAAAAAAACAGCTAGAATAAGCCCGGGAAGCATGTTCATGACGCGAATTTTTGTTAATTTAAGTAGATTAAGCCCTATAGCTATAAGCATTAATCCACCAGTTGCACTCATTTCTACTATAGCTAAAGTTGAAATAAAGGGGTGTATTGAAGTTGTAAGAAGGGTTAAAATTCCCTGATAAAGAAAAACAGGTATTGCAGAAAAAAGCACTCCGAACCCTAAAGATGCGGCTAGAGCTATAGAGGTAAGACCGTCGATAAGACCTTTAGAAAGAAGAAGTGATGGATAATTTCCTAGCCCCTCTTCGAAAGAACCTAGCACTGCTAGAGACCCTGTACAATAAATAATTGAAGCAGTTATGAACCCAGCGGAAAATCCCTTCGCTATATTACCGCAACAGTTTTCTATCTTTTTGCAAAAATTTTCAAACCGTCCTTCTAGTTCTAAAAATTCTCCCATAATCGACCCGATAGCAATGCTTGTAATAACGACAAGTGGATATGATGTTGTAATGGCCATTGAAAATCCTAAAGACATTACAAATAGAGCCATTCCCTGAATAGGAAGCTCCATTACCCTTGCAGAAATTTTTTTGCTAAGAATAAGACCTACGGAAGCACCACAAATTATAAAAAGTGCGTTCATCAAAGAACCAAACAGCGGAATTATTTTTGGAAGGTCTGAGCTAATCATTATTTTACATTCCCCTTTTATCAGGCGTAATCTTGCTATTATACATTATTTTTCTTTATGACACGATTTTACCTAGCGGTAGTATTCTTTTTAACATAACGAAACTCACAAGATTATTTGAGTATATGAATGCATACACTTTTTTATACTCTCAAAATCACATTGTGCACATCGTTTAATAAAAATGCAAAGAATGTTTTCTTATAAACAAGGATAATAAAATAGTCATCAAACATGAGAAATCATTCAGTATTCAACAGAGCATAATTGGGAATCATCAGGATTAAGCTTTGATTTGTATCCTTATCTAATTACAACAAAAAGTTGAAACCTTTGGTTTCAACTTTTTGTTGTGATTGCTATTTTGTATTCGTATTAAATGTTGGAAAGTTTATTCGTTGTTGCGATTAACTTATCTGTTTTTGGCAAAAGATAGTATTGGGTCTTGTAATTATATTTAGAAATTTGTTGAATGCGAATCGAGTAGAATTATTAGTTTGAATTACCTTGCGTATATTTTAACTTAAAAATGCTCAGTTAAAATTCATTTTTTAATCGGAGTCAAGAGCTCCGCCAGCATCTGCCCAAGCTGGCACGCCGCCTGCAACTAATGTGGCTGGATAGCCGACTAGACGAAGGATCATGGTTGCATAAGCACTCATCGCATCAAGCTTACAGACAACAAATATTGGCCTGTTCTGAGGGATATGCTCTAATCTGTCAACTAAAGTCGGTAGGTAGAAGCTTGCCGAACCAGGTATATGACCAGCCTTATAAGAAGCTTCGGAACGGATATCAATTACGAACAGATTGTTTTCTCCAGCTTCTATTTTAGGTTTGGCTTCCGCCATTTCCATCATGTAACCCTTATTATCGGCTAAACCCGCAGTAAAAACTTTAAATTCTTCGCGAATTGCTTGATCCATATTCATACCCCCCTAATTTAATTTCTTAGACCCAACTCTGACGCAACTATATCATATTTAATTGAACAAATATAACTAAGGGTCACTATTGAGTGTTTCCCGCATTTTATAAACTAATTTTATAATTAAACTTTATTTCTCATTATGAAACAACAAGAGCAACCTTTGGGAATACTCTAATACCATAATGCCGTAATGCTTTGTAAGGTGGATATATAAACTCCAAAGAACAACCAAATCTGTTGACAATACTGAAATGTGCAATTACAATGTCAGATATTGTTATTTCAGAGGAAAGGAGACCCGTGTTATGAAATTATTTACTTCTATGTATGACATGATGATGTGCAACTTGAACGGGTCCTTCCTGATGCGATAGACGCGCTATTACGTCGTATCCACAGGCCGGGCCTAAGTTTTTGGGCTCGGCTTTTTTATTGTTTTAATTCATGGAAGGGGAAATTATAAATGAGTGATCAAAAAAATTATGGAATGTCAACAAAAGCCTTACACTGCGGGTGGAAATGCGATCCAACCACAGGTGCTTCAGCTCTGCCGATATATGCCACTTCAGCATATCAGTTTAAAAGTACCGAACAGGCTACAAAACTTTTTAACCTTGAAGAAGGCGGATATCTATATTCAAGACTCTCTAATCCAACAGTATGCGCTTTTGAAGAAGGATTAAACGCAATGGAAGGCGGAGTAGGCTGCTTAGCTACATCATCCGGGCAAGCAGCGTTTAACCATCTTATTTGCGCTCTCTGCTCATCTGGTGACAACTTAGTCGTGTCACGTCAGGTCTATGGAGGAACTCTTACGCTTTTACAAAATGTCTTTTCTCGCTTTGGCATTAGCACAAAACTAGTTGACGGAAATCATCCCTGTCAATTTGAGGCGGCCATAGACGATAACACACGTGGAATCATTACAGAAACTATCGGAAATCCTGTGATGAACGTAGCTCCCCTTGAAGCCCTCGCTAAAATAGCTAATCGTACAGGAGTGCCACTCATAGTGGATAATACTTTCGCATCACCCACTTTGTGCCGCCCAATTGAATGGGGAGCAAATGTTATTGTTCATTCAACAACAAAATATATATCAGGGAATGGTAATCTCCTTGGCGGAGCAGTAATCGATGGAGGAAACTTTGACTGGTCAAAATTCTCAAATAAATTCCCCACCTTAGCAAAGCCTGACCCTGCATATCACGGCATAACTTTTACAGAGCACTTTGGAAAATCAGCTCTTTACGCGAAACTTCATGCTGCAATAATCAGAGACTTGGGGGGTTGCCCTTCTGCATTTGATGGATATCTCCTCCATGTTTCTCTTGCAACACTTACACTTCGTATGGAAAAGCACAGCAAGAACGCTCTTGAAGTTGCAAAATTTCTTGAATCGCATCCGGCCGTTGAATGGGTGAGTTACCCTGGACTTGATTCACATCCACAAGCTTATCTTGCAAAAGAATATCTAAAAGATGGCTGTGGCGGAATGATGGCTTTTTCAGTAAAGGGAGGAGTAGAGGCGGGACGTAAGCTTCTTGATAACCTTGAACTAATAGGACATATGGCAAATCTAGGAGACTCTCGCACTTTGATAATCCATCCAGCAAGCACGACACATAGCCAACTCTCTACAGAACAAAGGATGGCCGCTGGTATTGATGACGGACTACTTAGGCTTAGTGTCGGAATTGAAGACATAAAAGACATTTTGGAAGACCTTTCAACAGGTCTTGACGCTGCGACAAAGAAATAGACATGAAAGTAAAATACGGCTCCGTCACCGTCCCTCAAATTACGTTACAGTCAGGAGAAATTCTTGAAGACGTCGTACAGGTATATGCAATGTACGGCGAACCTAATCCTAATCGCGACAATGTAATTGTGGTGTGCCATGCACTAACAGGCAGCCACAGACTAGCAGGAGGTAAAATCGAAGGACAGCCTGACCCATGGTGGGATACCATAGTAGGAGACGGACAAGCTCTCGACACAAAAAAATACTGTATTTTATGCTTTAACAATATTACAAGCCCATATGGAAGCATTTCTCCACTTTCTATTAACCCAAATACAGGCAAAAAATTCGCGATGGATTTTCCTATTATCTCTATTAGAGATGTTGCTGTGGCACAAAAAAAAGCATTAGAGCAAATCGGATTCAATAAGATAAACACTGTTATTGGACCATCACTTGGCGCTATGATTGCTACTGAAATGGCCTTATCTTTCCCTGATGATGTTGAAAAATGCGTACTTATAGCTGCTCCTGACAGGCTTTATCCTCAAGCAATTGCCTTTAACTCAGTTCAAAGACAAACGATAACAAACGATCCAGAATGGAAAGACGGAAACTATGAGGGAACAGGGCCCGTAAATGGACTCGCTGCTGCTCGTATGCTAGCTATGATTACTTACAGAAGCGAGCAGTCGTTTTCTGACAGATATATGAGAAGAACGGATGGAGAAAGCCAGACTAAATGGGCTAGCAAGTTTCAGGTAGAAGACTATCTTTTATATCATGGGCAAGAACTTGTTCGTCGATTTGATGCAAACTGCTACCTTTATCTTACAAAAATGATGGATTTACATGACATCGGAGTTGGACGTGGAGGAATAGAAAAGGCCTGGTCTAACTTTAGAGGGAAAAAACTGCTTGCTGTCGGAATATCAAGCGATATGCTTTTTCCGAACTGGCAAGTCGAGGAAGCTGTTCGCCTGGCGTCCTTATCAGGAGTAAATGCTAAATACGAAGAAATAGAAAGCGAAAACGGGCATGATTCTTTTCTAATTGACTTCGATCAGTTAGATGATTACATAAGGTCGTTTCTCTGGTAATAAATTATAACAAGTCTGTTTTAGTCGAGCTCATCTTATTCTTTGTAAATTTTAAGAATAAAAATAGGTTTGTTTAACTCATTGCTCCGTTAAAACAAAAACCTCAATCTTCATAGATATGGTTTAGCTTACAAACACCGAATAAAAATCCTATTAACAGTAGTCTGAACCCATGAGAATTGCTACAACGAAACTCAAGTAACATAGAAATCATTCCAAATAAAAACGAAATCTTTTGCCTTTTCTAACATTTTATTTATAGTTTCTTTTTACATAATCCTTTAATTTCTCAAAACTTTCTTCGCTTATAGCATGTTCTATTCTGCAAGCGTCTCGATCAGCAACATCCTTTGCAACTCCTAAAAGTTTTACAAAAAATTCTGATATAACCTCATGTCTTTCAAATATTGCAGAAGCCGCACTAAACCCCTTAGCAGTAAGGTTAAGTTCTCCGCTTGGTTCCATCACGGTAAGACCTCTCTCGATTAGCAACTTCACTGCGCGACTGACACTTGGCTTTGAATAGCCCAGTTCATTAGCCACATCTACTGAACGCACCATGCCATCCCTTTCTTTGAGTATTAAAATAGTCTTAAGATAATCTTCACCAGATTCTCGCATCATGATCGCCTCCGTTATTTGAAAACAACTGATAATAAAAAAAGTATACTACGGACAAAAGTACACTTCTCTTGTAAGATAATATCATCTTAGAAATTCAATAACTTTTCAACTATTAAATATATTGTACATTAAAAAGGAGTAATTCTCATGGGAATAGAAACAATCTCTCTTATGCTAATTACCTTAACTGTCATTATCGAATGTTTAATTAATACTTTAATCGAACTAATTTTGTCGCACGGACTCTCTGCGACTTACTTTATAAATCTTAATTTAGACAGAATAATAGCCGCTTTTATTGTTCTTAATTTGAATTCCAACTTTAATAGAGGAAAATACACATGCGCTTGCAACTCCGACGGTATTGGTAAGCGCCATGAAAATAGTTTATGGCACATTACGTTAGGGCAAAATGTTCTTCTCTCTTTTTAAAAAAGAAAAAATTACCGTCAGGACTATGTCACAATATCTTGCAAAACTTGACGGAAAAATAACATGCATTAAAAAAATTCCAGGACTTGCAGCTGAATATTCCGGTTTTGCAGGACTTGCACCCGAGATTGTTAATGTTTTAAAAAACAAAGGAATTGACTCTCTTTACTCACACCAATGCAAAGCAATCTCTCTTGCTCTTTCAGGAAGAGATACTGTCATTGCGACTCCAACAGCTTCAGGAAAAACACTGTGCTATAACTTGCCTGTGATAAACTCAATCTTGAATAATAAAGATTCACGTGCTCTCTATCTTTTCCCGACTAAAGCACTTGCTAATGATCAACTTACGGAAATCACTAATTTTATCAAAGAACTTAAAAAAGATATAAGGTGTTTCACGTACGATGGAGACACTCCTTCTCAACAACGTAGAGAGGCAAAAAATCACGGACAGATAATTATAAGCAATCCTGATATGTTAAATGCAGGGATAATGCCCCACCATTCCTCTTGGACAAATTTTTTTCGTAATCTTGATTTTATTGTTATTGATGAACTACACACATATCGCGGAGTTTTCGGATCGCATTTGGCTAACCTTTTTCGCAGACTAGAAAGAATATGTGCGTTTTACGGCTCAAATCCCGTCTTTATTTGCTGCTCTGCAACGATTGCAAACCCCGCTGAACACGCAGAAATTCTTACAGGCAGAGAAATGGTCCTCGTCTCTAAAAACGGCGCACCCTCGCCAAAAAAAGAAATTATCATCTACAATCCTCCAATAGTAAATAAACGAACCAGAATTAGGCGTTCATCTCTTTTTGAAGTCTCACGTATTGCAGCAGATGCTCTCTGTGCTGATATCAGTACAATAATCTTTACTCGAAGCCGTATAAACGTTGAGCTTTTGCTCAAACAAATTAGAAAAGAAATTACAAGCAAAGGCGGAGATCCATCTATTGTTACTGGCTACCGAGCTGGGTATCTTCCAAAAGAACGGAGAAAGATAGAGCTGAATCTAAGAACTGGAAAATTGCGAGGGGTAATTAGCACCAACGCCTTAGAGCTTGGCATTGATATTGGTTCTCTTGAGCTAGCAATCTTACACGGATATCCCGGAAGTATTGCTTCCGCATGGCAACAAATTGGGCGTGCGGGGCGAAGAGGCACTTTATCTTCAGCCATCATGGTCCCTTCAGCATTGGCAATGGATCAATTCTTATCTTCAAATACCGAATGGTTTTTTGGTGCATCATCAGAAATTGCTCGTATCGACCCAAAAAATCCTTATATTCAAGTTGGACACGTTAAATGTTCTGCTTTTGAATTGCCTTTTCGTGAAGGAGAAAAGTTTGGCGGAGAAGACATAACAGAAATACTGGATTATTTTACAGAACACAAGGTACTTAATAAAGAGATGAGATTTGAAACATTCTATTATAACTGGCGAGGAACTTCTTATCCAGCAAGCGAGCTTTCGCTAAGAAGCGCAACTCCAGATGTTTATACCATTCTAGATATATCAATTGAAAAAAACCCTCGTGTTATTGGAAATATGGATAAGCAATCCGCCTCGATAATGATATATCCAGGAGCAGTTTATTTCCACGGAGGACAATCTTATATCGTTTACAAACTGGACTCAGAGAACATGAGCTGTTTAGTTAAATCTGCTGTGGTTGATTACTACACAGAATCAAAATCTTCAACTCATATAACTGTCATCGAAGAATTAGAAAAAACGGAATTTTCTGGCTGGGGCGAAGTAATTATAGCAACAACTCCATACATGTATAAAAAAATACGACTTTCGACACATGAAAATATAGGACAGGGGAGTATTGATTTATCAGAACAAACTGTCGAAACAACTGCGGCGTGGATTTCAATGCCCGAAGACTCACTGAATAATCCCGAATTAAAAGTAGGAATGGACGGGCTAGAGAAACTTTTAAAAAATACCGCTCCTCTGTTTCTAATGTGTGACAGAAACGATATACAAGTACACAGTAGACTAAATGACCCGTATGTTGGACATCCTGCCATTTTCATTGCTGATAATATTCCTGGAGGAGTTGGTTTAGCAGAAGGAGCTTATGAATTGCAGGATAAACTTCTTAAGGCTTCTCTTGATTTGTTGTCATCCTGTTCCTGTTCAGACGGTTGTCCAGCCTGTGTTGGGGCTGCTTCTTACGAATACGATGCAAAAAGCATTGTTCACAATTTTATTTCAGATATTCTAATTCGCAACCGTGAAAATAGACTTTAACATGCAAGGATGATTATTTTATTAAAACCTATTATTTAAAACATCAGAAAACGTTATAAGGAAAATCTTTTCTCCCGTTGATTGTCATTGTCGAGATGAGTCGGTTTTTTACTATCTCATCAAATTCCATGGCCAAGGGAGTGCGTATCCAAAGTACGAAAGGCAGGCAGCTCCAAAAAATATAGTAAGTAAAGCGCCCATTACAAGAAAAGGCCCCATTGGAACAGCATCTTTACGAGAAACTTTTTTCATGAGCAGCAACGGAATTATAACTGCGCCACCTGACAAAAACCCTAAGTAAAGAACAAGTATAGTCATTTTCCATCCAAAAAAAGCTCCAATTCCGAGCATAAGCATTGCGTCTCCGAATCCCATTCCACCCCGGCTAACTGTGATAATCATTAGTATCACGCCAAACCCTAACGCCATCCCCAATGTTCCATCTATAATAGCAGGAATTCCTCCCGCAAGTCGGAGAACCAAAGCAACAACCACCGTAGCAATACACCATGAATCATAAATATATCCGTTCTCTAAATCTGTAAGTGTATTAAATAAAAAAAATGGAAGCATTGCAAGAGAGAAAAACAATAAATACGAAGGTCCTAAGCGCCAAACTAACACAGCTGCAATAAGTCCTGTGGCAATTTCAGCGAGAAAATGACGTCGGTCTATATGAGCGTCACATGTCCTACACTTCCTACCAAGTGCTAAGTAGGATATCACCGGAATTAAGTCAACAAAAGATAGAACTCGTCCACACTTGTCACATGCCGAACGTTCTGCCCCCCACCACTTTTTTTCCGCAACTGTACGCATAGCAGCAACATTTATAAATGAACCAACTGACGCTCCAATCCAAAAAACAAAAAATATACATAAATATTCCGTATTTACCATATTAGATACCCTCCACAAAAAAGAAGAATTATGCCAAATTTTTTATAACCTTACAAGAGAGTAAGCTTTACAAAGAAATCAGTTATGATCTGGGAAATGACAAGGGTTTAGTTAAATAATAAAAGTGGCGCACGTTTCTGTTCTCACATTTATTGATTAAATGACCAACAGGGTTTTTATTACTGCGATAATGTTTATTTGGAATAATCTCCAAATAATTCTCTAAAAAGTTAATCCCCCGTTATCTCTCTAAAACGTCTGTGCTGCCATAACCACTGACCAGGAGACCTGAGCACCTGTTTCTCTAGAGCTTTATTAACCAGAATCGTTATTTCTCGTATTGTACGATCACGATCGGGCCCTTTCTTCCAAACTATTGGAGGCTCAAGCATTATTTTTGTGCGAAAGGGAGCGACTCTAAAGAACGTGAAGGGCAATATGGTTGCACCTGTTAGATAAGCAAATACTGCTGGACCTATAACCGTTCCCGTTTCGTGTCCGAAGAAGGGAACTTTAATTCCCTCTTCTCCTGCATGCTGGTCAGACATAAGCCCAAGAACACCATTTTTTTTAAGATAGCTGAGAGCTCTTGTCATTGGTTCTTTTTTATCAATCAAGTGAACTTTTCCCGGGCTTCTTAATTCGGCTATCAGTTCTCTTTGGAAAAGGTTATCTGACTCTCTGACAATCGCTGCAGTGTTCGCTTGTTTTCCAAGCCATATATTAGCAAATTCCCAATTGGCAATATGGGATGCAACAACAATCACGCCCTTGCCTTTTTCAAGTGCTTCTTTCATATATTCTAAGCCACTAATATGTTCCACCCATTCATCAAATTGGGAAGGATCCTTATGTAGGGCAAGTAGCTCTATTCCTGTCCAAATCATGCTTTCATAAGACTGGGCAACTAATTTATCTCTGTTTTCTTTTGTTATTCCAGGAAAGGCAATTTCGATATTTTCTCTTGCTACCTTTTTACGTGGTCCTATAAGTTTAATCAGCCATATTAGGAGCGCCGCTAAAGAATTGGCTCTCCATCCTGGCTTTATGAGATGTGCTAATTTTAGAGAAACAGTGACTTTCCAATTCAAGAAACATTTCCTCCGTCCATGTGCCTTTAAGTTTTAAACATATACCATCGTAAAATGATAGCACAAAAACAAGTATCTTCATCAATACACTACTTTCAATAATGTTGTAGAATTAATATGTACTAACAAGAGTATATTTTAAAATAAACTTACATTAGTAAGAAGGAAGGAGTTTTTTAAATGAAGGAAATCATTAACACAGATAAGGCTCCAGCGGCAATAGGCCCATATTCGCAGGCAACCAAAGCAGGAGGGTTTCTTTTCCTTTCAGGACAGATGCCTCTTGATCCTGAAACAATGGCTTTTGTTCCTGGCTGCGTTGCATGTCAAGTTGAACAGGTCATGAAAAATACACAACATATACTTAACAGTCAGGGGCTGGACTTCTGCGATGTGGTGAAAACTACTGTTTTCATTAAAGATATGAATGATTTTGGCAAAGTAAACGAAGTATATGCAAAATACTTCAATGAAAATCCTCCTGCTCGTTCATGTGTTGAGGTAGCACGTCTTCCAAAAGACGCTCTCGTAGAAATGGAGTGTATAGCTGTACTAAAATAAAAATCTTAATCTTTAAAAAGCCCGATGTGCAATAATCGCATATCGGGCTTTGAATATTGTAGAAATTATGCTATTTCTTTAAGTGTTACTTAACTCTCTGTCTGCTGTGCAACAAGATTTTCTGCACAATATATCTTTCTAAGTTTTGGTTTTTCTATCTTACCTGTCGGATTCCTTGGCACCTTAGCGAAGATAATTTTACGTGGCCTTTTGTATCTAGGCAAACCCAGGCAAAATTCATTTATGTCATCTTCAGAACATTTAGCTTTTGGCTTAAGCTCTATTATTGCTGCAGAAATTTCTCCGAGCCTCTTGTCGGGAAGCCCAATTACTGCAACATCCTTGATTTCTTCATTTGCTCTAAGAAAATCTTCTATCTGAACTGGATAAATGTTTTCTCCGCCACTTATAATTACGTCTTTTTTGCGGTCTACAAGATATATAAATCCATCTTCATCCTGCATCGCCATGTCACCAGTGTGAAGCCATCCA
>JAAYFQ010000144.1 GCA_012728165.1 Synergistaceae bacterium | reverse complement strand
TCGGTCAAAACGAGAAGTTCTAAACGGTGAATTTCCAAGACTTTATCAGCGTCTTCTATCGCTTTTTTCAAAAGAGCAGAGCCTATGCCCTGTCTATGAAACTTCTCGTCTACCATAATTTCAATAGTTGCGCTGTGTTTGCGTTTCTCTGTACAAGAGGCCAGTAGAAAAATCGCACCTATAACATTGCCGTTTTTTTCCGCAACAAACGCGCGGTCATATTCGTTAAGAGAGTTTATAAATAAAACGACCTCGTCTGATCGTTCACTTGTAAGAGCTAATAGTTCTTCTCTTACACGGTCCTGTCTTCTAATATTAGCTATTTGTTCAGCATCGCAAGCTGACACATTTCTAATTTTCAATAATAGCACCTCCTGGTCTATTCTTACTCAGCGTTCTCTCTACTATTATTCTACTATAATTTTGAAAAAATATTTTTTGATGTGCATTCAGCACTTAATACGGTAGAATAGTTATTAAAGTTATGAGTTTAATTATTATATCTAGAAAGAGTAGGAAGGGATTAATAAGATGAAAAATATTGATATGAAGGCATTATTTAGCATGACTTATGGAATGTATATTGTTTCTACGGGTTTTGATGGAAAACTTAATGGACAGACAGCTAATGCAGTTATGCAGATTACAGCCGACCCGATTTCCATTACAACTTGTTTGAATAAAGCTAATTTGACGACGGAGATGATTCAGAAAAGCAAAATATTCTCTGTCTCAATTCTTGAATTCGATGTGCCGATGACTTTTATAGGCCGTTTCGGATTTAAGTCTGGCCGAGATATAGATAAATTTGAAGAGACGAAATATATTCTCGGCGATACCGGAGCTCCAATGGTTACTGATTGGTCAATAGCATCTTTTGAAGCCAATGTAACGAACACTGTAGATCTTTCAACGCATATCCTTTTTGTAGGAGAAGTTGTCTCCGCAAAGTTTATAAAGGAAGCATTACCTTTGACCTATGCTGATTATCACCGAGTTAAGAAGGGTAAATCCCCCGAAACTGCGCCCACTGCGGGGTTTAATTCTCTCAAATAATGGGAGTTCTTTCAAACAAAGAGAACCTAATCAAAAGCCGAGAAATTTTTGAGAAACTTTACAAAGACTATAACAAGCGCATCTATGTATCACCTGACCCGCTTCAGTTTTTATATGACTACGAAGTTCCTGCTGATAGAGAAATAGTTGGTATTATCGCCTCCTCTTTGGCTTATGGAAGAGTTGCTCAAATTCTTAAAAGCGTTCAAAAAGTTCTTGCAGTTCTTGGCCCTTCTCCTTCAAAGTATTTGAAGGATGTTGAACAGGGAGAAATGGAAGAAAAATTTAAGGGATTTGTCCATCGTTTTACAAATGAGCACGAAATAGTAAGTTTCCTAAACTGTATCAGTGGAGTTCTTAAACGTGGTGGCTCTTTAGAGAGTCTCTTTATGTCTAATTATAATGGGAACACATGGACAGCAGCGGAGGCATTTTCCGAAGAACTGATGGCTTGTGGAGGAAGAGACAAGATGTATCTTTTGCCCAAACCTTCTAAAGGTAGTGCATGTAAAAGGTTAGCTCTTTTTCTAAGATGGATGGCTCGTTGCGATGAAGTTGATCCGGGTGGCTGGAACAAACTAACACCGGATAGCCTGTTTGTTCCTCTTGATACACACATGTTTAATATTTGTTCTACTTTAGGACTTTGCACACAAAAAAGTGCTAATGGCCGTTCAGCTATTGAGATAACTGAGGCTTTTCGGGTTATTTGCCCCGAGGATCCAGTGCGATATGATTTTTCATTGACACGTTTTGGTATTCGAAACGATATGACGGTTCAAGAACTCTTCTCGAAATGGAATTGAAAATAGCAACTTTTTGAAGGTTTTTATGTATGGTATAATCTCTGCTCTTAGTACCTATTTACTTATATTTTATGAAGGCTATACTTAAAAAAGATTAAATAAGGGGGCGGCGACATGACTTCTTTTCTACCATACTGGGATCAGAATGTAGAGTTTGATATAGAGCCGTGGCTTCCATACGGCAAGGATTATTCACCAGTTACGGTGAATAAGCTTTTAAGTCCTTTGCTTGAAAGTGTAGCCGGGCTAGCTTTTGAGATGCAGAGTGAATTTCTCTTTCTCCGCAGCTTTCAGAGTGGTAATGTAGGAACTCTTTCTAGACAAAACATAATTGACCCTATTCGCAACGATGGAATTGAGTTGGGCTTTACCGCAGTGTTTACTTATTCAGAAGATATGGAGAACTGTATTATAAAGCTACTTAATAGATTTAAGGGTCTCAAAGCAGCTCTAACACTTTGTGGAATATGGAGCGACGCTCTCTTGGTTGATGAATGTAAGGTCATTATGCTTGTCAGTGAAGATCCGTTTTTTGATGAAAACCAATTTTTTATCACTCTTCAAAAATCTTTCCAGATACTTTCGGGGAAACAAAAATCAAATATATCTTTTTTCGCTGAAAAATTCGGGTACAGAAGATTTTCAATTTCTTATGAAACCGACAATATAACAGAGATGAGAATAACGCAGGCTCTTTTTGATTTTGAGCTTGATTCGACAAGAGAAGTCCTTGGCCCTACGCCTGAACTAAAACTTCCTCATATTCCTGGATCTAAAAGATTCACAGAACACTAAGTATTATTTCTTCTTTTTTGCCAGGGGTTTAGACCTCTTAATGTCTAGTATAATTGAGGCTAGCTTTCCCTTGTTCAGGATTTTTTCACCTACCAAATTGTCTATTACATTCTCATATCTTTTTAAATCAGCCTTGTATAATTCTCTAAGCCATTCGGCGAATTTATCGATATACACCTTTTCTTCAGGGTTTGTCTGGGGAAACTCTGTAATTCCACACGATTTTCTGAAAGCATCTTTTACCTCTATCCAATGCATCCCATCATAAGCACCGAAAATAGTTTCTGACACTGGTGCCATGTATTCGTAAAGCATTGCTGCTTCAACGCCAGGCCAGTAAGACGAATAGTACGGGACATCTTTAAATGTAAACAATGAAAGCTGGCTTTTCCCCCGCCACAATGCCTCTTGAACATCAAAAGGGAGTAAAGACCTTGGCTGAACTTTTTGTTTAATAGCTACTGCTGCGATTGCTCCTGCAGCTTGTCCTGTAAGCATTGTTACTGGTTGGAGCCGTGTTGAACCATTTACCACTCGGGATACGGAAATATTTTTTTCTGCCGCTAATAGCCCATCAATTTTCTCCGGTATAAATACTCCGAGCGGAATCTGAAAAAGTCCACCATCTCCTGCCCAATCGTTTGGAATTTTTTCTATTGTTTCACCAAGTGTAGTTTCAAGATAGATATCTTTATTTTGACCATGAATATCAATTGGATATTCGCCGAGAGCTACGCTGTCCGAAACG
>JAAYFQ010000143.1 GCA_012728165.1 Synergistaceae bacterium | reverse complement strand
TTCTATTTTCAATTCTTCAATTTTCTGATTTAGAGCGGCATTTAATTCTCCCGATTTTTCTGAAACTATTTTTG
Source organism: Synergistaceae bacterium (assembly GCA_012728165.1). Taxonomy (GTDB): domain Bacteria; phylum Synergistota; class Synergistia; order Synergistales; family Synergistaceae; genus JAAYFL01. Next base: position 2,621 of record JAAYFQ010000143.1, on the reverse strand, counting down.
AAAAATCAGAAACTATATCTTTTACTTTTTTGAAATAATTTTTCCCAACAATGATTTCCGAATCAGACAAGCCTTCAAAATTTTTAAAAGTAGTATCATCCTTAAAAATATCCCTATATGTTTTAATTAAAGTATTCAAGTCTTCAATTAGCCCATTTCGAAGTTGTCTTTCTTTGATTAATGCGGTTTGATATTTTACGAGTTCTCCCGCTTTTTCCTTTTCAAGATTTGCTAATTTCTTTTGCTCATTCAATAAAGCTTTTTTAGTGTCTGGAAGACTTAACAATTCAAGTCTTAGCTTCCTTGATTCGCTTTGGTTTTCACGCAATTTAGCCACAACTTCACTGTCTTGATTTTTAAAAGAATCTAAATCCAAAAAAGAATCTAAAAATTTCACTAAAATCATGGGATTGGTATCACAGTGTTGTAATGTTTCAGCCGTATCACCTTGCCCGTAACTTTCTACATCAATTCTTGAAATACCATTGATAGGGTCAGTTACATTGTGATTATCAGCAAATTTTTCTCGATTAAACTCTAAAATTTGTCCAGCTTCATCTTCATATTTTAATGAAATCTTTTGTGGCCACACATCAGAGTCAACAACTCTCGCATTTGACTTATTTCCCGAACTTTCGCGTATTGCCTCCAACAACGTTGATTTCCCCGCACCTCTACCCCCTATAATACAGGTTAGGTTAGTGCTTAAGTCTATTTTTACTTTATCTAAAAGTCCTCCCTCGATGTTGATTGATTTAATTACAGGTCTTTGTTCAGGAATGAAATCTTCAAGTCTAATTCTTGATTCGTTACTTATGAGCGCTATTTTAAAAGCCTGAAAGTTTAATTCGTCAATTTTTATCCTTGTTAATTTCTTTCCCCCTTCTGCATTAACCCCCAACCTATTTAGGTCATGTGCGTCAGATGATAATAACTTAGCGAGATTATATGACTCATTGTGTTCACAGGCTTCTCTATGCAATCCGATAAGTCTTTTCCTGTTTGGATCGTCATCGAAATCAGTATATAAAACATTGTTGTCTTTGGAGCATATTTCTAACCCGAGCAAGTTTCTATGTTTGAAGATTTCTTCCATAGGAGGTCCAAATCTTCCGATTGTTTTTTCAAAGCCAGAATCAAGTTCAATATGGGCAAGAACACCTAAACCATTATATTGTTGAGCAAAGTCAAGACATTGTACAATACCATTTTGGCACGTTTTTTTATCTGGACTAATAGCGAGTTTTCCATGAAAATTTCTCAGGTCATTAAATGTTGGAAAATAAAGTAATAAATGTCCTTGTGTTGTGCTTACTTCTATACCGGGAATTACAAATATGTCTTTCCCTTGTGCGTGAGTTATCGCAGTGTTAGAGTTCAGAATTTCGTTATGATCCGTTATGCTAATTATTCCTAAGCCCTTTTCTATAGCTGTATCCACAATTGTTTGTGGTATCATTGTTACATCAGTTACATCATAAGACCCAAATTCACCATAAGAATGGATATGCAAATCTGCTCGTAAAAATCTTGCTCCGCTTGACATAATATCGTATTTTCAATTTCCTACAAAAATACCTATAAAAAAACAACTGACAAAATCGTATCTCTGATGTTTTTCAATAAGTTATCATCAATTGTTTATTCATTAACGAATCTGTTTGTTTATCTCCATTTTGAAGTGGAACAGATTGAGAAGTTACAGGCATTTACTCACAAGTTGCAAGGTCGAGCCTCTGGTTTGGCAAACAATCTTCCTTTTTTCTTTTTACCGGAAATCCGGAAGAAAAAAGTGTATTCTCCACCAAAACCTTGCATGAAGTGAGCATAATCCCTGTGGTTGTGAAAGCAAAAAATTATTGTTTCATAATTAAAGTTTTGCATCATGAAAGTAGATTATTTCAACATTCCGGAGATTACAGTATCTTATAAAGATAAGGTTAAAGCAAGCGAACGTGCCGTCGTTAAAAGTTCTGCGGATGCTTCCAGGATATTCAGGGAAGCACATAAAGACTGTATGCAACACCACGAAGAAGTTTATGCCGTGTTCTTGAATAGAGCCAACCGGATTTTGGGCATCAAGTTGGTCAGTGTAGGTGGTTTGAATGGCACGGTAGTAGATAACCGTGTCATACTACAGACTGCGTTAAAGGTGAACAGTTCTTCTATATGTATTGCCCATAACCATCCCAGTGGCACTACAAGACCGAGCCATGAGGATATAGTGATAACCAAGAGATTGGCTGAAGCTTTAAAATTATCGGTATTCACCTTATAGACCACCTCATAATGACGGAGGAAAGCTATACCAGTTTTGCGGATGAGGGGCTTTTATAAGCCCCTTTTTTGGTCGAAACCGGTGAGGATTGCATGCAGGTTACAGCATCTTATACCTGAATTCCTTGGAGTTCTTCACCATTACTCTTCCTCTGATTCCACATAATTCTTCTCACTCTGCCAGCTAAACGTCTTCTGCACCACCTGCCCAAAATTATCCTCAATATAGATATCGATACTTTGTTGATCGGTAGAATGGGAAGTATAGTACAGCCTGAAAACCATCTTTTCCAAAGGATACAGATCGTTAGGCAGTAAAACAGTTCCATTTTCCATTTTGAGTT
>JAAYFQ010000142.1 GCA_012728165.1 Synergistaceae bacterium | reverse complement strand
GGAGGAACACCCATGTCCACGAGCCTGTTGATTGCAGTAGGGGCATCATTTGTATGAAGCGTGCTCAAAACAAGATGACCTGTCAATGCCACACGAACAGTTAAGTGGGCAGTTTCAGAGTCTCTTATTTCACCAACCATAAGCTTATCTGGGTCTTGTCTCAGTATTGATCTAAGTGTATTACTAAACGTAACATCAATTTTTTCATTTATTTGTATTTGCGTTATACCTGGAATAGTATATTCTACTGGATCTTCAAGTGTAATTATGTTTACTCCAGGAGTATTAATAATCTCTAAAATTGAATACAACGTTGTAGATTTACCACTACCCGTAGGTCCTGTTATCAAAAAAATTCCATTTGAAGCTGTTATTGCTTTACTTAATTTTTCTATTAGCTCAGGCTCAAAACCAAGTTTATCCATGCCTACATTTTCGTTGCTCTGATCAAGCAAACGTAAAACTATTTTTTCGCCAAAAATTGACGGAATAGATGAAACACGCAAATCTATACGTCTATTTGCCATTTGTATAAGTATACGGCCGTCCTGAGGACGTCTTTTTTCTGAAATGTCCATGCCTGAAAGGATTTTTATTCGTGCGATAAGTGGTAAGTGAAGGTTTCTTGGAATTTCAAAATTTTGAAACATAGTTCCATCAATTCTAAGGCGAACGTTAGTAACACCTTCTGATGGTTCAATGTGAATATCTGAAGCCTTTTCTCTTACTGCCTGTTCAAAAATACTATTTACAAGCTTTACAACAGGAGCGTCTGTACTTGAAATAGTAGAAACATCTTGAGCACTTGTAGGAGAAAGTGTTACAAGGTCTCCAGTCTGATTTCTGCTACCATCTTGCTTTTGTATATCTACCATAGCCTCTTGAACGTTTGTCTGCACTCTATAGCTACTTGAAAAAGCCCTATGAATGTCAGATATAGTTGCCACTTGCACAACAACTTCTCGTCGTGTAAGCATACTAATCTCATCAATTGCTAAAGAATCCATAGGATCGGACATAGCTAAAACTATATGTGTATCGTCGAGTAATTCAAGAGGGATAACATTTAATCTTGTGGCTACATTTTCAGGAATTGCAGAAAGCGCTTCTTGTTTCGGACGATTTCTGGTTAAGGAAACAAAAGGTATCTCAAGTTGTTTTGACAAAGCTTCAGCTAAATGAAGCTCTGAAATATAACCTTTTTTTATAAGGACTTCGCCAAGCCTCATCTGAGATGTTTTTTGTTCAAGTAGTGCTTCATCAAGATTTTCTTGCGAGATTGAGCCGTTGTCTATGAGAAGTTCACCCAGACGCACAACTTTCATGGAGTTATTATCCAATGCCTACATCTCCTGTTCTTATAAAATTACTGTATCAAACTCCTTGAGGGCATATCATAAACTTCTGCAGCCCCAGAAGGAACATCTAGAATATATGGGACGACGATGAAAGCCATCTCAGTTTTAACATGTTTATCATTCCTACTTTTAAATAGTTCGCCTAAAAGAGGAATGGAACTTAAGACAGGAATTCTAGTGACACTTTTAGTTTTGGTTTCCTGAAACAATCCGCCAATTACAAAAAGTTCGCCGTTTCTGACTCGTATTTCTGTATTAACTTCTCTTTTTGTTGTTTCAGGAGTTTCAGAACTTCCTGTTTTTCTGAATCCCACAATTTCACCAGTAGAAATATTTAGTTTTAATGTTAGAAACCCATCCCGTCCAATTATAGGCGTTATTTCTAGTGTAGGGCCTGTTTCTTCTTTAGTAAACTTAGGGTTCCTAGCATCATCAACACCTGACTGATACAAATAGTTATGAGTCAGCTTTATAAGTGCTTTCTGTCCATCAAGAGCAACTACTGAAGGGTTAGCAAGCACTTTGCCCTTATTGTCTGTTTCCATTGCCGTAAGACCAATATCTAAAGCCCTTATAGCACCATTTACAGCATTTACAGGAATGCTTGCTATACTCTCTCCAGGAGACGGTATTTTATTAGCACTACCAGATGAAGAGGAAGTTAATATGTTTTCTGCAATTCCACTAGAGCTAAGATATTCTGTGCCTAAACCCTTTGCTCCATAGGAGAACAACCAGCCATTATAAACAGCGGATAGAAAAGATTGGATATCCTGCACTGCATTGTCATTTACCTCAATAAGTCTTGCCTGAAGCATGACCTGCTTTCCTGGGTGATCAACCTTGTTCATAATCGCTTCTATCTCAATATGCTGTTCAGGTGTAGCTGTAACATAAAGAGTTCTTGTCCTTTCATCAATAACCGGAGGCTTAGCAAGAGGAACTAATCCAATTAATATTGCTGGTAATTTAGGCAAGTCTGCATAGGCAACTTTATATCCCTTAGTTTTATTTTTACCAAGAGTTTTGCCAATGCTTTCTGATGTGCCTACAACTAAAGTTTTTCCCATTAACGAGTAAGTAAGATCATTCATTCGCAGCATATAAGCAAATACTTCACTGAAATTAGCTTCGTTAAACGAAAAAGTCATAGGTGTATCAGGAACCGTCGAATCTAAAACCAGATCTAATTTTCGTAAATTCGCAAGCATTCTAAATACTTCACGTGCGGAAACATCCCTTAACTCCAACGTGACCTTATTATTCATACCAAGAGGGTCACCGACGGGCTTTGCACGAGGTGGAGCGGGCGTAACTGGTTTTATATCATTCTCAGTAATAAGATTCAAAGTTATTAAATCTGAACCTTCCATTCCTCTTATACTTTTAATTTTTAACGGTTTTTCTCCTATAATGTTCATTTTAATTCCAGTCATATCTTCAGATATAACCTGTATTTTTTGTATAAGCGGATAATCGTACTTCTGCCACCAATCATTGCTTTTCTTGGGGACTATTCTGATAACATTCCAGCCATATTCGTCCCACCAGTCTTTTTTGTCCGTATTTACCGGGAATTTAATGTCTGACCATTCGAAAGTAATAGCTGAAGTTGTATTAGGAAGAACCTTCGGCAATGTCATTTTTGTACCTCTAATTTCGAGTAAAACCTCATTACCGCCGATTTGGCGCACACGTATCCCTTCAATAATAGGTTTTAATTCTCCCTTTTCTGCTCTGACTGATACAGCATAAGAAGAATTTACACAAAAAAACAATGCGATAACACAGAATGTATAAATCATGACTTTTAACATATTCTTTATAAATTTGTACGATTTGTTTTTCTTTTCCATGTCCAGCTCACCCCCTTCGAATCAATATCAAGAATCTTACCTTTGCCTGATGCAAATGAAGCTCCAACTCTATAAATTTGTCCAGGAGGCTCACCCTCGATGTTAAGTACTGCAACTCTTCCCTCATCCATGATTATCAATGCTTTGATTATAATATCGGGTGGGAATTCAGGAACCACTATTGCTTTTTCAATAATAGCAGGTGACTGCATTTCTGATATTGGTGATCGCCCTATTGTTTCTGCAACTGCAAGTAATTTTAGACTGTCGTCTCTATATTTTTTGTATGAGTCTAGTTTCTCATTTATAGCATCAGCTTGCCTGCGCTCTTTTTCAACACTAACAAGACCGCTCGTACTTTTTGCTACTTTATGTTCAACTGTTTTATTTAACCAGATAAAATTTAATATACTTAAAACTCCAACAAACACTGAAAAAAATAGAGCAATAATGAAAAAGTATAACTTCTTGCGCTCTTCTACTGAATCTGGCAATTTGTACAATCTTATATTAGTTTTTTCCCTTATTCGATTAAGTAAACTCATTTTGCTATCTCCTGAGGAATTGAGGTCAAATCTTTTTTTGATAGCACAATAAATGTAAAGTTGACTGAATTCGGAGCAGAATAAGATACATTAAGACTTGTCAACTTCAACAGATATGAACTCTGTCGCAATGAAAGAAACAGCCTCATTAAAGCAAAATAATCACTCTTGCCAGTAACTTTAAAAGAAACAGAATCAGCCGCCTCACTGTCTTTAATTACAACTGTTTCTTCAAATCCCAAATTTGCAAGTAAATTGACGAGTATTGAATAAATTTTTGTAGGAGACTCTGCTGGCTGTGGCAACACTATATCGTTGAATTGTACATTAGTCTTGTAATAATGTACTGAGTCCGTTTTACGTTTAAGACTTGCCTCTACAACTTTGTTGTTTTGTTCGAGCGAATTAGTTTCAGCTAGGTTTATTTTAAGATATTTTATCAGCAAAAATTGCAACAGTAGTAGCAATAAAATAGATAGAACCAAAACATAGACCTGTTTTCGTGTAATTCTGTCTAATTCAAAATATATCAAAGCGAATAATCCTTTAACGAAGTAATATTGTCGTTTTTAATCTCATTTAATTTGATTCTTAACATTGACATCAATCTACAATTAAGTGTATATGAAAACATACCATTCGCTCCTAGAGTTATACTTGGGAGTTCGACACTCTCAACTATATTTGATGAATTAAGACTAGTTATTAAAGCTAGCACAGTTTCCTCTTTACGAGATTTACCTATAATAGTTAACTCAGTCGTCGTCATGTTAACACTTTCAATTGATAAGCCATCAGGTAAAAAGGATACAAGATATGATAAAAACTCAATTGACGGCACGTCATCAAGTATAAAATCAATTTTTGATTCCATTGCACCATTTCTGGCCGTAAGTCGTGAAAATTCTTTATCCATTATTGTTAGCTTATTATTTAACGCTATTGACTCATTAAGCAGTTCAGTACGTTTGTAATTAAGAGAAACTGTTCTCCAGGTACTTACAGTAATAACCAAAAATGAAGAAATAAAAAATAACGCGACAAGAGAAAACAATATAAGATGTCCACTGCTCATCTCATTTTTGTTTTTTAATTCTCTTCCGGGAATGCGTAAATCTAATTTAACAACCATGTTATTACCTCAATATCGCGCCTAATGGAATATCCCAATTTTCGTTTGTTTCCTCTATATCAACTTGATGCAAAGCAAGACAATCAACGGTAGAAATGTCATCTATAGACAAAGCCTCTTTAAGCATTAAAACCATCTCGTCATTCGCTCCTGGTCCGCAGATATATACAGACTGAGGGTTAAATCCTCGTATCTGAGATAGGGCAAACTGCAAAGAAAAACGTATCTCTTTAACAAAATCAACCGTTTGAGATTGCAATGCGTCATCTAAAACATCGACTTCAGCATCAACATTAAGTTTTATTCCGTCAAACCCAAGGGAAATGCTTCTATAAAAAATCCCGTTGCCCTGCCAAGAAAGAATCATAACCGACCGAAACCTACCAGCATATATATAAACAACAGAGTCTTTTAAATGGACAGAAGAAGTTATTGCCTTTTCAATAGATATTTGTGCAGGCTCAATACCAGCAATTGTAAATCCATAAGATGCAGCGGAACTCATAATATTGTCTATCAATGATAAGCGAGCGGCTACAACAAGAAACCGTTTTTCAGAATCTTTGTTAATCAGTGGGAAATTGATCTGTGTGACATCAAATATTCCTTCTTTCAAAGGAAAAGGGAAATAGTTTTCAAATTCGTAACGAAAGGCAAGTTTAGCTTCATCAAGTGACATTCCTGGCAAATTAACTATCCGCAATAAAGAGTCAGAAATAGGCAGAGCAATATGAATTGGTGTTTTTTTATCGAGTATTTTGGAATCAATAGTGGAAAAACACGAATCAATTTTATCTTTTGTGTTTATCAAAGAATCCTTGTCAACTGAGTTGTCAAATGGAAATATATCAGAAATATAATCTATTACGGAAAAATTTCCAACAGATCCTTTGACGGTAAGACATTGAAATTTGTCTCCGTCTATAAACAACCCCGCTGTATACTTCTTCTTTATTGTAAATAAAGCCATGCAATATACCTCATGTTAAATATATTATAGGAATTGTTCCGAATTGTACAGTGTTTTCATGTGTTTAGCAATGGTTTATATGATATTCATCAGGCTTTTTTATAATTAATAATAACATCTAGAGTTATTATCATAAAAAACACAATTATGTAATAAATATAATAAGAATTATAGAGACTTTTTATGCATTTATATTTCAATTGCCAATAACAAATGAACAACAAAAAAGCTCGCACTTATAAGTGCGAGCTTTAAAACTAATGCGTTACATTAACATTATTTTTTGACAATCATATAAACTGTTGTTCCAGTTGTGTAATTCGGGCCAGTAGAAACATCCCCTGAAGTCGGAGCAGCTTGATAAAGTCCAGCAGTTGATGCCATTGCGGCCAACTTAGACTGAACGCCTGCTGTTATTTTAGGTCCTGCTACATACCCAGCTCCTATTGTTCCAGACGTATTAGTAAGCTTATAGCCTACCGTAGGAATAGTGTCTAGATATTTGTTAACTTTATCCACTTCAGCACCAGGGGTACTCAAAACTAAATCACCACTTGGCCATGAATTGTTATCGGCATAATACATAATGGCTGCCGCTTTAATGTTACGAAGATCTGCTACAATCTTTGTCGCTTCTGCCTTATCTGTTGCTGCTCCAGATGAGAGCATCATCATACCTGCTAGTATCCCGATAATAATAATAACAATTAGCAACTCAACCAATGTGAAACCTTTTGACTTACGAAGTTTCTTCATCATAATACTACCTCCTCAAATTTAAATAACATTAACAAAAAACAAACCAGAAAATCGCACCAAACAACACTGTCCTTATCGAACTCATAATACATAAATTTAATATAGTAGTCTAGTTCGTAAAACACTGAAATTCTACAGAACTAATGGTTCTGGACAATGGTTGTTATTATATTTAATTAATTTATATCTTTAGTTTAGTAAGTTTATTACAACTTATAAAATACATAAATTATTTTAGTATTGAAAACAAAATAATATACGTAGCGAACCTTATTACATTTATATTTTATTTACTAATATTAAATTCGAAACAAAAAAACTAGTTAAGTCTAGTTAAGTCTAGTTAAGTATTTTTATATTATTTAGTGATGACCATAAAAACTCCATCTGCGTTGGTTTTTTTATAATAATCTGATACGTCAGCTGATACACCATTGTAGAGTCCTACATTAGGCGCCATAAGTACTAGTTTATCCTTAACACCATCTGTTAGTTTAGTACCATTATAACCAGCAAAAAAGACGTTGCCTGATTTTTTAATTTTATATCCAGAAGCAGGTTTATTATCAAGATAATTATTAATTTCACTTCCAGGTGCTCCAAGACTAGCAGCGCCCAGATCTTCCACATTATCTAAGCTCGCATATGAACCCTTGTCAGCATAATACATTATACATGCTGCTTTAATGTTACGAAGATCTGAGACAATCTTTGTTGCTTCTGCTTTATCTGTTGCTGCTCCAGATGAAAGCATCATCATTCCTGCAAGAATACCGATAATGATAATTACGATAAGTAGCTCTACTAATGTGAATCCTTTTGATTTGCGAAGTGTTTTAATCATATTATATTTCCCCCTTAAATTTAAATAACCATAAAACCATAGTTATTTTATAGAACATAGCTGAACGTGTCAACTCTTTGATGATACAGACTTTCATTGTGTTTGTCGTGCTAGAAATACTTAAAAACTACATGAACGCTTGAATTGAAGAAATAATTGGTAAAAATATTGCTAAAACCATGAAGCCTACGATGATACCAACAAAAACAATCATAATCGGTTCAAGCATAGAGCTAAGTCTCTTTACCGTTTCTGATAGTTCCTCCTCATACCAATCTGCAACTTTTTCAAGCATTTCATCCGTTCTGCCTGTTTCTTCTCCCACTGCCACCATGTTTATTACCATAGGAGGAAAAAGTTTCTTTTCTTTCATAATAATGTTCATTGTTTTACCAATAGTTGCAGCATCACGCATTTGCAAAAAAGCTTGTTTAATTTTTTCGTTTGAAGCAACTTCACCTGACATTTCTAAAGAGGTTAACACAGGAACTCCCGAAGTAAGCAACGATGACATAGTATGAAATGCACGTGAGACAGAAGATTTGTAGATGATGTTACCAAAAATAGGTATTTTTAACATAAAAGTGTCAACATGTATTCTGAACAAGGGAGCTTTTCTAAGATAACGAAGAACGACTACTATAAGTATCAGCAAAATTGGGAATATGTACCATTTGCCCCTTACCCACTTTCCAAACTGGAATGTCATTTGCGTCAACATAGGCATTTGCACATTTAAATTCTGAAAAGCTTTCTCAAATTGAGGAATAACCACAGCAACCATTACTCCAAGGACTATTAGCGCTATAAAAATTACAGTCATTGGATACGTAAGTGCTGAAATTATTTTTTTTCTTAATGCATCCTGATCTTCAAGAAACCCAGCAAGTTTCGTAAGGCTGCTGTCTAAATTACCTGACTCTTCTCCTGATTTCACTAAAGGGACTACTAATGAATCAAACGTCTTAGGATGCTCTGCAATAGCACTGCCTAAAGTTGCACCAGAACTAACTTTAGAATATATACTTGATATTATTTTGTTCAGCCTTTTATTACTTGTTTGTTCTATTAGTGTTTCTATTGCAGAAGCAATAGGAACACCTGCAGAAATCAATGTAGCCAATTGTCTGAAAAAAACTGATTTGTCTCTCAATTTAATTCTTCGTGAGAAATTAAAAAATTCTCCCCATTTTATATTTTTTCCTGTAGCTGATTCAGATAGTTGCAAAGCGACTTCATAAGTTCTTGACACATCAATAGGAATCCATCCATTGCCACGTATCCACGATACAACCTCATTTTCATTGTCAGCAGAATAATTTCCATTCATTATTTTTCCGCCTATTGTCTTAGCTTTATATTTATATTGCAATAAATTCACCCACCACATCTTAAATAACAACGTTATAACTAACTTATCCATACTTTATATCAATAATATAACAAAAGCAATAGCTAAAGAGAATAGCCTATCAATAGTACAAAGCATG
>JAAYFQ010000141.1 GCA_012728165.1 Synergistaceae bacterium | reverse complement strand
CTTTCAGGACGTGGAGACAAGGATATGGAAACTATAGCTAAGTTAGGTCTCTTCGACTGATCTAAACAATTAGAATATATAACAGCTCTAATCTAACAATAATCGCGGCCCTCACTTCGGAGTACTTTAATACGCCTTAGCTCGGGCCGCTACATATTGCGTCGTCATCATCTGTTCTTTATCCCAATTGCAGGGGTGGGTAAAAGAAAAATAGTGAAGCGGTTGTTTAGGACCTTGGCTGAGCGATAGCTGAGCGATTGTTAAGGACAAACATAAAAGCGGTCAAACAGTCGTTAGTTACTGAGAACATAGTCAAACAATTGTCCAACGTTGTCAAACGGTCGTCAAACAATCACAAAAACTGTGAGACAAGCCCCCCTCGTCTCGCCGGTATGCCGTTGAGCCGGCGTCCACAGGGTTTGACGTTTCTTAATAATTCAAAACTTAAACTCTGGATCCCGGCTCAAAACCGTACCGGGATGACAGGGGTAGTAACTCAAATGACTGGTGAAGCTGCCAAATAAACCGCCTAAAATGAGGCTGAGACAAGCCCGAGCTGATATTGCAGATTTTACTCTATATTAAATTTATTAATCGCGAGATAATTTTAGCATAGAGGTGATCATCATGAAAAAAGCAAACAGAGGTTTCACTCTCATAGAATTACTTGTAGCCTTAATAATTATAGGAATAATAGCAGGAATTTCATTGCTTTCAATGTCTGCTATTGATAACAAAGCTAGAGCTGTAGCCTGTCTTAACAACAGGGCAACAATCATCCGTGCTTTGGGAACCTACAGACTTCTCGAAGGCAAAACTAAAAATGATCTTTCATTGCAAGATTTTATCGATGCCGACTATAAAGGTACTATAAGCAATAATTATGCGAAATGTCCTTCTAAAGGCATATACACCGCAAGTGCTGATGTGACTGGAAGGGAGTTTGTGGTGTGCAATGTCCACTCTCCGTCTCCAGGAGGAGAGATCCCGCCGGGCGGAAGTGGTAATTATATGCCAGGAACCGCATCTTTTGGCAACCCTGGAATTCCTCCCAACAGCACATGGCCAATTCCGACCTATGACAACTCTGGTACAGTCGTAACGAATAAGGTCGTATTTCCTAAAGGGTCTTCTTTCTCATATGTTACAAACGGCGTTACCGAGTATTATGTGGTAATCAATGATAGTGGCATACAATTCGGTAGAAATAAAGACGCTGTTACGCTTGACTATGCATGGGGTTCAGGAGAAATAACCAAAGTCTCAACAAAGGATGCTGTAAAGTGGGCAGATGTAGTTGCCAATAATTTGTCAGTTTCAAAGGGAGAAATTGTTTATGACGAAGTTTCAGGTAAATATTACATTTCAAGACAAGATGGCCTCAATAAATGGACTCCAATTGGTACCGGCAATTGGGTAGAAATCAATTAAGACATATTTCCTGTTTAAAATAATCATAAATTAATAGGAATACGCAGCTCTAAACAAAATAAGAAAGAAATCAACTAAAATAAATGTTACGCTGATAAAAAATAAGACTCACAACGCGCTATTACTTTACATGGGCATTGTGAGTCAGTTTTTTATTATCGCTACACCAATCCGAAATACTTTTCGAAGAATTCAACTAATTTGTCGATAATATTTTGCTTCTTTGTTGCTCTTCTTCCTCCATCGAATCGTGATGTTGCTGGTAGGATTTTGTGGATTTCTGTGCCAGTAGTCTTGATAAATTAGCGCTTTTTCAAAATTAGTAGATGTTTGCGTGAATTAAACAAACAATATATACTTGCCTCAACTAGATAAAAGCTATTAACAGATAGTTAAATTCAGATTAGGGGATCTTGAGAAAAATGCATAAAAATTCGATGTCTCGTCGCATGTTTATTATTGCAATTG
>JAAYFQ010000140.1 GCA_012728165.1 Synergistaceae bacterium | reverse complement strand
TGATTATTTAGTTAATACATATCGTCATAGAGTAATAGAGATACACAAGGGAAGAATTGTTCGTGATGAAAAGCAAGGAGGCTATGAAGCCTGTGTCGCACTTTAAATATATACTTAGAGATGGATTTCGTCTTATAGTTAGGCATTTAGGGATGAGCTTTCTGACTGTCTTTACAGCAATGGCTGTGTTTTTTGTTGTTGGAGTAAGTACTCTCTTTGTACTTAATATTAAGAACATAGTTGTTATGATGGAGAATCAGCTAACAATAACTGCTTATGTTGTTCCTAAAGCAAAAATTGAGGATGTAGCAAAACAGATAAAAGCCATGCCTGAGGTTAGTGATGTTAAGATAATAACCAAAGAAATGGCTCTTGAAAAACTTCGTTCGAGAGTGGGTAATCAGGCAAAAGCTGTGACGCTTTTAGGAGATAATCCTTTACCTTCAAGTATTGAAGTAAAAGTAAAAAAAGCTGCACAGGTTTCAGATACGGCGAGGATGCTTATGGCAGTTCCTGAAGTTGACGATATTGTCTATGCAGGACGAGTTGCAGAAAAGTTGACAAGAGTGTCTGGTTTTGTAGAAAAATTTTCTTGGATGATGCTGCTTGTTGCTATCGCTGCAAGTGCTGTAGTTCTGTTTAACACAATAAGAATATCCGTATACTCACGTGAGGCTGAAATAGCGGTTATGCTTAAGGTTGGAGCTACTCCGACTTATGTCATGATGCCATTTATAATACAGAGCATTCTGCTAGGTTTTTCTGGAGCAGTAATAGCTTCGTTACTTATAGGCGCAACTTATTATTCAGTAATTGAAGGATTAAAAGACATGCTTCCCTTCTTACCATTTATTGAATCACCAACGCTTATTGCAAAACTTGCTTTCATGCTTATATCATGTGGGAGTCTAATTAGCTTGCTCTCTGGCATGCTTGCCTCACAAGGTTTTATCAGCAAGGCGTCTAGGCCATTATAAGAACGAAATATGCAAAAATTTGAGGAAAATATGATTAAACGATTATCTTGTGTAGCCAATAAAATATCGACATTATTGATAATTTCGGCTGTAATATTTTTTACAGTCGTAATTTCGTATGCTTCAAATGCCAGTGATTTAGACGAAAAAATAAAACAACAAGAAATGGAATATCAAAAAATACAGAGACAGATATCAAGCACTAGAAAAAAACTATCAGATACACAAGCTAAAGAAAAAAGTGTCACAAAACAGATACAGGGACTCAGTCAGCAAATCACCCTTACACAGCAAAAAGTTAATGTAGTAAATCTTAGCGTTAAAAGACTTAGCAATAACATTACAAAGCTAACAGATGATATAGGAAAAGCTGACAGTAAAATTAAATACATTCAGGGTCTCTTGTCAGAAAGACTTGTAAGCATGTATAAATATGGAGGAATAACTGAATTCAATTTGCTTTTATCATCACAAGGCGCAGAGGATGCATTGAACACCTCATATCTACTTGGTAAGATAGCGGACAAAGATAAACAGATGATCAATGAGCTTTCTGAAGAAAAAAAACGATTAGCCGAAACAAAGGCCAAACTTAGAGAAGAACAAGGAAAATATGAAGTACAAAGAAAGGTTTTAACTACAAAAAGAAAAGAGTTAAACAGCGCTGCTAGTGAACGCAACGTTCTTCTTTCAAAAGTGCGCAAAGATAAAACACTTTTTATGGCAGAACAGCAAGAGTTGTTAAAAGCATCAAAGGAATTACAAGCCACAGTTAAAAGATTGATGGCAGAAAAGATTGCACTAAACAAGAAAAAATTCCCAGATAAAAAAGAAGTAGTATATTATAGAGGTGGTCGTTTAGCTATGCCTACACAAGGGGCTATAACGAGCACATATGGTACAAGAATACATCCAGTTTTTAAAACCAAGATTCACCATACTGGTCTTGATATAACTGCACCACAAGGCAGTCCTGTCATTGCAGCTGACAGTGGAGAAGTCCTATACACCGGCTGGATGCGAGGTTACGGCCAAGTAATAATTCTAGACCATGGAGCTAATCTCACAACTGTTTACGCACATCTTTCAGCTATAGAGTGTCAAGAAGATGCAAAGGTTTCAAGAGGGGCTGTAATTGGTCGAGTTGGATCTACGGGTGTCACAACAGGAAATCATCTTCATTTCGAAGTTAGGTTAAATGGTAACGCAGTTGATCCTATGCGTTATCTTAGATAAAGAAAGAATTGGAAAGGTTAGTGATGAAGATGGGGAAAAAAATAAGAGATATATCGATAGGAATTGTAGTAGGAATTTTACTCTCAGTATCTTTATATATTATTCCGCAAGCTGTAAGTGCTGATTGGGGCATAGGTCTTCCTTTTACTTCTCAACAGCTTGCTATTATTAAACAGGTAAAAATAGCACTAGAAACATATCAGGTTGATGGAGATAAAGCCGGTACAATCGACAATGACAAAATGTATTACGGTGCTGTAAAGGGCATAGTTGCATCTGTCGGCGATCCATTTACTCGTTTTGTTGACCCAAAGGCATTAGAAGATGAGCAAGTTGAGATGGAAGGCGAATATGGTGGTCTTGGAATATATATAACTACTAGAGATGGTCATACCGTTGTTATTGCACCAATCGAAAATACTCCAGCTGATAAGGTGGGAGTAAAACCGCTCGACGAAATAATAAAAGTAGATGAAAAAAGTGTTTATGGTTTGCCTAGCGATGAAGTCGTTAAACTATTGAGAGGACCTGCAGGCAAAGCTGTAAAGATTTGGGTAAGAAGAAAAGGCAAAGAAAATCTGATTCCATTTACCATAATCAGAGAAATAATCAAGATAAAAACTGTCCGTTCTGAAATGATAGGGGACGTTGCTTATATAAAGCTGAATCAGTTTAATCTGAAGACAAATAAAGAAATGGAAGAGGCAATAAAGTTTGCTAATTCTAAAAAAGCAAAAGGGATATTGCTTGATCTTCGTAATAATCCGGGCGGGCTTCTTGACACCTGTGTTAATGTTGCGTCACAGTTCCAGGATGGCGGCGCTGTTGTAGGAATGAAAGGGCGTTTTGAAAAAGCCAATGAGACAATGTATGCTGAAACAGGCAAGGCGACCAAACTTCCTCTTGTTGTTTTAGTTAACGAAGGAAGTGCAAGTGCAGCGGAAATACTCGCAGGTACGATAAAGGATCATAAACGAGGAACAATCGTAGGAACAAAGACTTTTGGCAAGGGTTCTGTCCAATCTTTGTTTAATCTGCCCGACAAGTCAGGGATATACATTACTATTGCAAGATATCACACGCCTTCAGGCGTTGTTATTGACCACAAAGGACTTCAGCCTGATATAAAAGTAGCAGGAGAGCCAAAGAAAGAGAAGAAAGAAGATGTACAGCTACAAAAAGCTCTCTCTGTGCTAAAAACAAAAATTAGCGGAAAATAAGGTTTGAAATAAATGAACAGGCGTCGCCGCGATAACGATAATAGCTTTATAATGTTAATAATCAGGATCATAGTACTCTTCGTGTGTGCTATGGTCCTTGTTTTTTTTGTACTACATAGGTTCAAACCAAATGTCTACTATTTTATTATGAGCGACACTTTGCATATAGTTTCAACTCCGGTAGACAAGCAGCAAGAGACTTATCCTTTCAGTCCAAAGAGTAGAAACAAAGAAAAAGATGACCAATATATTATGCGCGATAAATTAATGAAGCAGACGATAGAAGAGAAAATAAAAGAGAAAGAGCAACGAAAGCAAGAGCAGGAAACTTCACAGAATGAAATGCCGATTTCTTTTAACTTTGCTAAGATTGATGATTCTAATAAAAATGCTATGCTTGCTATCATTGTAGATGATGGCGGCTATAGGTTGGACCTTGCAAAGAGAGTAGCTGAACTTGATATACCCTTAACGTGGGCTATTATGCCTTATGAGAGGCATACAAGAGAGTTTGCTGATATCGCATCGGAACATAACGTTCCATACATTATTCATTTTCCAATGCAGGCTGAAATTGATAAAATTCCAGGAGTCAATGCTATAGGAAAGGGAATGAGCAGTGCTGACATAAGGATAGAAATCGCAAAAGCATTCTCGATTTTGCCTGATGCAGTGGGCTTAAATAATCATAGAGGTTCTCTTGCTACCTCAGACAAAAAAATCATACAGCCAGTAATTGACGAAATCAAAATTAGGAATAAAATTTTTGTTGACAGCAGAACATCTGCAAAAAGTGTGGGCTATGATATTGCAAAAGAAGCCAAGATAAGAACTTTTATCAACAGAGGATTCCTTGATAACAGAAGCGATGAGAAGTATATAGAATTAGAATTTAAAAAAGTTGTGAATAAAGCTTTAAAAAATGGCAATGCTGTTGTAATTTGTCATTTTCGCCCTGAAACAATAACTTTTCTTGAAAAATTAAATGAGATCAGAGAGACTATTCCAGTAAAACTAGTTACAATACCACAAATGGCAGAAATGATGTATGAAAAACAGACAGTAGTAGATTAAAAACGATATATTCAGTTCTTTGTAAAAGCAGTATGAGTTTAGAAAATATCTTAAGTTAGTGTTGACATGTTTTGAAAAATCGTTATAATAGCTAGCGTTGTCGCTGATGGAGTACGGATAGCGAGCGGGCGGATAGCTCAGCGGGAGAGCACCTGCCTTACACGCAGGGGGTCGTAGGTTCGAAACCTATTCCGCCCACCATCGACACAGATATAAAGTGGAGTCGTAGCTCAATTGGTTAGAGCGCCGGCCTGTCACGCCGGAGGTTGCGAGTTCAAGTCTCGTCGATTCCGCCACTTTTTT
>JAAYFQ010000207.1 GCA_012728165.1 Synergistaceae bacterium | reverse complement strand
ATATTTCACAAAGAACTGTAAGTCGTTCAATTAATGAACTTGAAACTGAAGGCTATATTTTACGAGTTAATCGATACAGACAAAATGGAGGGAAAAGTAGTAATTTATATGAAATTTTAAAATAATTTACGAAAAGAAGACAGTGTAATATTTTACTGTCTAATGGTATAGGTCACAGTGTCCTATCTAGTTAATGGTAAAGTTCTAAATACTAAGTGGAAGAAAATAGTTAATAGTACTACTATATATGTATATGTTATTTATTGAACAAGAATAAGTTCGATAGCAAAAATGTAAACTAACTTCACGATGATTACGGATTTCATGATATTTGTCGAGGGAGATTTTATATATTTTTACGATAACTAAGTGACAATTTTTAAAGTCGCCCTATTTTAGGGGGGACTTTTTTTATGGGATACGTGATCCACCATTACTCCATTTAAATTATTACATTAATTTTAAATGAAATTTAAAAGGAGGAAATTAAAGTGGCAAAAAAATATTTTTTATATGCAAATAACGTAAAAATAGAAGTAACTAAGGAAGTGTATAATGCTTATTATCAAACTAAAGATAGGAATAACTATCTCGATGATAAATTTAATAAAAATGTCATTTATTTAGATAACCATTTTGAAGGTTATGAAAATAATACTATTGAATATCACTATGTAATTAATCGAGCAAAAGTATTAGCTGAAGAAGAACATGAAAATGAATTAATTAAGTTGTTACACAATGTGCTATCAAGACTTGAAGAAGATGAAAAAATGATAGTTTATTTGTACTTTTACAAGAATAAAAGTCAATCACAGATTGGCCAAGAAATGAATGTTACACAGCAAAATATTAGTAAAAGGCTCAATCTCATTAAGAAAAAGCTTAAAAAAGCAATGAATTTCTAAAATTGGGTTGTAATTTGTGTGAAATATTCCCTATCTATGTGAGGGGGGAGATTATCCCTACTCGTTACTTAAGAGATTAAGTATCCGATCTTTGAAAATTAAATATCCATTATTGAGACTTTATCTACAAAGTGAGCAACACATTAAAGTACGCTAAGACCAGACAAACTTGAGAGCGATAATACTTGCAATAAAAATAGATTTGATACTCTATATTGCCATGAACTTTGTAGTGATAATGATACTCCACTTGAGGACGTCCGAGCGTGATAATTACCGTCGTAGGCTAGTCAAGTGTTTCCTTGGATGGGAATGGTGAAATTCCAGTGAAGCATTGATATTAAGATGCTCTCAATAATGCTGTAGAGATATTGCTCTGCAGGTAAAATAAACTAATTAAAAATCTAATGATTTAATAATTAATCGAGTGGTAGAGTTATTAATTCTACCACTTACATTAGTAATTAAATTATTGTTACTAGATAAGATGAAAAGTATGTGATAGTGTTGTGGTGTAAAAATGTGTACTGTGAGAGGAGGTTTATTTATGGAAAGTATTACTAACATTACAATTGATCCTGAAAAGGAATTTAAAAAAGCACTAGGAATTGAGATTGCTTCTTTAAGAGCTCGAAATAAACTGACTAGAAAAGAGCTCGCTTCGAAATCGGGATTGCATATTCAGTTTATACACGATGTCGAACATGGAAGAAGAAATGTTTCGGTTGTCACTTTGGCAAAAATTGCCCATTCATTAAATACTACAGCTTCTGATTTATTATCTGACAAAGAACTAGAGCCACTTACATAAAGTGGTTTTTGTATGAAAGGAATAATAATATGTTTCTAAACGTTAATGATGTTATGAAGTTATTTGATGTCAGTAAAGCATATGCATACAGACTGATAATTGATTTAAACAAGCAATTGGAAGAACAAGGATATAGAACTATAAGAGGTAAAGTTCCTAGGCAATATGTTCTGGATTGCTTCTACATAAAGGAGGATAAATTAAATGTCAGCATACAAAGATAAAAAGACTGGTAAATGGGTAGTAACCCTTAGATATACAGACGATGAAGGAAATATCAAACGTAGGGCTAAAAGAGGTTTTAATTCAAAAAAAGATGCACTTGCATGGGAAACTAATTTCTTAGCCAAAAAAACAAATAATATAAATTTATCACTTGATGATTTCTTTGATGTGTATATGGGTGACATCTCAAACAAAATTAGGGATACTACTTTAAAAAATAAAAAAGGTATATATGATCGATTTATCAGTCCAACTCTTGGAAAAAAGGAAATGTCAGATATTGAAGTGCCAGATATACTAAAATGGCAAAATAAAATACTTGGTATGAAATTTAAAGATACATACGCTCGTTCTATTAATTCTCAATTGATTGCATTAATGAATCATGCAGAAAGATATTACAATCTCCAGAATAACCCTTGTAAAAAAGTCACGTGTATTGGATCGAAGCATTCTTCTAACATGAACTTTTGGACTAAAAATGAGTTTGATAAATTCATTAGTCATGTTGATGATGAATCTGAGTGGATATATTTTAATGTATTATTTTATACTGGACTTAGGATTGGTGAACTTATTGCTATCAGACTTAGAGATATTGACTTTGTTAGAGGTCACTTAGATATCAATGAGTCAGCACAGTATATCAAACGTAATTACATATTTACTAAACCAAAGACAAAAAAGGTGAACGTATTGTTACCCTTCCTGTATTCTTAGTCGATGAAATTAAAAGATATGTTGATAGATATTATACTATTGATCTAGATGAACAAGTTTTTGTTACAAATAAAGGTAGATTAGCTAATTCGTTAAAAGAGTATTCTAAAAAAGCCGGTGT
>JAAYFQ010000139.1 GCA_012728165.1 Synergistaceae bacterium | reverse complement strand
CGGCTTAATTAGTTCCGCTGTTGTTTGTTGGTCTTGATCGGTCTTTCCTATCATCCCAGCAAATAAAGCGCTGGTATCGACTCTGCTTTTCTTTTCAGCCATTATGAGCACACTCCTTTAAGATATTCATCAATCCACGCGGTATAGTCTTGTGCCACGGTCGACTTGCCTTTATAACTAAATACGTCTATCTGACGAGCTTGAGATTCTTCGACAACAATTGAAGCGCGAATGTGCGTATTAAAGAGTTTGGCATTGATATATTCTCCAAGTTGTTCTGTGAGATCTTTCATGTCCTTGTTGTTATTAGCCCTCGGATCGTATCTTGTGAGAAGTATCCCGGCTATCTTCACTTTTTCATTACAATACTTCCGGACATTAATAATTGTATCGTGAAGCTGCTTAATACCAGTCGCCGCAAAAATTCCCGCAGTCGTTGGAATAATAATTTCATCAGCCACAGTAAATGCATTGATCGTTAATACGCCTAAAGCGGGCGGTGTATCAATAACGATATAATCGTAGAAATCCATTATTGGCAGTAGTCTTTCCTTAAGTCGTTGCTCTTTTCCAATTTGAGACAGTTCTTGCTCTGCCCCGGCTAACATAACATTTGAAGGAATAATATCAAATACATCGAGTTTCTGAATCGCTTCGTTTGCATCCACTTCACCTTTAAGCATCTCGTAAACGGTTGGCATTTCGTAATTATTTGCACCGGTGCTCGTAGAAAGATTCCCTTGCGGATCCACATCAACCGCGAGAACTTTAAACCCTCGTTGTTTTAATCCCGCAGAGAGCGCGGCCGCTGTCGTTGTTTTTCCAATGCCGCCTTTCTGATTTGCAATAGCAATTACCTTCATCTTTCTTTCTCCTTACTTGTAAATTAATACTCTTTGCAACTTTAGTCTTTTGGTGCTTTTATAGATTAGTACTAAAAAACTAAAGTGTCAAGCAACTAAGATACTTAGGTCCTTTTGTATTTCAAAACCCGAGAACGACCTTCTTTTATGTATTAGTACTAAAGTGGTTAGGTACCAAGTTGCTAAAGTACTTTAGAAGAACAAGAAAAACCTCTTTCAAGATGCTTTTCTTGTTCTCTTCTTTTAAGCTTGTTTTTTCTAATCACTACGATATCCTCTGTTGTTGGAATCTTTTTTGGTGGCACCACTTCCGGTACAGAAATGTTTTTAAATGCAATCTCTCTGTTTATATCGCGGCGACGACCTTCCGTCCAGTCCTCGTCTGATATGTCTACCATTTCGAAGATAATCCATTTAATTTTTCTATCTTCCCTCTTCGTTCGATAGGAAACAGTCAAGTCGGAATAGTTACAGATCTCAATAATAGCCGGATCTAATACTCGCTGTCGGAATAAAAAGTATTTTTCATAAGCTTTTTGCTCATCGGCGCCCACTAATTTTTTAAATTCATCAAGTTCGACCGTCCAACTCCCCATCGCTTCGCGCGATTTAAGCATTTCATAAAGTCTAATACTGTATTTACACTTCATTGCTAAAACATTAATAAGCTCGTATTGAAAAAAACGATTTTTAATTTTTAAAAGATAGGGAGACATAAGTTCGTCAAACTGAATCTTGACTTTTCTCTCCCCTTTTTTAATGTCAACACGTTGAAGCCATCTCATGAGCCTTATTTGATCGCCAGTGTCGACCCATAGAGATTTATCTGAAAGTTTTTTTAAGGCTTCTTTTAATGTTTCCAAATTTTTCCCGCAATATTCTATTCCCATTATTTCGCACAAATCTTTGGTATCAACGGTTATCGGCGCAAAATGCTCGTCATTAACAGAATCAATCTTCGAGATGAGATATAAGATGGTTTT